>DMST01000459.1:10335-15559 GCA_003454975.1 Cytophagales bacterium | reverse complement strand
TTCGGGTTGAAGGTACCCGTCGATACAAAACCCGTAGCACCACTGTCGTTCAGCCAGCTGCCTACTTTATTATTGTTTCTTAGTAATTGGTTCAGATCATAGGCAACATCCACCTCACACACTACCGTGCCCAGACTGTCAAGTCCGGCCGTCGGCTCCTCCTCCACATTGATCGATACCGTCACGCTGTCGTTATCGCAGTCCGTGCCAAACACTACGTAGGTGAAACCATAATCGCCAATGCCTGAAGCATTCGGATCAAACGTGCCCGCTACCCCATCGAAGCCAGCTGCACCGTTCAGGTTCAACCAGGTACCGCCTGCATCTGCGCCACTCAATGTACCGTTCAGTAGGAAGGTCGTTTCCGTCACACAAACCGTGTCCGCAGTCGCTGTGCCCGCTTCCGGGGATTGCTCTACCTCTACCGTGAAGTTCGCCGTATCATTATCGCAGTCTACCCCTTCTACCACGTAGCGGAAGGCATATACACCAGGACCTGAACCGTTCGGGTTAAAGGTACCCGTCGATACAAAGCCCGTAGCACCACTGTCGTTCAGCCAGCTGCCTACTTTATTATTGTTTCTTAGTAATTGGTTCAGATCATAGGCAACATCCACCTCACACACTACCGTGCCCAGACTGTCAAGTCCGGCCGTCGGCTCCTCCTCCACATTGATCGATACCGTCACGCTGTCGTTATCGCAGGCTACTCCAGTGGCTACGTATGTAAACTGATAGTCTCCTATACCCGAGGCATTCGGATCAAACGTGCCCGCTACCCCATCGAAGCCAGCCGCACCGTTATCATTCACCCAGAAACCAGCATCATTACCTGTAATGGTAGTATTCAGATCGAAAGTAGTCTCGGTTACACAAACTGTATCTGGAGTCGTAGTACCCGCCACAGGTAAAGCCTCCACTGTTACCACAACACTGTCATCCATAATGGCTACAGGACAAACCCCATTGTTCGCTGCTTGGAGTTTGACCACCGAAGAGCCAATAGCAAAATCAGAAGCGGCAATATTACTGATGGTCAAGACCCCGTCTACCCCTACTGCGTTGTAGGCCGTGGGTACGCCATCATCCAATACGGTGTAAGTCACACTCGCTTGACTTCCGTCCAGGCTTACAGAGAATATATCGTCTTCACAGATTTGAAAATCCGGTGTGGTAATCGCAAAGGTATCAATCCGCAATACGTTGATTCTGAAGACAGTATCTAAAGTCACCACCCCACAAGGGTCGTTATCGGCATCAAATCCAAATACGGTAGTATCGTTGAGCACCACGGGGTCGAAAGGCAGATCGGTACCATCACCGATGATGGTATCCAGATTCACTCCATTCGTGGTATCTTTTAGAATGTAGGAGACGCCCATCTCACTACCGGTTACGGTGAAGACGACCGACTCTCCTCTACATATACTGGTATCTGGGACCGTTACGGTGATGCCGGTGTTGGGAACCACGTTGACAGTAAGGACAAAGCTACCTGCCATGGTATCGGGCGTACAGATATTAGCACTGTCTGCCAAAACCCGAATGTTTGAGCTTGGATCAAGCCCCAGTGCAGACCCTTGCAGTGCTATAGGACCACCAGTACCCACTGCGGTGATGGCGGTAGGCACATTATCGGCCAAAACAGTATAAGTAAAGCCGTTTTGCGAACCGTCTAGTCTCACTTTGAAATTGTCCGTTTCGCAGACAATGGTATCCGGAGTAAGTATATTGTATTTATTGATCTGAGTGGTATCGATGGTTTGGGTGTTCACCAAGGTATCGGTAGGACAAACTCCACTAGTGGCTTTAAAACCAAATTCAGTAACGTCTAGTACGGCACCACTAGAAAAGCCTAAAGTAGACGCCCCATCTCCAGTTTGCGTACCACCAATATCTGACCCATTGGTAACATCAAAAAGTTGGTAAATCACTCCATTCTCGGAACTCTCAACTGAGATCGTCACCGCATCACCCAAGCAGGTTATGTTGCTAGAAGCCGTTACATTCAGTCCTGTGTTTGCCGGAAAATCAATTTGTACCGTAGTAGAACCGTCCATTGTAACGGGATCACAAATCCCGTTATCCCCTACGATGGTAAAAACATCGCTGTCAGCAAAATCTGTGGAGGGAATCGTAATATCGAAAGCATTGCCATCACCTGGGAAAGTGTCGCCTGTTCCAGTACCATTACGGAAGAGTTCATAAGTAACCCCTACTTCACTACCGTCTAATCCTACTGTTAAACTATCTCCAGTACACACTTGAGTGGTAGCTGGATTCGTAATGGTATTATCAACAGGCAAACTATTATCTGCCTGAACTCTAATAGGAAAGGGAAAGGTATTTCCAATACTAGCAAATGGACAACCTTCGGCTATATTTTCGTCAATTACAATGTAATACGACCCTTCTATAATACCATTTACACCGAACAAAAGGTTGGATTCGTCAAAAACAAAGACCGAATCATTAATATTCTGTTCAAAAGCAACAACTGCTCCTAAATTAGTCAACAAGAAGGCATCCCAGGTTACACCGGCCTTCACGCCTCTAAGAGTTAGAGTAATTGATCCATCATCATCTCCAGGGCATGTGACATTTTGAATTTCAACCTTATGGATTGCTAGAGTAGGGTCATCAACGGGACATTGGGCATAGACCATACTCGTACTACTAAGCCCCCAAACTCCGCAAAGCAGAAAAAGAATTTTGATAAATACTTTTGAACTCATCATTACTTTGTGATTTGAAGGAAATCAAGAATTCGGCCACTACCATCTCCAATGGAATATCTACACCCTTCCTCTGCACTTATAGATATTAAATACCTTCCTGGTGAAAGGTCAGTAAAGATTGCATCGGTTGTAACTGCGAGTTGTTCTTGAACCATTCCTTTCTGTTCAACCGACATTACCCTTACATCCCAAGTATATTCCATGGTGGGTAACCCCACCTTGATCTCACCAGGCTCCGACGAATCAGAAACTACTTCGGCTGAAAATTCTTTCCGGTCGGGACACTGTCCGTACATCTGTGGGGCCAAGCCCAACAACAATCCAGCGAGTGCGACGATGTATTTCATGCTTTTCATACTAATTCCTTCTCAATATAGCGAGCTTAAATTTCTAATAAAAGCAAAGCTACTTAAGTTGCTGAAAATGAGTGAATTATATTTTTAATTCTTTTCTGCTAAACGTACTTTCTTGTTCAACCACCCGGTAAAAATCCGAGTCCGATGCGCGTAATCAAATCCTACTAAGACAACTTGTAAAAATGCAATGATTTTTCCGTTGTGTCAATCAAGTAATCCTTCAATATGAGCTTAAAAACCACTTCCAATTTTTATCATTTCGAGAACAAGTTTGGGGGCATTTCTTATCAAAGTAATCCGTCGTTGCATTCCATTCTTTATGCGATAATCCTGGTTTAAAGCCTATTGAGGGCAATTACGAAGGGTTTTTCGCGTTCCCCATCCTTTTCCTCCTTTTCTGCTACAAATAGTGGGTCTAATGGCGTGCCAAACTCCATTATTGTGCCTTTGGCAACAATAATTACGCGTGGCCTTGTCCGAGGATTCAAAATCCAAGCTCAAAATCGCTTCAAAAGTTGGTCCACCGAATCAATGCTTTCGTCGAACAGGGTTGGTCACTCTGCCAAATACATGGTAGCTTGCTATTTGTAAGTACTTTTTGCCCTTGTATGTCCTTCCAAACCAAGACGTTACGCTTCAAATCCGGTAAAACCGAGGTAAAGATTCACGCCATCAATACGGGTACGGTGCAAGTGCGACCAGCTCATATGGACTACGAAGGAGGACAGAAGATGGCTTTCCCCAAGTTGTTGCTCAGCCGAACCTGGACAGAACCAAAGCCCATATACACTTGGGTGATTGAACACCCAGAGGGTATTTTGGTGGTAGACACCGGCGAGAACGAACGGTACAACACCCGTGGCTATCTAGATTGTGGTCGTATGACGGGAAGGATCACCAAGAAATTGGTCAAGGTCAATATCGAGCATCAGCAGGAGGTTGGCCCACAATTGCGCGAGTTGGGCATCGACCCGGAGGACGTACGCTGGGTAGCGTTGACGCACCTGCACATCGACCACATTGACGGACTGTATTACTTCCCTAAATCGGAGGTGCTGATTAGTAAGGTAGAATATCAAAACCCTTTCGGCGGGCTGCCCTGCCTGCTACCCCAATGGTGCGACCCACGCCTGGTACGATTCGACAGTAATACTCATCCTACGTTCGACTGGTACCACCCGCTAACAGAGGATGAATCCTTGTTTCTGGTGCCTACTCCCGGCCATACGGCGGGTCATATGAGCGTGATGCTGCACCTGGGCGACCAACATATTCTATTTGCTGGGGACGTTACCTTTACCCAAAATCAGCTACTGCGTAACGGTGTTGGCGCTATCCATCAGGACTTTAAGGCAGCCCGGGATACTATGGGTAAGATTAGAAGCTATGCTGCACAGCATGAGATGGTATACCTGCCCACGCACGATCCTCAAAGCCTGGACCGCTTGCTTAACCTCACCCCCCTTCCCGTTTACGACGAGGTACCCGAAGCGGTAGCGACTTATTGATTGGTTCGATTGATTCGGTTGTGGATTGGTTCGGATAGATTCTCTCTATGAGAGTCAGTTTGGCTATTCTTGCTGTGTTTGTGATCAGAGTTGGCCTTTATTACTCTGCGGAAGACCTTGGTAGAGTAGCTTACCACTAGAAAAGGCTGTCCCGAAGGACAGCCTTGAAATCCCATGGAATTTTATTGAAGATTATTGCACCAATACCCGTTGGACGATTTTCTGGGTTTCGGTGGTAAGGGTAATGAAATACAGTCCTGGTTGACGGTTTTGCAACTCTACCTCCAGTGATTGTTCATGGCTGGCTATTTCCTGGTAGTACACTGTTTGGCCCATGGTATTCACCACTTCCAGCAGAACGTCTCCACTAAAGGAGTCCCCCCATTGCATGGTGAAGGTTCCCGCATTAGGGTTCGGATATACCGTAATATCCAAATCTGAGGCTGCGGAAAGGTCAGTCCGTGAACCTCGGGCTGCGGGGCAAGAAGCCGAGTCTAACGCTACACCCGCCAGAACCGACACCTGATCCACACCCAGTTCCCGATCGAACAGGTACAGTTCATCCAAGTCGCCTGTAAAGTAGCGGTCCGTTCGGTTGGCGCGGCCACCGATCCAAGTATCG
>DMST01000459.1:0-10267 GCA_003454975.1 Cytophagales bacterium | reverse complement strand
GTATCGGTCGTGGTATTGGGCAGGATGGCTCCAGGAATATTATTCACTGTAACCTCTAGCTGCCCGTCCAGATAGCCGCGTACGGTGCCCTCCCCGTAAGTCCACGCTACGTGGTGCCAGGCACCATCGTTCACTGCGGTAGGTATGCCGTAGTTAGAGGCTACTGGTATTCCATTGCCTAGTCCTAATCTCGCCAAGCCGTTTTGCACAAAAACGGTATAGCTAAAGTTGCTACCGTCATAGTTATCCGTCAGCACTACGCCATTGCCCGTCATGGTAGTCTTCACCCAGTAGGCTACCGAGAAAGCATCCGTAAAGTCTAGCGAAGCTCCTTGGCCCAGGTTGATATGATCGTTGCCGTCCAGACTAAAGCCTGTGCCGAGATAACCCGTTCCTTTGCTGGCTCCCACCAGTAGGCCGTCTTGGGCGCCTACACCATCAAAGGCCGTATCCGCATTGCAATCGTCGCCTGCATAATATGCCACCGGAGTATAAGTGCACTCTGCCGGGGCGAAGGCAACTCGACTATACTCCTCAGCGGCATCTGTACTAGTGAGTTCCGTATTGAAGAACCGAACTTCATCCAACCTACCGAGAAAAGGCTTCTGATCATCATAGCGAAGGCCCAAGGTGTGGTGGCCCTCTCCAAAATTGAGATTGCCCGTAATTCCCGTCTGTTGGTAGGTTTGAACCCCGTCCTGATACAGGGTGAGGGTACCATTGGCGTAAGTGAACACCAAGTGGTTCCAGGCATTCTGCGTGAGGGCATTGCCCGCAAAGGTCCAGGCTGCTCCGTTGGTGCCGCCCAAGAAGTAAATAGGTCGTAAGTTGGTGAGCGCCAAAATCAAGCTGGTTCCGTTGGTATTTCGGCTAAGCATAGTCTCCCGATTACCATTGGCTGATTGAGGATACACCCAAAAGCTGTAGCTAACGGCATCGTTGTTGCCTAAAGTCCAAGTAGAATCATGCAGGTTGGCTTGCTCGGTAGAGGAAGAGAACTCCAGCCCTTGGTTGGCATAGCCCAAATCAAAAGAGGCTCCATTCACCAATTCACCTTGCTGCGTCCCAACTAAGTTGACCAGTACGGTATCCTGACAGTTATCGAAAGCCCAGTGGCCTACTAGTTCGTTAGTATAGGAGGGGGTACAAGCTTGGTACCAAGCAGCTTGTAAAAACGATAATGGAGGTTTATAAAAATAGAAGTCATCTTGACCATCACCTGAGATATCGCCCATTAATGGGAAGGCCGAATAATTGTAGGTATCTGATGGAATCAGAGTCTTAACCGTATCAAAAACTGCACTTCCGCCTATGTTCTCAAAGTATACTAATCCGTAATTGGTGGCTCCTCCACCTACCAAATCTAAATCACCATCTTCGTCAATATCAACATCAAAAAAACGACCATAAGCTCCTACATAATCGGAGGGATAAGGCAACTGGACAGGACTGCCAAAGGTCCCTGCACCATCTGTATTTTCTAGAAAATACACATACATGGTATCTGCCACCCCTTGATAACGAGTGAACTCACTTGTAATGATATCTATATCACCATCCTGGTCTACATCCATCACATGAGTCGTAATGTTGTCATCAATGCTCCCTAAATGGCTATAAACCGACACAGGACTCTGAAAAGTCCCGGTACCTGTGTTAGGATACCAAACCGCAGAAGTATCATAAGGGCTTGGCACTAAAATATCTAAATAAGTATCCTGATTAAAATCAGCAATCTGAACAATTTCTGTGATGATATCCTCATTACTAAGAATAATCTGACTTGTGATTTGAGTTAGGCTACCAAATTGACCACTACCCAGATTAGGAACCCAGTACACTCCATCTTTACCTGTAACCACTACAATATCTAAATGGCTATCTGAATTCAGATCTCCAAATTTTAAATAATATGGCTTCAAGCCAACTTGAGCTATCGAAAACGAGCTTGAAAAGGCTCCTGAGCCATTATTACTGTACCAAACTAAATCCCCGTTGGCCTGAATATGAAGTACATCAAAGTCGCCGTCATCATCCAAATCCGCGACAAAAGGACCCGTTTTTGTAAAAGTGACATCTTCAAAAGTATCAATCACATGCAAAGGAGTAGTTAATGGATTACACTCCGACCCTGTACTAAAACCATCAATATTTTCCGCCCACACCAATTCGTAAACCTGTACGGTATCAGACGCACGTAGATAGCCTATAAGTTTTACTAAATCTGCGTCACCATCACCGTCAATATCAACTAACTGATCTGTATAGGTATCAATATAGGTGAAGCTAGATACGTCACTAGCCAATGTATCTAACTGAATGACTTGAACTTCCCCAAACTTAGCTTGGCTGTATCCCAAAAAGGGCAATAACATCAGGCCTACCCATAGCCTGAATGGTACGGTAAAATTCTTCATAAGAAATTGAGATTAAAGTTTATTGAATGAGAATTGAATAAGCGAAGGCATAGAAAAGTTATTGGTTGTTGAGTAGCTGAGAATATTGAGAGTAAAAGTGATTTTTTTCTGCTAACGATGAAAATTAGTCCAAAAGGAAATTCACTCAATTTGAAAGGTTGCGTTTTGGCCTGTTTTTCTTCCCAGAAACATACCCCTCACTATTGATTCGGTTGATTCAATTGTGGATTAGTTCGGTTGGGCTTTTGGGCCGTCTCACCACAACAACCTACATACCGGTCAATCCAAATGTTGGGAACTAATTTCCCCGTTCCCCGCTGATTGTGGGTGTCGCTGCGCTTAAACACCCACAACGGCTAGAAGAGCACCAACTCGCTCGCCGTCCGACGACTAGGCGGAAGCCCTTAGGCAGGAATTCGTGAGACGACTGGGAGTCGTCGCACTAGGGGGCATTAGGACCACCTAGTCTCTAACAAGGCTAACACCTCCTCATCTTCTACTCGGGTAATCCGATGTAAGTACCCCGGAGCTTCCAAGAAAGCTTCACTGATCACTTGGCCCGGTTGATGCATCTCTTGCTTGAAGAGTACATCCAGGTAGGTAAGGCTGCAGTGGTTGAGGTGCTCCCAGGGTAGGGCCTCCAGCGCCCACACCGAATATAGCAGATTGTTGACGTGGCCGTACTGATCCAGATCGTGCCAATGAACCGGGCCTTGCCAGCGGTGCGCTGGGTCACCCTGAGGTCTCAGCTTGGCTTTAGCCAATAGCTCCTGAGGAGGTGTGGCCGGTATGGAGTGCAAAAATTGAGGCAATGAGCTCACTTTCCGCTCAGTGAGCGAGACTACTAGCCAAGAGGAAGCAGCCGCTACCAGGACTTCTCCTTCTGCATCAAGCATTTGGAATTCTCGATACTGGTAGAGTTTGTCTCGCCCTGAAGGCCAGGTAAGTACATTCACGGATTCCCCCCACCCTGGAAGGCGGTGTACATGCAGGGTAAGGCGTGAAAGAAACCAGGCCAGGTCTTGCGCCTGCAGTTGCTCTACCGATACCCCAAGTTCTACCGCATGGTACCAAGCCGCCTCTTGTAAATAGCCCTGAAGGGTGGATATCTTGAGTCGGTTGTGCTGGTCTACTTGATGGGTAGCAATGGTAAAGGAATAGCGTTGTTTCATGGAGCAAATATGCGAGATTAAAGATTGAGCGTCAGAAGCTTTGAGTGATGTATTTCTAATTCGGCATATTGCCATTTAACAAAATTTAATTCTTTATTTAACTATTTTTGCGACTCATAATTTTGATAAAATATATTTTTGCCTATCTTTATATTAATGATGAAAGCGGAACGTCTTGCGAGACGTCCACTACATGTGATCGGTTTTGGGCCCGTAAGTCCTTAGCCACCCCAATTTCAGAGGCCCGGCATGTTCCGAGCCGATAGTTGAACCCTTATCGTTCTTCGGTACATCCCTAGGGAGTACCTGGTAACTCCCCGGCAGGTGACTGATGCATCTCCCGGGGAGTTTTTAGTTTCGGCCTATTTGGGCTTTCCATGACTGTTTTTTTGCATTCCCTAATTAGAAAAACCAATGAAATTTCACCCAAACGAGTTATTCTTTATTTATGATGCTTCCTCTACATACAGCCGGCAAACCCTGGCTTATGCTTACACTTTTACCAAACACGTTCAAGCACACGAAGTACAAAAGGACCCTTTCACCACTACACTATGGCGGGAAATCCTGAATCGCCTGAATTGCTCTGCAAAAGATTTGCTCAACCGGGCTCATAAGGATTACCAAGGGGTCATCGCAGGTGGCAGTTACGACGAGGAAGCCTGGCTCCATATTCTTACCCACAACGCTCATCTTATTCGCTACCCAATAGCCATTTTTGGCAAAAAGGCGGTGCTCTGCAAGTCACCCACCGACATCCTAAAGCTACGTCCTGCCAAACCCAAAGTAGAGACCCAATGGGCGTGAAATAGAATCCTGGGGGTTCGAGATTGGATCAATATCCTTAATGTCGAATATCAAACCTCCGCTTTCGAGCTACTGGGTGGCATGGTCGCCTACCAACCGGCTTATTCTGGGTTCTCCTTTTGCAACCGTTTGAAAAGCCTGGATTTACTAGTGGCTTCGCCCGGTGTTCGTATCTTTGCGGCCTGAATTGAATACTCCCAAACCAAAGACGAAACGGGCATGCAAAAGATTTCCGTGATTGGTGCAGGTACAATGGGCAACGGAATTGCTCACGTATTTGCCCAAAACGATTACGAGGTTACCCTGATCGATATTTCACAGGCAGCACTAGACAAAGGGCTGGCTACTATAGGCAAAAACCTGGACCGCCAGGTAAATAAGGGCAAGATTGACGAAGCCAAGAAAACGGCTACCCTTGGCAACATCACCACTGCCACCGAGCTAAGTGCGGCAGCTACTTCGGATCTGGTAGTAGAAGCGGCTACTGAGAACGTAGACCTGAAATTGAAAATCTTCACGCAGCTGGCCGAAGTAACCCCTGCCGAGACCATTCTGGCGTCGAATACTTCGTCCATCTCCATCACCAAAATAGCTGCCGTAACAGGTCGCCCCGATAAGGTAATCGGCATGCACTTCATGAACCCCGTACCGGTGATGAAGCTGGTGGAGGTCATTCGCGGTTACGATACAAGCAATGCGGTGCTGGAAACCACTATGGAGCTAAGCCGCAAGCTGGGCAAAGTGCCCGTGGAGGTAAATGACTACCCTGGTTTTGTTGCCAACCGCATCCTGATGCCCATGATCAACGAGGCTATTGAGACCTTATATGAGGGCGTAGCGGGTGTAGAGGAGATCGACACGGTGATGAAACTGGGCATGGCTCACCCTATGGGGCCATTGCAGCTGGCCGATTTCATCGGGTTGGACGTATGCCTGGCTATCCTGAACGTACTGCACGAGGGATTTGGCCGACCTAAATATGCTCCCAACCCACTGCTGGTCAACATGGTAACGGCGGGGCACCTGGGTGCTAAATCAGGTCAGGGCTTTTACGACTATAGCCACGGCACGAAGGAGTTGATTGTAGCGCCTCAGTTCAAGAAGTAAGTATCAACTGTATAGGATCCATTCAGAGGGCCGCCCATTCGGGTGGCCTTTCTTATTGGACCATACTTCAAGCTACTACTCTTAGGCCTCCACTTTTCACCTTCCCTCTCAAGTTGAAGAAGAAGCAATAATCCCACAAAAAAAGCTTCACCAGTAGGATAAACACAGCCCCCGATTAGATACCGTTGCAACTCCGTTCATCCCCGATTGCACGGTTGGCCGCTCCGGGTGGCCAAAGGAGTTGGCTTTTTGCGATACTTGAAAAAAGCCAAACCTACCATGCACCGTCTCCTTCTTGGATTAGGATTTATTACAGCCTTGGTGGCCGCCTGCGAAGTCACCACTCCATCCGAGTTAGAAATTGGATTCCCAGCCTTGCACCAGCCACCCACTACCCTCGAGGTATTCGCTCCCGGTCGTATTAGCAGTCATCACGTCCAACGTGATATCGCCATTGCTCCGGACAGTGCCATCATTTTGTATACCCTAGCCTCACCAGAAAGGGCCTTTGCTGCCATTATGGAAGTACGCCGATCTGAGCAAGGTTGGAGCACCCCCAAGGTGGCGCCCTTCTCTGGGCGGTTCATGGATTTGGAACCGGCTTTTTCCCCTGACGGTCGTTGGCTCTATTTCTCTAGCAACCGACCTTTGTCTGGTGATTCCACTCAAGACTTTGACCTCTGGCGAGTACCCCGAACGGTACAGGGCTGGGGCAAACCCGAAAACCTAGGCCACCCTGTAAACGGCCCCGGCGATGACTTTTACCCTTCCCTTGCCGCCAATGGCAACCTGTATTTCACAGCCTCACGGCCCGATTCTAAAGGAAACGAGGACATCTACCAAGCCATTTGGACAGACTCGGGCTACAGCTCTCCTACCCCGTTGGGTACGGGAATCAATTCGACTGGATTTGAATTCAATGCCTTTGTGTCGCCTGACGAATCGTACCTGATCTTCACGGGATACGCCCGCCCGGGCGGCTTGGGCAGTGGTGACCTTTACATTAGTTTCCGTGAAGCGGGCGGCTGGTCTGTAGCACAAAGCTTGGGTGAAGGCATCAACAGCTCCAAGATGGACTATTGCCCTACCGTTTGGCAGGATGCTCTCTTTTACACTACCAGCCGCAATCCCTTAGCCGATTCGGCCACTACTGCCTGGCCTACGGAGACCATAATGCAATTGCTCAATGGACCCACCAACGGCAACACAAGCATTTTCTGGTTGCAATTCGATCCTGATGCATATCGGGACTGAGGAAGACTACTGCGAGCAGATCTACCCTGGTAGCAAAGAAAAACCCCACACACCGGGCGGCGTGTGGGGTTCGTCAAATTTTTCATAAAGGAGATGCCTATCGAATGACAATACTTCGGGTATCGATGGGGGTACCGCCAGGATCCACTACGGTTAAAAAGTATAATCCTGTTCCCGGCCAATTCGTAAGGTCTAACTGATATTGGGTCTCTCCTATCTCAGTCTCGAAGACTCGCTGACCCAAGGTATTCGCAATGATCACCGCATACCCCTCAAGCCCCTCTATCTCCGTAAAGGAAAGCGTAAGTTGGGTAGTAGCCGGATTCGGATAGACCGTCAACCTGGACTTTATCTCCTCCTCAATCCCTGTAACCACCAAATCAATAATTAAGGTGTCGGTCACCGAAACCCGAACGGTATCATAAACGGTGGTTGTATCTTGAATAATCACCGTGTCAGTCACCGTAACCGTATCCTGAATGAGGATTGTGTCATTCACTAGTACAGTATCATTGATAATTACAGTGTCATTCACCACTACGGTATCATTTACTAACACGGTGTCTACCACCGTAACAGTGTCCTGCACGGTGACCGTATCGTAAATTACTTCCCCAAAGTATTCAGGATTCACAACCTCGTAGCAGTGTAGACTATCCACTTCCTCCCCGGATAATGCCACGTTGTAAATCTTTACATCATCAATAACTCCCGTGAAATAGCGGTCAAACAAACGGCCTGTTCCTAATAGGGCCGTATTTTCCACATCACGGGAAGCGTTTACGGTGGCCTCTACCGTAAACACTAAAGTGCCATTCAGATAATATTGGGCATTAGCAGTATCCCGAGTGATTACCGCATGGTACCACTCACCCTCTTCAATTATCGTCTCTTTGATATTTTCTTCTTCGCCCCCGCTTACAAACCGAAGAACATTATCTCCGCCCGACTGGATAGCCCCCATCAGGGTATTACCGTTCTGAATAGAACTGTTGTCCGAATTGTAGATAGCTCCATTGGTAGTGGTAATATCATCGGCCCGAAACCAAAGGCTCACTGTCCGATTCGGGAAGTCGAAGTCCTCAGGCAGCTTGATATAATCGTCTCCATCAAAACCATAGGCCGCTTGGGCGTTTCCAAACCGGTCATGGGTTAAGGTAGCTCCATTCACCTCTCCATCAAGTCCATTGATCGTAGCGTCGGTAGCATCTCCACCAAAAGGGTAGGATGCGTACAAACCAAAAGTAGGTGCGGTAGCCGCATACAAGCTATCCACTTCACTGTCGCCCAATGATACATCATAAATGAACAGCTCGTCGATTTTACCACGATAGTATCGGGTAAAGAGTCGATCTACTCCTAGTAGGGCATTTCCGTCCACATCTCCAGAAAAGTTATCGGTAGCCTCTACGGTGCCCACCAAGGAGTCATTAAAATAGTACCGGGCCTCTACCGCATTGCGTGTAATGGTGGCCATGTACCAGGCATCTTCTTGGATAGGTACATTCACCACGTTTTCGATTTCGCCGCCCGAAACAAACCGAAGCGATTTCACGCCTTCTACTTCAATTACCGTAATAATGGAATTACCGAAGGTGATACTGAGGTTATCCGAAGCGTATACCGGGCCCGTGATGGAATGAATGGAGTCTGCACTGAACCACACGGAGATCGTACGGTTCTCAAAATCAAAGTTTTGAGGAAGCTGAATGTAGTCATCGCCATCGAAAGCATAGGCTCCATTGGCCTGACCAAATCGATCATCGACCGGGGTGGCACCGTTCACGACTCCGTCATTGCCGTTTCCCGTAAGATCTTTAGCGTCACCAGAAAAGGAATAGCGTGCAACTGGCAACCTTTGTGCGCACCCCTGCCTGGAAAGAACAATCGCAAGGAAGCATAGAACTAGTAGAGGTTTGTTCATGAGTACTGGTTTTGAATTGAATTGAGAATTGAACGATAAATATAAGATGGCGCACCCATAAACAGAAGCGCCCTGGAATTTCTCCCAGGGCAACTTCGTTAAAAGCGGCAAATCTATCTATCAATGCCCATGACCACAGTGGCAACGGGGCGCCATAAAGCTATTGCTGGCCTGGTGCCACTCAAAGCGGCGGTCGTAGCCGTCTAGTTCCCACCAAAATTTGGGCCGCTCCTGCACCTCAGGTAATATCTGCTGCATCGTCTCCGCCTCGTACAAGCGGCCGTTGATCATGGTGTATTTCACATTCTCCGTAGCGTAAATATCCTCTAGCGGATCGCCGTCAATCACAATGATATCCGCCAGCTTACCTACCTCCAGGCTGCCCAGGCTTTCGTCCAGACCAAGGGAGATGGCCCCGTTGATGGTGGCCGTTTTCAGGGCATTGTGGTTGCCCATACCGCCCTGCGCCATCATCCACAGTTCCCAGTGCTCCGCCAGACCATCCAGCTGTCCGTGCGCTCCCGTGTTCACCAGTACCCCGGCGTCTACCAGCTTTTTGTCGCTTTGCGAGGTCAGGATGTGACCGTTCTCGTACTCCTCATCGGGCAACATGGTCCGGTGGCGCGAGCGAGAGTCTATGGGACCGCGGGGCATAAAGGTGAGCAGGCGCTCCTTCTCCCATACGTTCGTCTTTTGGTACCAGTAGTACTCCCCGCTCACCGAGCCGTAGTTCACCACGTGCGTAGGCGTGTAGGCCGTACCCGAAGCTGCCCACAGCTGTACCACATCGTCGTAGAAGGGCGCGATGGGGATGTTGTGTTCTATGGTGGTGTGCCCGTCTAAGATCTGCGTCATGTTGTGGTTGAAGGTAGAGCCGCCCTCGGGTACCACCATCATACCCAGCTCGCGCGCCGTCTGTATCACCTGCTGGCGCTGCTCGCGGCGGGGCTGGTTGTAGCTCTTCACGCTAAAGGCTCCATAGGCCTGGGTGCGGCGCAAAGCGCTACGCGCATCCTCCAGGTTGTTGATCACCGCCTTGAAGTCGCCGTCTGCCCCGTACAGGATGATACCCGTAGAGAAGATGCGCGGGCCTACCATATGGCCCGCCTTCACCATCTCGCTTTGCGTAAACACCATCTCGGTGTTTGAGCTGGGATCGTGCGTGGTCGTAACGCCGTAGGCCAGATTGGCCCAATAGCTAGGCTGCTTTTGTGGGCTCTGCCCCTGCCGGAAGGTACCCATGTGCGCGTGCGCATCCACCAGACCTGGCATGATGGTCATACCGCTGGCGTCAATCAGCTCCGCGCCGCGAGAAAAGGATACCTTCTGCGAAGGACCTACGGAGATAATCCGGTTTCCTTCTACTACGATGGTTCCGTCCTCAATCACCTCATCACCGTTCATAGTGATGATTTTGGCATTTTGGAACACCACTACGCCCGTGGGGGCGTCCGATTCCAGTACCAAATTCACGGGAACGCCCACCGTGTCCATGGGCGGAATGCTGTCTACTTTCCCCAGGAACCCAAAGCGGTCACCGATGTCGTTGGTGAAGTACTCCTCACCCAGCATCCAATGCAGCTTCT
>DMST01000244.1:8274-10701 GCA_003454975.1 Cytophagales bacterium | reverse complement strand
CCCCGTCGGTGTTGCCTGGTGCGTCCGTAGCCCGCAGCCACATCTTAATCTGGCTGGTCAGATTGCCCACCCCGCCAGGGCCGAGAGCTCCCAGACCATCATTGTCCAGAATATTGTAGGTGAGCGTATTGTTAGCGCCCAAAAAGGCATTCACGGGTGTATTACCCAGGGTAAACACAATGGTTTCTACGCTTTCTTCTTCTCCATCGTCAATCACCGTCACGCGGATGTTGCCTTCCGTTTCTCCGGCCGGGATGGTGATCTCGGAGCCAGAAAGAGCAAAGTCGACACCACTGCCGGTGGCCGAACCGCCCGTAACCCCATAGCTTACCGTAATATCTCGGCCCGAGGGGGCACTTAGCGATAGCGGTAAGTCAATCGATTGGAAACTCTCGGCACCCGTTTGGCTGGTATTGGCAAACTGCACCGTGGGTGCAATGTCGTTGTCCTGTATAGTATAGGTAAACACCGTAGTGTCTCCCAGGGTGGTGTTGGTGCCACCGGTTAGGGTAATGATCACCGTCTCGTCCACTTCGTCCAGAGCGTCCTCTACAATATTGAGGAAAATGGTCTCCAGCGTATCGCCGATGGCGAAGGTGAGGGTATCTACGGTAGGTAGGAAGTAGTCCACACTGTCGTTTTGCGCCGTGCCGCCCGATACCGTGTAGTACACCTCGGTAGGGTTGGCGAGGTCGCGTACGTTCAAGGATACCCCAATCTCGATCGGTGACTGATCTTCGGTATTCGTAGAGTCCAGTTTTACAAAGTTGGCCCTACGGAAGTTATCGTTATCATTGATGCTCAGTGTGTGGGTAGACTGGGTACCTAGTTCCCCTTCAGAGGGGCCAGAGAGGGTCAAGATCACCGTTTCGTCCGGTTCTACCCCAAAGTCTTCCAGCAAGTTCACGGTTACCGTTTGGGAAGTAGTGCGGGCCGCAATGGTCACCGTACCCCGTGAAGGTGTAGTCGTCGCCTTCGGTAGCCGTACCCCCGGTTTGGGTGGCCGTTACCGTGAAGTCGTTGCCAATGGGGAAGTTAAGCTGCACCGTGATGTCTACGCTGCCGGCCGACTCTGGGCTGTTGCTGGCAGCCTCGGCAAAGGCTACCCGAGGGCGGAAAGCCCCGATGGTGAAGTAATCGCCTTCGCCCAGGGGTACTTCAGTAGCTTCGTATACATCCCCGTTTTGCGTCATGGGATAGGCCGCAGTGCCGGTGGTGAAATCCCCATCCGTATCTACCAGCAGTACCAATTCATCAAATCCAAAACTGGGGAAGGCAGAAGCGGGTAGCTCGGTAGGGTCGAAAGTAAGGGTGATGGTACCGGGGTCTCCGTTGATACCCACACGCCACTCGCGGCTCAGACGTTCCAGATCTACACTAGGCGATTCCGTGGATACATAGTCATCTACCAAACCGTTGTCGTGCCCTATGATCATGAAATCGTCAATGTCCAGGCTGCTGGCATTGCCAATGGAGACTAAATCACCAATGTTGGTGCTGTTCTTAAAGTCGTTTGCCGATACCCGGCCGATACCGGATACGCCGTAGCTGTGGGTGGACTCGTGCCCAAAGTAGTCCTGGCTGCCCAAGGGTGCCAGGAAGCGCGCCCCCAGGTAGTTCTCTAGAATCTGGCGCTCGGTGTTGCTCATTACTCCGTTGAGCGATAGTACTTCCATCACCTTACCAGTGAAGTAGTTGCCATTGTTGGTGCGCCCATTGAAGTTGGTGCCTTCCAGGGTACCCCCAATACCTACATCGCCGCTGTGAGCGTTCATTACGTCGGGTATGCTGGATACAGTTCCCAAACTGGCACCGTTGAGCCAGCCGCGCAATTCCCCGTCAAGAGAGGAGAATTCCAGCACTACTACACAGTTCTGACCGGTATTAATTTTTCCTGCCAGGTATTGGTAGGTCCATCCAGTGCTTTCGCTCCAAGCGCCTACAAATACACTGTCGTTCTCAATCATGATCGAGAAACCGTTGGTACCTCCACCTTGCTCATAAACCGTCTGCCAGTTGGTGATATCGTTGCCGGTGCGGAAGGCCACCGCAATGAACTTCTCAGTAAAGTTAGAAGTGTTGACTGCGGCATCGTCTTTCATGGTGAGGACATAGTCGTCACCACTAAAGTCAATCACGGGACGGCCGTTAATGTTATCGCCGAAGTTGTTGGCGAACAGGGGCTCCTGGCCGTCTATTTCAAAGGCGTTTCGACCGTTGTTCGATTGGTCTTCCCAGCGCTGTACGGCTTCTCCGTTGACCGCTGCGGTGAGCGAAATAGAATCGGTGAGTACGCCTACGTCTGATTTCAACCAAAATACATAGTTGGCCGAATCGCGTACCCCACCCGGGCCGGTGGCGCCGTTGACGTCGTTGTCATTGATGGTGTAGGTAAACGTGGTGTTGCCTCCCAGGGTAGCACCGCTG
>DMST01000244.1:7091-8225 GCA_003454975.1 Cytophagales bacterium | reverse complement strand
AGGGTAGCACCGCTGGGGTCGGCCAGCGTAATCGTAAAGGTTTCATCCACCTCCAGGGCGCCATCATCGGAAATGGCCACCACCAAGTTCTCACTAGTAGAACCCGCAGGGATAGTAAGCGTGCCCGGTGCCAGCGCAAAGTCTACATTTTCGGTGGCCGTAATGCCCGCTACGGAGTAATTCACGGTGATGTCTACCCCCGCTGCGGTAGAAAGTGAAACGGGTACATTCACCAGGGTTTCGCTTTCTGATCCGTTACCGGTGGCCGAAGCAAAGGCTACCGTAGGGTCCACGTCGTTATCGGTGATGGTAAGGGTGTGTACTCCGTTAGTACCCACGCGTGCATTTACGGGGTTGGAGAGGGAAATCAAGACCGTCTCGTCTTCCTCATTGAAGGCGTCATCCGTCAGTGATACCGTGAAGGTAGTCGTTAGCTCCCCGGCAGGTATGGTAGCGGTACCGCTGGCCAAAGTGAAGTCAACTCCCGAGCCGGTGGCCGTACCGCCGGTTACCGCGTAGTCTACTGAGGTAGGTTGGCTTCCGTTGATGGGATTTACACGCAGGGTGACGTTATGCGTTACGTTGTCCTCGGAAGTAGTAGAGTTGGTGACGGCAAAGTCAATCTCTTTATTGTCGTCGATGTCCTGAATGGTATACACCAAGGTAGAGGCGGTGTCCAGGTTGAGCCCGGCCGAGGGATTGCTGAGCTCGATCACTACTGTTTCGTCTGATTCTACCAAGCCATCAGTTAGTACCTCGAAGGTGAAAGAAGCCTCGGTATCTCCGGCTGCAAAAGTGAGGGTGCCTGCCGTAAAGGTAAAGTCATTTCCTGCGCCCTCGGAAGCGGTGCTGCTGCCCATTTGCAGTCCGTAGTCTACCGTAGTAGAATTAGTGAAAGGCTGATTCAGCTGGGCCGTCACCGTCACCGTACCTACGTCTTCCGTACCGCTGGCAGCGGTTTGGGTAAAGTTGACGGTGGGGCGCACCGTGGCGATGGTGAGGAACTGCCCGTCTGCAAAGTCATATTCTGCCTGGTAAGAAGACCCCACAAGTGAAAGCGGCACGTAGGTGACCCCGCTTGTGAAATCTCCATCGGCATCCAGGAGCAGTGTCCAGCCACTGTAGCCAGCCGAG
>DMST01000244.1:463-7066 GCA_003454975.1 Cytophagales bacterium | reverse complement strand
GGCTGCCGCCGCGATTTGTGTGGTGTCGATGGTAATGCGCACGGTGCCGATCTCGTTGGTCTCGGTGATACGCCATTCGCGTGCCAGGCGCTCCACGTTGGTAGTAGGGCGGTCGGCAGTAGCCCAGGTGTTGGCATCAGCATTGTCATGTCCTACCATCAGGTAGTCGCCGTCGTCCATGCTGCTGGCATTGCTCAAGGTGAGCAATTTGGTGGAGCGGGTAGAAGGGTTGTTTTCGCCCAATGCCGATTGGCCGATGCCTCCAATGTCGTGCTTGTGGGTGCTGCCGTGGGTATAGTAGCGGTTTCCGGTGAAGGTAAGGCCGTACTTTCCGGCCAGGTAGTTCTCAATGAGGAGGCGCTCTGCAGCGGAAAGGGCCACGTTGATGCTCATCATCTCCATGATCTTACCCGTGAAGAAGTGGTCCACCTCGTCGTTATCGTCGATGGCACCGAACTGAGAAGCCAGGAACTGAGCACCAATACCGTTGTCACCCCCGTGGGTGTTTAGGATGCTACCTCCCGTAGCCGTAGTGCCTTGTGAGATCGCATTTACATATCCCTCGATTACTTGGTTGCTTCCGTCAAATTCCAGGGTGGCGATGTGGGCAGCGTTGGTTGACACCGCTCCAAATACCCGGTAGTCGCCGTCCCAGCCTTGGGTTCCACTCCAGATTCCCACGGCCACCTGTCCGTTTTCTATGTAGATGACGGCTCCATTGCCCCCGGCGCCTTGCTCCCAAAGTACCTGACGGGTGGTGATGTCACTGCCGGTTTCAAACGCCACGATGATGGTTTTGGCGCCGAAGTCCGGCCCTCCGGTATTGATCAACCGGTCGTCTGCAATGGTGAAGCCTTCCTGGTTAGTACCGTCGAACTTCAGCACTGGAAACCCATTCACATTGTCGAAGGCATTGTTGCCAAATTCAGGGTAGTTGAGCGTGTTGTCCGTACCCACGGCTTGAATACCGTCGTTGTCATTACCAGATTGATCTTCCCATACATGTACATCTTCGCCATCGCTAGCTGCGTTCAGGGCGGCATTCAATGGGCCTTCGTCTGCCCGCAGCCAGAAACCGTATTCTATCGAATCGCGTACCCCTGCCGGGCCCGAAATAGACTCGCTGAGTACATCGTCGTCCTGAATGGTGAAGAAGAATTGGTTTTGGCCACCGATAGCAAAGTTGTTCACTCCGGTGATGTTCATCACAATCAATTCGTCGGCTTCGGCCTCACTGTCATCAATGATGTTGAGATTCAGAATGGTGCTCAGGCTACCCTGAGGAATGGTAGCCGGTCCGCCAGGGAAACCGTAGTCGTCTCCCCGTACAGCTGTGCTACTCGGATCAAACCAGTAGTCTACATTTACCGAGCTGGTGCTGGAAGGTCGCGATAGCCGGATAACCAACTCGTAGGGAGTTACGGTTTCCGAACCGCTGGCCGACCGCAAGGCAAAGTATACCGTGATGCCGGTGGTACCTATGGTGAGGTAATCACCGTCAGAAAGGGTAACACCTGCAGCCGTGTATTCTGCTCCGTTTTTAGTCAGCGGATATACCGCAGTACCCCCGTTGCTGAAGTCCCCGTCGTCATCTACCAGTAGGGCATAGCCTTCGTGGTCTGTAGGTTTGGCGGCCAGCAGCGTGGTGTCTATGGATACAGTAAGGGAACCCACCTCGTTGGTTTCAGTGACGCGCCACTCGCGTGCCACGCGCTGCAGACTGTCCGACGGTATTTCGGTAGCGCTCCAGGTCAAGGCGCCGTTGTCGTGGCCCCATAACAGGTAGTCCCCGTTGTCTAGTTCGGTAGGATCGCTGATGCGCAAGATGCCTGCCGACTGGGCATCGTTATGGTCGCCGTCTACGTCGCGGCCTATACCCGCTACCTCTTGGGCATGGGTGCCCTCGTGGGCAAAGTAGTCATTGGAAATGGCGAGGTCGTATTTAGCAGCCAGGTAGTTCTCTACAATATTACGACGTGCCCGGTTGAGTGAGGTGTTGTAAACGATCACCTCCGCAATGTCACCGCCATATTGGAAACTGGCGATGGGGTGCCCCGGATAGGTACTACCGAAGGTCTGGTCGGTTAACGGCTGGGCATTTTGGAATTCAGCCGTAATGAGTTGGGTAGAGTTGTTTACCCAGGGGGGCAGATTGCTGTTGGATACCAGGGGACCTAGAGCCGAGCCATTCAAGGCGTAACGGGCCTGGGTACTGGTATTGCCGTCAAAGCTCACACCGTTTTTGTTCCCTGCCCGATCGTCCAGTGCCAAATGGGCTCCCTCGTCATAGCTACCCCATATCTGACCAAAACCACCCGTGTAGGGTGCGGAAGGACGCACCACCGTAAACAGGGTACGGGCATTATAGCTTACCGCTGCGTTGCGTAGGTGATCATTTGCTCCGTCAAATTGTACCACGGGCTGGCCGTTGATTTCCCCGGTTTGGAAGGTAGGCTGATAGCTACCGGTGGCCTGGTCCGCGTCGTTCCCATTGCCGGAGGCATCTGCCCAGCTACTGATGGGGGTGCCATCTGCTTGTGAGAGAGCATCTGCTTTCAACCAGAGGGCATTTACGCCGTTGCCACCTACACCCGCAGGTCCACTGCTGCCAAAGATACCGTCGTTATCCGTGATGGTATAGGTGTGCACCGTTTCTCCACCTAGCGTGGCGTTTTGTGGGTTGCTCAGGGTGATGATCAGGGTCTCATCGGTTTCCGCATCCAGATCATCCACGATGGCGGGGCTGATGTTGGCCGACAAACTACCTGCTGGCACCGTCAGGGTACCGTCAGCTAGCGTGTAGTCGTCATTGGCGCTCGCCGTACCCATTACAGTATAGTTCACCAAGATGTCGATTCCTGCAATTTCACTCAGAATCACCGCTATGTTGGGACTACTATCCTCGGCTCCGGAAGAAGCGGCTAGGTTGAATTGCACCGTAGGTTCGGCCTCATTGTCTTCTATGGTCACCGTATGCACAATAGGCTTGGTGGTAGACAGCCCCGAGTTGGTAGGGGAGGCCAGGCTAATTACTATGGTCTCGTCTACCTCTTTCAGTGCATCGTCTTGCAGGGTAATGGTTAGCGTTTCGCTCACAAAACTGGCCGGAATGGTCAACGTTCCGCTGCCCAAGGTAAAATCCACGCCCCCGTCGGTGGCATTGCCGCCCGTTACGGAGTATTGTACGGTAGTGGGGTTGGTAAAATCTACGAAAGTAGGCGTCAGACTTACAATGATGTTCAAACTGCCTGCGGTTTCAGCAACCGAACTCGTGGCCGTGGCAAAGTAAATCTCCCGTGGATTGTCATCGTCGTTGATCGTGAAGGGCAGGGTGGCTGCATCCAGGTTAATGCCTGCCGAAACATTGCTCAGTAGTAGGTTGAGCGATTCGTCGGCTTCCAGCTGGGTGTCCTGGTTCAGATTGAGCACAAAGGTTGTGCTCTGCGCACCCGGCGCAATGGTGGCTTGGGTAGTGCCTATGATCTCAAAATCCTCATCGTTCGCCGCCGGGTCCAGGGGCGCCGTAGCTCCGGTAGCGCTTCCGGTCCCTTGGGTTTCATAGTCCACCGTTACCGCCGCCTGGCTGGGGTGAATGGTGTAGTTCAGCGTGAGGCTGATGGTAGGGTCCGTAGACTCAAATTCGTTTAGGGGATTGGTGGCGAAGCTCAGTACCGGACGCACCGCGGCAATGGAGAGGAATTGACCATCGGCCAGGTCAAGGTCTACCTCGTACAAGGAGCCGGATGCGTTGTTCATTTCATACGCAGTTGCTCCTTCGGAAAAATCACCATTGCCGTCCACCAGAAGCACATACTTCGTGTGGCCCGCTGCAGGACTGGCAAGCTCGGCTACGTCAATCTGTACGGTAACGTCTCCCAATTCTCCGGTTTCGTCCACCCGCCACTCGCGCGTTTCGTTCAATGTTATTGCCGCCATCGGGCGCCTCGGTGGTGGACCAGGCAAGGTCGCCGTTTTGGTGTGCCAGAAAGAGAAACTCGTTGTTGGCATCCAGGCCTACCCCTGCTGAAACGGACAATACAGAGGAGCTGGAAGCTACGTCGTCCACTTCATCGTTGGCACGGCCAATGCCCGCCAGATCGTAAGCATGTGAAGCGTCAAAACCGTAGGCGTCGTTCGCTACGGTTAGGTTGTATTTGCCAGCCAAATAGGTTTCCACGGCAATCCGTTCCGGGTCCGTGAGTACCGTGTCGTACACAATGATTTCGAGTATCTGACCTCCGTAGTTGTGCTCGCTAATAGAGAAGTTTGGAATCAAGGCACCGATTACTTGACGGTTTAATGAACCTGTAGCGTCAAATTCGGCAGTGACAAGTTGGTAGGTGTTTCGAGTGACTGGGGTGCTGTTGTCATTGCTGACAAAGATGCCATACGGGTCTCCGTTGAAGGCAAACTGGGCTTGTGTTCCGTTTAGGTTGGCACCATCAAAACTGAAACCATTGAGGTTGGTATTCCGGCTGTCAATGGCCACATGGTAGTTGTCCCCGTAGGCGCCCCAAAGCTGACCCAGATCCGGTGTGCCTTGCAAGGCATCCAGGAAATTGTATACGATGAATACCGTGCGTGCATTATAGCTATGGGCATCATCAAAATAATCGTCAGCCCCATCCAACTGCACTGCGGGTAGCCCATTGAGGGCACCCGTGATAAAACGGGGTTGGTTTTCAGCCGTGGCTTGGGTAGCGTCGTGTCCATAGCCAGACATATCCGGCCAGGAAGAAACGGCATCACCGCTCAATAATCCGGTCAGGCTATCGGCCCGCAGCCAGAGTACTAGGTTGTCGCTGCCATTTGCGGGAGCCACACCGCCAGGGCCTTGCTGGGCAAGGGCTGCCAACGGCCCGCCCAACAAGAATACGGATACTAAGTATGTAAAAACTCGCATGTAGGGTTCGTTATGCGTACAATGGTTAATGCACTTACTCTTACTATGGGTAACCTTCACTTTTCCTCTTGTACCAAAAGAGGGATGTAGGTTTTCCCTTTTTGTGATAACCTTTTGACTTATTTACGTCCAATTGAACCTTTATCCTGCAAATGCGGACTCTTATTCTATTAATAGGCACGCATTACGGTTTAATTGCTTGTGTTTTTCGGTGAACAGAAATCGTTGACAGATGAAATTTTCACCAAGGGGTGGGGATAATCAACAAGCTGTTAATGTATTATTTTGGCCTTTTTTGATGAAAAAGTGGGTGACATTTGGGGGGCGGCAAGGCGAAACGGCCTGTCGCGGATGGTGTTGATTTTTGTGGTGTTTTTCTAAGATGAAATGGTAAATGTTGTCTGGATTGTTGTCTGCTTAAGAATCTAATTGGCTTGTTTTTGAGGTGATATGTAGCGGAATAATCATATTTTTTCTAAATATTAATCCGGTTCAATGTTTGCTGGGTTTCGATAGGCTAGGCTCTTTCTATGATAATTGACCCTAAATGTTCGATGGATGGAGTGGCTGGGATGGAAAACTTGGTTTCTACGTAATTTTAGGGATTAAGAGAGGCGGCAAGAGTACAATTGACTGAATAGGGAGCTTTGAGTCGCTTGGGCGTACTTGGGTCCGCTACCGCTAGGAGTGAGGGCTAAGTAGGATGGAGAAGTACATGCTGAATTGGTTTACCATGGGGAAGCATTATTGCGGCTCCCCTTTCATTAAGCACCGCCCTGTGGGCCCACTCTTGACCCTTTATCCAACCAATCCATGAGTTTAACTAGGAACCGGTCGCTTGCTATATCCTAAACCCTAGGAGGGTAACATCGTCTACCTGATCTATGCGTCCTTTCCATTCTTCAAAGATTCTCTTCAGCTCTTTCCCCTGTTCCTCCAGGGTGAGGGGGTATAGGTCTAGTAGGGTTTGTTTTAGTCGCTTCGCGGTGAATTTCTTGCCCTTGGGTCCTCCAAATTGATCTTGAAATCCATCGGTAGGTAAGTAGAGGGTATCGCCTGGTTCCAAGGCAATGCTGTGTTGAGAAAAGCTTTTCCAGCCGGGGTATTTACCGATGGGTTGCCGATCTCCCTTTAGTTCGTACCCGCCATGTCCTGCGGTGAAGGCCATTGCTCCCTCGGGGGCTTGAGATCGGTGCGGATTTATTATCCACAGGGGATTAAATGCTCCACTCCATTGCAGAGTGTTGGTTTGCCGATGTAGCGCTGCCAAAGTTATATCCATGCCGTCGGTCATTTCTGTCTTGTTTCTAGACAGCATCATGATCATAAGCTCCCGAATTCGGTTCAGAATATCGTCGGTCCCCCGTAGGCCTTCATCGTCCACTGCTTTGATCAAACAGCCGTTGCCCATCACACTTACCATAGCCCCCGGTACGCCGTGCCCGGTACAGTCGGCCACGGCTACATACACCGTGTCGCCGGTGTCAAGCAACCAATAAAAATCTCCGCTTACGATGTCGCGAGGGTGGTAGACCACAAAGTGTGGTCCCAAGTGTTGGTATAGCGCAGCTTGGGTGGCCAGAATGCCCTGCTGTAGCTGTTGTGCATATAATATGCTGCTTGATATGTCCTGGTTCCGTTGTTGTAGCTCTACTTTTTGTTGGTTTACCAGCTGGTAGGCCTGTCGCAGCGCCAGGGGG
>DMST01000244.1:0-421 GCA_003454975.1 Cytophagales bacterium | reverse complement strand
GGGTACGGTCTCCTACCTGCTTTTCCAACGTCAGTTGGCGCTTGCGGGCCTGCTGGGTGCGCAAGCGTACGTACCCCACTACCGAAAGAATCAATACCGTGGTTGCTAGCAGGAAAAACCAGGTGCGCAAGTAGAAGGGACGTTGCTGAAAAATAACCAGCGATACGGGGTCTTCCCAATTCCCAAAATCACCTTGTGCCCGCACCCATAGGGTGTGGTATCCGTAGGGCAGGCTGTTGAGCCGGATGATGGGCTCCTTGAAGTAGGTCCAGTCGGCATCTACTCCTTCCAGTTGGTAAGAAAATCGGCTATTCTTCCGCTTGTAATTGAGGTAGGCAAACTCCAACGTGAAGCCTAGCTGGTGGGGGCGCAACCGCAGAGTATCGTACTGCCAGGCCGACCCGGGTAGCCGACGTAGCGC
>DMST01000145.1 GCA_003454975.1 Cytophagales bacterium | reverse complement strand
GGCCGTTTGGTGAACTGCTACGGCCCTACCGAGGTAGCCATTTGCGGCTCCATGTACATCGTGGATGCCGGAGAACAGCTGCCCGATGGTCCGGTGCCCATTGGGGAGCCCATCCGCAATGTGGAGGCCTACATCCTGGATGAGGATCAAAACCCAATGCCCAGAGGCGCGAAAGGAGAATTGTGTATTGGGGGCGTGGGAGTTTCGCGTGGCTATTTGGGCCGTAAGGACCTGACGGCAGAGCGGTTTATTGCACACCCTACCGTTCCTGGCCAGCGCTTATACCGGACCGGGGATATGGCCCGGTGGCGTGCTGATGGCCTGCTGGAGTTCCAGGGAAGGGTAGACCACCAGGTGAAAATCAAAGGGTATCGTATTGAGCTGGGCGAAATTGAAACTACGCTGCTTAACCACGGCGAGGTAGACCAAGTGGCCCTTACGGTGGTGGCGAATCCAGAGGGGATAAAAGAATTGTCGGCCTATTACCGGGCAGAGGTATCCCTGACGGATGCAGCCTTGAGGGAGCACCTGCTCCAATTCTTGCCTCCGTACATGTTGCCTACGCACTTTACCCAGCTAGAGGAGTTTCCCACTACCCCCAATGGAAAGGTAGACCTCCGGGCCTTGCCCAATCCCTGGGATTACCAAAGTGCCACTGCAGTAGATCAGGTGGCTCCTCGCAATGTCGTGGAGCAGAAGGTATTCGATCTGTGGGTGCCGATTTTCCCCAATACTCCTTTAGGCGTGTACGATGATTTCTTCGCCTTAGGAGGTGATTCACTGGAGATTATCCGCTTGCACGAAGCGCTCAATAAGGCCTTGGATGTGGATATGGATATCGCATACCTCTTCAGCAATACTACCGTGGAAGCACAAGCCCATTACTTGGTGTCTCAGCATCCTTACTTGAATGAGACCGCTACTGAAATGGAAGCGGCAGAAGAATACGATGAAATGACTTTCTGATCCCACCCACTATGAAAGACCCCATAGCCATAATCGGCCTTTCCTTTACCCTGCCTGGGATTCCTGATTGGGAGTCGCTGGTAGCCAAGCTCCGCAATGCGGAACCTCAGATTGGTGACCTGCCTGCGTCCCGCAAGGAAGATATCTTCGCCGTCACGGGCCCTTTTCCGGTAAAAGAGGCGGGTTTTCTAGAACGGGTAGATGCGTTTGACCGCCGCTATTTCGGACTAAACGAACCCGAGGCCCTCCGGCTAAGTCCGGAGCAGCGCATGATGATGATGCAGGCGCTGGAGGCCTTTTATGATGCCGGGTACGCAGAAGCGGACCTAAAGGGTACCCAAACGGGCGTGTACTACACGTCAGAACTGTCTCAGTATCAGCAGCTCTATGGTCCCTACTTAGGAGGAAATGTAGATGCCCTTCCGGGGATGGAAGGTACCCGGTTGGCAAACTTCCTGGATTTGCGCGGCCCGGTGCTATCCATCAACACCACCTGTTCGTCCGCCTTAGCGGCTTTGCACGAAGCCTGTAACCACCTGCATCTGCAGGAGTGCGACCTGGCCTTGGTAGGGGGTGCCAAAATGATTGTGCAGGACAAAGGGGTGGAAGATCGCTCTACGGTGATGGCCAAATCTGGAGCCTGCCGGCCCTTCGACGATGCCGCCGACGGCACCCTGAGTGGAGAAGGCAGCGTTTGCCTGGTGCTAAAGCGATGGAGTGAGGCCCAGCGGGATGGCGACCGCGTCTACGCCGTCATCGAAGGGAGTGCGGTGAACCACGGGGGCGCACGGTTGAGCAGCCTGACCGCACCAAGTGCCGAAGCTCAGGCAGAAGTAATCACCAAGGCCTGGAAACGGGCTCGAGTATCTGCGCAGGAGCTAGGTTTCCTGGAAGCACACGGTACGGGTACCATTCTGGGAGACCCCATCGAGTTTGAAGGACTGCGCTCAGCCTTTACTGCGCTTGGAGCAGATCCCGGTACAGTTGGTTTTAGCTCCTTCAAGGGGCAAGTAGGCCACCTGGATACCCTTTCGGGTTTGGCGGGCATGGTTCGCCTTATTGCCGCTATGCAGGTGGGTATCAAGCCAGGCCAGGCGGGTTTCCGTACGCTCAATAAATTCTTTAAGCAGCAAGGCAGCCCGGTTCAGGTGCAGGAATCCACCACGGATTGGGCCAGTCAAGAAGGACGCAGGGTAGGGGCGGTCAGTTCATACGGACTCACCGGTACCAACGTACACGTGGTCCTCTCGCAGCAAGAGGAGGAACCGCCCCAGGCAGAAGGCCCCTACTTTGTGCAGTGGGGTGGAAAAACCACCGAAGAGCTACACCATACGCGTGGCCATTTGATGCAGGGGTTGACCCAATCACCTGGAATTAACCTGCAGGCTTGGGCACAAAAAGTCACTCGGTTGTATCAGGAGCATCCCTACCGTGCCTCGGCGTCCTTTCATACCTATGAAGAGGCTTTGGAAGTATTGGGAGCGCCAGCTCAACCGCCGGTGAAGACCTTCCCGAAGTTGTTCGTACTCAACCTGGATTTGCTCCCTTTTTCGCAAGTGGAAGGGGAGAGGATACTAAACCAAAATGCCCTCATCCAGAAAGCGTGGGATGAGCTGGTAGGCGTACCCTACACCGAGCTAGCTACCCAAGCGCGGCTTCGCCAGGTGTTTGTGCAGGCTACCTTAGTGCGCTACGTGTTATCGATGGCGGGTAAGGCCGCCACCCTGATCTCCCGCAAGGACGAAAGCAGTGTACAAGACCTGGTTTCCGGAAAGGTAACCGCACATGAATTGATAGCGAACCCCGCGGCCTTGAAAGAAGCTCAGGCGGAGTTTAACACGGAGGCGTTCTTGGCGCATTTGCAGAAAGTAATCAGTGGCGGGCAGCCGGTAGCCCTAATGGGATTCTGTGCTCAGCCCAACCTGATTTTGGATCGCTTGCCCGACGATACACCGTGGATCTCCGGAGCCTTTTCATCGGCCGATGCCGCCAAGCTGTACAGTTTGCCACATGCTGCCGGAAAAAGCTGGATTAAGCTAAAGGCCACTGCAGCCCTGACACCTCAATTGCGCCTACCGGCTTTCCGCAAGGAACGGGTTTGGCCCAAGGTGCCGGAGTCCGTAGCCGCCCAAGCGGCGACCGAGGTGTCCGAAGCGCCCTCCTCACCGGAAGCCACGGCCGTAGATGTGCGGGCGGTACTGGGCGAGCTCTGGGTGACCTATCTTGAACTGGATGCGTTGCCTACCGATGAAGATGACTTTTTCGAGCTAGGCGGAGACTCCATCACTGGACTGGATATTCTGAGTGAGTTGGAAAGTGCCACCGGGGTAGCGATGGATTATCAAGAGATCTTTGATTATCCGTCCTTTCAAGCCCTTACGATGCTCATAGAACAGCGGTTGCAGGCGGAAACTCCTGTTGGAACCGAGGAAAAACCTTCGGAGAAGTCTTTAGCCACCTTGGACTCAACCGGCCGTGAAGTGGCCTACCAAGCGTTGGTTCAGGACCTGACCCACAGCAAGGAAGCCCATCCGCGAACTGCCGGTAAAATTCTCCTTACCGGAGGTACAGGCTTTCTGGGTGCTTTCTTGGTTCATGCGCTGTTGGAAACCACCGAGGCTTCTTTGGTTTGCTTGGTTCGTGGAGAAGACGACGCGGCGGCTACCCGCCGGTTTTGGGATACTTACCTAGGGTACTTCCCCGATGCTTCGGAGCAGACCCGAGTAACGATCATCGCTGCCGAGTTGACCCAGCCAGACTTGGGTATTTCCTCGAATGCAGCCCTTAGCGGGGTGGAAGAAGTATACCATTGCGCGGCTACGGTTTCTCACTTTGGCAAACTAGAGGATTCCCATCAGATCAACGTACTGGGCACGAAGCACTTGGCAGATTGGGCGGTGGCCCATGGTGTCAAGGTATTCCATCACTGCTCCACCATGGCCGTAGGCGGGTTGTGGGTGCCGGGTGAGTCTTCGGTAGCGTTCTACGAGACCGATCTGAACCTGGGGCAGGAATACCATACCCACATCTACGGCAGTACCAAACGACAGGCAGAAGAGTATCTCCGGGCCCTTGCAGGTACCATGCGGGTACATGTATACCGGCTGGGCAATATTGGCGGGGCCACGGGTTCCGGCCTGTTTCAGACCAATATTGAAAAGCATAACATCTACCTGCTGCTGAAGGCCTTTGCCACCGTAGGAGAAGTGTCACCAGCACTGGCTCCCATGCGGTTAGAGTTGAGCCCGGTAGACCGTTTGGTGCAAGCCATGCTCACGTTGGGGAATGCTTCCCAATCTGCCTTGCAAACCTTCCACCTATTTGATCATCAGCCCTATACGTTGGCAGAAATTGTTTCGGCGTTCTGCCACAACGGTATTGATATTCCTGAAGTAGAAGACGAGGTCTTTTTCCAGCATTTGGAGGTCATCAGTCAGGACCCGGTACGGGGCCGCGATCTGGTCTCGTTGGGTATTGCTCGGTATGCCAACGCCCAAATGCAGGAGCAGGAGCAAACGGACATCACCCCTCGACTAGAGGCAACTCATACCTTACTGGCCGCCCAAAATCAGCCTTGGGAGTACGACCGGCAAGCTTATTTGAACACCGTCATCCGGTACTGTATCCAAAAACAATTTATCACCGCACCGCAAGAGCAAACGGTCTCTTAAATCAACCCACATAACGAATGCTTACCTCTCAAGAAGTGACGAATTACGACTTCCTACGGGAAGAGTACACCGACGAGCAACGCCAGGCTTGGACATTGCTCAACCAAAAGCAGCGAATCATGATTCAGGAACAGGCCTCCGCCAGCTACCTGGAATGCTACGATGCTTTGCAGCTTGATAGTGAAGAAATCATCCTGGTTGAGAACCTCAACGAGCGTCTGCGGGCTCATACTGATTGGCAGACTGTGAAGGTGCCGGGCTTAGTACCTACGCCTGAATTCTTTCAGCTCCTCAGCCAAAAGAAATATCCGATCACCGTAGCGGTACGGGGCATCCATGAAATTGAGTACAGCGAATTGCCGGACAAATTCCACGATATCCACGGACATGTACCCATGCTGATTCGGCAAGATTTTGGTGATTTCGTCGAGCAATTTAGCCAGCTAGGCCTGCAATACTTAGATAACCCTGAAGCACTGATGGGCTTGGAGCGTTTCTACTGGTATACCTTCGAAATGGGCCTGATCAAAGAACAGAATGACCTGCGGTGTTACGGTGGGGCTCTCATCACCTCAAAACAAGAAATGGAGAATGCCCGCGAAGAGCAGGTCCAGAAATTCCCCTTTTCGGTAGACAAGATGGTGAATACCGATCGGGTAATTGACCACCTGCAGGAGCACTATTTCGTTACGGATTCCCTGGCCGAGCTTTTTGATTGTTTGCCCAGACTGGAATCCTCTCTCAATAGATTTACCTTTGCGGCGCCATTGCAATAGGCCGTATTCTTGATACAAGAACATTCGTTATGACGTTCCATAAAAAAGATCGAAGAACGATTTTGGCCGGAGCCCTGTTAGGGGCAGTTTCCGGGTTGTTGAGTTTTGCTTTTTTAGCCTTTCTCAACTTCATGATCGGTAACCTGCTGGCCGGGCAGTATACCCGCTTTAGTATCACCCATGGCCTCATCTTTGCCCTCATTATTGTTTCCTACATTTGGGCACGGCGTTCGCTATCGTTCAAGATCATTCGCCTGTCCCAGGCTTTTTTCTGGAAACTGCGATTGCGGGTGTTGTCTATCGTGCTGAAGTCTGATTTTCAGGCGTTTACACAGCGCCGAGATCAAGTGCATTCCGTGCTGGTTCACGATGTAGGTACCCTTACCCAAGCCTCCCTGAGCATCATCGAGTTCATTACCTCCTCAGTGGTGGTGCTGGCCTGCTTTATATACATGGGGTTGGTCTCTATCCCGCTATTTTTAGTGACGATAGGTACCGCTACCTTGGGCATACTCATTTACCAGTTGGGTACGCGGGTGAGCAACCGTCAGTTTGAAGCTAGCCGCGATCTGGAAGATGGTTTTATGAGGTATTTCAATGCCGTCTTGCAGGGGTTTAAAGAAATCCACATGGACGGGCGCATTGGTCAGAGTATCTATCGGCGGCAGATTTCTCCCATTGCAGAAGGGGCGTACCAAAATAACACCCGTGCCTTTACTGGTTTTTTGAATAACCAGATTACCGGACAGGTTCTGTTTTACGCCCTCATTGCATCCATCCTGCTATTTTTTAGTGTCAACCTAGACATCGAAACCGGTACCACGGTCAACTTCCTGTTTATTTTGTTGTACCTGCTCAGCTCGTTGGAGACCATCATGGTACTGTTGCCAGCCTTGGCACGTGCACGTATTTCACTGGGGCGCATCCGTACTTTGCAGGCAGAACTGCAGCAATCCACCAACGAAGCCCGTACGATAATGGCCACCACCCACCCCGAACCGTTTACTGGCCTCGAGGTATCAGGGATGACCTTCTCGTACCCGGCTACCGAACAGCAGCCTGAAGGGTTCTCCATTGGCCCCGCCAACCTGGCTATTGAGCCCGGACAGATCAACTTCATCTACGGCGGAAATGGTAGTGGCAAAACTACCTTCATGCACAGTTTCCTGGGCCTGCTGAGGCCCAACGAAGGTACCATTACGTTCAACGGGCGTACCCTTGCTGATGAGAATTACGGCGAGTATAAGCGCCTGTTTTCGGTGGTATTCAATGATTTCTATTTGTTCGATCAATT
>DMST01000324.1:4792-12047 GCA_003454975.1 Cytophagales bacterium | reverse complement strand
AGGCGCGATTCCTCGAAGGGTACCGGGGGGGCTCAAACATGCGGGGCCGCCTAGGCGCTCCATCGCTCATGCAAAAGAATTCCCTCATGGACCCGAGGTTGATTTGAGCATATTGCCTCGTTTCGAAGGCTCGAAAACAGTAACCCTTATGAGCTTCACTTTTGGGCTAAGAAGTTTTTGATTTCTTGGTCTACGACATCTTCGATTCGGTCAGAATCAGGATGTTGGATATGCCACAAACAGCCTACAAATTGAGCCTTATCGCCGTCATTTACCGCCAGGGAATAAATTTTTAAATCCTTAGGGTTCGCCTGTTTGAATGCCCTTAAAAAGCTTCGTACTCGAATCTGTTCGCGACCATCTGAGTGATCCGTAAGGTAAAAGAATACCGTCTTAGGATCATTTTGCATCATAACTGCCAAGGCAGATCCCACGGTAAAAAGTAACCTGATCTCCCTGGGGTATGGTCCTCCCTCATTTAGATAAAATAAGTCTATGGAATAGGCAGGCCAGGTAAACAGCTCATGGAAGGTAAGATCGCATTGATAACTAACACCCCACTGAGTGATAAAAGAAAAACCTCGTAGTTCGTCAGGCTGGTGAGGATGGGGTTGCCAAGAACTGGGATAAGTGTCCAAAGGGTTAGGAGGACTTAGAGGCCATTTCTTCCCTTAGCTCTTTGATCCTGGTTTCCCGGCGTTTTTGCTTTTTGACCTGCTCTTTCATCAGTAATTGATGTAACTCAGGATCATTAATTGTTTTATGTGAATGATTATCACTCATATAGGTAAATTCTAATATTTCAACGTATCAATTTTGGAGGATGTTTCCAAAGCCACCGTTAGCTTTTGCTAGAATATAAAAGCATTGCTGTGTTTTCTTATTACACCTTCCCCAAATTCCTAGCGACTTCAAAGGGTTTTAATGGTAAGGATAAGAAGATCATAATCTCGCTACTAGGTGCATTCAAAATACCGTTCCTTACCCCACGCAAAATACCCCTCTTTACCTCCGACTCTCAATGAATAGAAAGTTGGTCTCCGATCGAAAGCTCCCCTAAGATAATACAACTCCTTGATTGTCAAGGTCCAATTTAACGTCCTTTCCAGCGCAGGAGCAAATCTGTACCTCGCATTCATGAAGAATATAATCGGTGCTACCGAAAAGGAAAGCGTCCTTCTCCATAGCACAAATATCAACGACAGCCAGTTTCAAGATCATCAAATTTTTCAGGAAGAATTCTCTCCCGGAGATCTGGTTTATCATAAAACCGATCCCAAAACGCTTTGGGTAGTATTGGAATTCCGACGCTGCAAAAACGGAGCAAGGGTCAAATGCAACAGAATGCAAAATGATACCCTGTTTGAAAGACTATTCTGGAAGGTGGAAATTGAAAAGAAGCCATGATAGCTAAAGTAATTCTCCTTACTTTGGGGAGATGAAGCCTATTCACAGCCGACGCCTGATCCAAGTAGTCAAAGACCTGCAAAAAACCTCAGACCAGCGTATTTGCTTCATTTTAGGAGCTGGGGCTTCCGTAACCTCGGGTATTCCCTCGGGAGGAAAACTGGCCAGGGAGTGGCTGCAAGAAATCCTGGAAGTAGAGGGTGAAGAAGGAGAATTATGGACGCAGGAACATAAAATCACCGAGGAGAACGCCCCCACTCACTACCCCGAACTCTTTGAGCGTCGTTTTCGTGATTCCCGACAGAATGGCTTTGAGTTTCTCAACCAAACCATGCTCAACAAGAAGCCCTCGGCAGGCTACGCCTTTCTGGCTGAAATCTTGGCTAGCACCCGGCACAACGTAGTCATCACTACCAATTTCGATTCCTTGACGGAGCTGGCCTTGTACCAATATACCGACAAGCAGCCCTTGGTAGTCGGCCACGAAAGCTTAGCGGGGTTCGCCCGCGCCAATACTCAGCGGCCGCTCATCTCCAAGATTCATGGAAGCTTATTCCTAGACATGGCCAACGAACCCGATAAGACGGATAAACTTGCCAAAAGCTGGCAGCAGGCTTTATCCGCTTTGTTTCATGATCGGTTGGTGATTGTGGTTGGGTATGGGGGCAACGACGGTTCGCTTATGTCCGTCTTGCAAAATCTCACCGATTACAGTCAGCTTTTTTGGTGCGAAATGCAGGGCGTTGACCCCAATCCTGAAGTCATAGAACTATTAGAAACCCAGCAAGGAAAATGGGTCAGCATCACAGGCTTTGATGAGTTGATGTTTGACCTCCAGCAGGCCTTGGGCCTCAAGTTTCGCGAACAGGAAATTGAGGGTATGCACCGCAACTGGCTCTCGGTCTATCGGGATGCGATTGAAAAATTGCGCGACCGCAACCGGAACGCTAGTGCTGAGGGCAAGCACCGGGCCCAGCAGATTGCAAATGCCGTGGATCTAGATACCTGGTGGGATTACCAACTCAAAGCAGATGCTGAAACCGATGCAGATAAAGCTGAAATTTGGTACCGAAAAGGCTTAGCAAAGTTTCCCGACTCTGCTAGGCTTTTGGGAAGCTATGCCCTCTTTTTAAATGTAAACCAGAGGGAGTATGACCAAGCAGAAGCATACTATCAAAAAGCGCTAGCTATTGATTCTGAGGATGAAATATTTCTAGGCAGCTATGCCTTCTTTTTACACGAGATTCGGAAAGATTATAATCAGGCTGAAGAATACTACCAAAAAGCGCTAGCCATTGATTCTGAGAATAATATTTTTCTGGTTAGCTATGCCATCTTTTTACACGAGATTCGAAGGGAGTATGATCAGGCGGAAGAATATTACCAAAAAGCACTAAAGATTAATCCTAAGCACGTAATTAGCCTGGTCAGCTATGCCATCTTTTTACATCAAATCCGAAAAAAGTATGACCAGGCGGAAGCATACTTCCAAAAAGCATTAGCGATAGATCCTGATCATGCGAACAATCTTGGTAACTATGCCCAATTAAAGCTTTGTCAGGGCAAATTGGAAGAGGGTAAAAAGCTAATGGATCAGTCATTCGATAAAGCCACGGAGGCCGACACAATGTTGGAGCTCTGGTTTTACCGGGCCGCCCATTTTCCTGAATATTACGAGGAGGGCCTTCAAGAACTAGAAGAGCGCGTAGCCAATGGTGATCGGTCTCCTGCCTGGGATTTTAGCTGCCAGCTGAAAGCTGCGGAAGAAAATAGCCATCCATATTTGGAACGCCTGCGTGAACTAGCCGAAACCATCACTTCGGTAGAAGAGTAATCCTGGTTTAGGCCAAGATTCTTCTCGTTAGTTGAATCCAGTCCTTTTCCCCATCGCCAGTCCAACCTCATAGAAAGGACATATCCTGATCAGTAGCGTACAAGTAGGGCACCACTCTATCGCTTATGCAAAATTGCCCCGACCGTGGGTGACCCCGACCGGTCGTTTTCAAAGCAACACGTTAACTCCATACCTGCTTTTGAGAGGAGAATTCCACTCCGTCAATTGACGGAATTTACCCTCCGTTTAAATGGAAAGGTGGGCTCAGTAGAACGACTGAAATATCCCTTCTTTCGTTCATTTCCCGGCGATAAGGCATTGAAAACCATAGGTTTGTAAAGAGCTGATTTAACTATGAAAGACTTTACACCCTATCGCAGACTAGCCCTATGGCTGTGGCTGGGCTGCACCCTGGCTACCGGACTTTCCTTTGGTCAGACCCGGTTTTTTGAAGTGCAATACGGCAACCCGGCGGGGCCGTTTTTCCTGTTTGATATGAATACGGCGTACCAACAGATTGTCCCTACCAAAGCACCCATGCATCCCTATGGCAGTCTCATGGTGGGCACCGACGAACATGCGGCCTCCTTCCTGCCCAGCCCACGGGGATTTTTCTTGCAAACCAACCTGGACGGGGGCTTGCAGCTTGACATGACCTTTACGGATTTCTACCCCAACCACATCCAGCAGTTACCCAACGGAGAGATTGCCCTGCTGGGTGATCACCAGGATGTGGTTACCGTAGACCTGGCGGGCCATGTGGTTTGGGGCACCGAGCTGAGCGGCGTGCTTACCTCCGATGATGAGATGACCATCGACGCGGATGGTCATCTGGTGATTGCTTCGGATGACCAGCCCACTTCGCCCCATTTTTTCCTCACCCGGCTAGAAAGCCACAGTGGCAACTGGACAGGCACCTTTGAGTACCAACCGCAGAAGTTTGGTGGTATTTCAGGGAATAACTACCGTGTGGAGGAGGTCATACCTGCCGAGGACCATCTGGTGGTGGTAGGGGTAGCGGAGGACACTGTAGCGGGAAGGGAGTACCCTTGGGCTGCGATGGTCAACGCCAACTACGACGTTGTTTGGTTCAATGAGTACCATGCCCTGCAAACGGACGCCACCTTTGAGGACGTGGCCTATTTTCAGGGCGAATTGTACGCAGCAGGTCGCTACGTAGAAAACACTCCCATCCAGTGCGGCCGCACGCAACTGTTGCTCTCCAGGCTTGATTGGGGATCGGGCCATCCGCAGTGGTTCCGAATGTATTGTTTCGATAATGCCATCGAATACCCCTCGGTGGAGGTGCTAGACCATTACGTATACCTGACGGCCAACTTTACGGGCATGACACACCAGAGCATAGTGGCGCTGCGTACGGACGACATGGGCAACCCCATGGATCGCCAAGAGTTCACGCCTCCGGGGATTCATGCTACCGGCTGGCAGCGGGCCTATCTGGATATGATTCCGGGCGTGCCTACCGAGGGCGTGTTGATCGGTGGATTTGACCAAAGCTATGGGGAGCCTACCCTGTTCAAAACGCCCTTGGACTTTGCGCATTGCCGCAATCAGGTACCTGATCTGGGTGATAACTCGGACTACTCGCCAGAGGACTTGCTGCCGGTAAACCGTCGGGAACTGCATCTGAACCAAACAGCCATCAGTCCCTATTCTACCGCCACGTTTGATACTACCCAGATTTGTGAGCGTACCGTTTGGCCCCGAGGTAGCTTTGGGGGTGCCGAGATTGAAACTTCCCCTTGGGTGGAAAGCGTAAACCTTGAGGTTTATCCCAATCCCTCCGCCGGGCGGGTCACTATTTCATGGTCTTCCGATGTAGCGCAGCCCACTCACATCCGGGTGATCTCTCTCACGGGGGCTGTGGTGCAAGAATTCACCTTAGAGCCGGGTTCGCAGCAGCTACAGCTAGTAGACTTGCCTACGGGCTGGTACCGGGTGCAGCTTCAGCAAGGGTCTCGCTCACAAAGCCAGCTGCTTCGCATTCAGTAATCACATTTATTTTCACCAGGCTAATAGTTGGTAATAGGCACGCCACCTGCTCTCCTTGTGAGGGTGGGTGGTTTTACTATCGATCCAAATATTTCATCAGCGTGGCATGCAATGCCGCTTCATCAGAAGGCCGGGGCACACTTTCTGAAAGGATGGTTCCGTCTCGGTCTACGATCAAGTAGGTGGGAAACCCAGGCAAATCTTCAAAATCAGGCCAAATGGGCCTATTGGTCAGCCGCTTTAAATAATGCTCTCCGGAAAGTTGATAGGCCGCAATTACCTTTTCTATTTGCTCCAGACTGGTTTTTTTCTCGTGTGCAATGTATAAGTTAACCAGATCAGGGTGATCAGGAAAACCCCGGTACTCAGGCTTCATGGCAGTCTTCATCTCCTGGAGACAAGGATGGCACCAGGTGCCCCAGAAGTCTACGTAGATCACCTTACCCCGATGGTGTTCCAGAATCTGGGCTAGTTTGGTAGCGGTAGAATCTTGCCAGTGAACCACCGCCGTGCGGAAGGGTTCCGCTTTTGATCGAGCATAATTAATAAGAGGCATGGTTTGCTCCCGAATGGTAGCTAGTCTGGGGTTATGGGGGTAGCGTTCGGCAAATACCAGGTAGAGGTGGAGCAATTCAGGATGGTCTACTTCCCGGTTCATGTGGGTAGCCACATCCAACTTGGGGGCTAGAAAACTTTCGGCTACGACCGGATCGATGTAGTCCATGGCAAACCGCATGAGATCTACCGGATGAGCCCACTCTTCTTCACTCCCTAGCAGTAGTAAATCTTCCATCAGGTCGTAAGCTAGCGGAGCACTCCACAGGTAGGGCGAGTTCCATAAGGGCAATTGGCTTAGGGAATCAAAAAGCTGTGAATTCCCCAACTCGGCCAAAGGTAGGATGTTCGTTTTGCTGGCTTCTACCAGGGCACGCGCATAGCGCACCTCGATGGCGGTATTGACTAGCCGTTGTATCTCTTCGGAAGTACCGGTCCCTTGACCTGCCCAGCTATGTTCGGTCTTCTTTCGCTCCCTTGCCATAACGGCCTTCGGATCGGTGGCTTCGCCGGAGTGGTCTTCCCAAAAGTCCCGGTATAGGTTCTCGGCCATCCACTGATTGACCGCAGAAAAACCGCCTGTGTAGGTAACGGTGTTTGCCTTCACGTCTGCCACTGCCATACTTTTACTCTTAGGCGGAAATAGGATGAAAAAGTGTTCGCCTTGATCCGAATACACCAGTCTGCCCGTCATGGGAACGGAATAGCTGGGTTTAAAATAGCAAGTCAATTTACCTTCGGCCTGCACCATGGAATCAGGCTTGGTGTAGCTGGCAAGGTTGTTATAACTGAAATAGGGGGTGTTTAGGGTGCTATCCTGTTTTATGGTAACCACGAGTGTATACTCCATTTGCTGGGCGAATAGACTCTGAGGGATGAGACACAGAAGGTAGAGAAGGTGCTTGATCATGGTTAAGAGAAAGATGTTCTGTTAGGATAAAGCTATAAAAAATAGACACAGTTGAATGGCAGCTACCTTATATAAGAAAAGCACGCCGTGTCCAGTGTGCTTTTCAATAAATCATTTTTTCTGATGGGCTTAGGAAGCCATCACCTCCTTGAACTGCATCTGGTGCAGCTGGGCGTAGAATCCGCCCTTGGCGAGTAACTCCTCGTGGTTGCCGCTCTCCATAATTTCCCCTTTGTCCAGCACCAGAATCTTCTCAGCCTTCTGAATGGTGCTCAGGCGGTGGGCAATCACGATGGCCGTACGGCCCTTCATCATCTTCTCGATGGCTGCCTGGATCATTTCCTCCGTCTCGGTATCTACCGAAGAGGTAGCTTCGTCGAGCACCAGAATCTCTGGCTGGTACACCATAGCCCGCACAAAGCTGATTAGCTGTCGCTGCCCTACCGAAAGGGTAGAACCACGCTCTTGCACATTGTAGTCCAGCTGCCCGGGCAGGCGCTCAATGAACTTGCGGGCACCCACCAGATCGGCCGCAT
>DMST01000324.1:0-4725 GCA_003454975.1 Cytophagales bacterium | reverse complement strand
GGTGATGTCGGGGTTGCCCAGGGTAATGTTCTGACGAATAGAGTCGCTGAAAAGGAACACGTCTTGCAGCACCACCCCAATGTGGCGGCGCAGTGCGCCCAAATCGTAGTCGTTCACGTCCACACCGTCGATGGTGATGGTGCCGCGGTTGATCTCGTAAAAGCGACTCAGTAAATTGATAATGGAGGATTTACCCGCTCCCGTAGCGCCCACCAGCGCAATAGTTTTACCGCCCTCTACCGTAAAGTTGATGTCTTTGAGCACGTAGTCACGCTCATTGTAAGCGAACCACACGTTCTTGAACTCCACGTTGCCCTTCAGTCCTTGTGGCTTCTGGCTACCTTCGTTAGGAATGTGCTCATCGTTGTTGAGCAGATCCAGCACACGTGATGCCGATACAATGCCCAACTGTAGGGTGTTGATGCGGTCGGCAATCATGCGGATGGGGCGGAAGAACATCTGGATAAACATGATGAAGGCCACCAGCTCGCCAAACTGTACGTTGCCTTGCAGCACGTTGCGAGCGCCTACCCACACTACCAAGCCAATTCCGATGGCCTGGATGACCTCCGCCACAGGGAAGTAGATGGAGTAGTACATCACCGAGCGCAGGTTGGCCTGCTTGTGCTCGTTGTTGATGTCTTTGAACTTCTCGTACTCGCGCTTTTCCGCTCCGAAAATCTGCACGATGTTCATGCCCGTGATATGCTCCTGCACATACGTATTTAGGTTACTCACCGCATTACGCACATCCGTGAAGGCCGACTTTATTTTCTCCTTGAAAATGTAGGTACTGATGATCATCAGCGGCAGGGTGGCCAGCGTGATCAGGGTGAGTCGCCAGTCGATGTAGAACATGGCCCCCAGGATGAAGAAGATCTGCAGCAGATCGCCAATCATGGCCGCAATACCTTGGCTAAAGACGTCGTTGAGCGTTTCTATATCGCTCACGTTGCGCGTTACCAGCTTACCGATGGGTGTATTGTCGAAAAACTTGAGGCGCAGACGCGTGATGTGATTGAACAGCTTGATGCGGATGTCGCGGATGATGTACTGGCCCATCCAGCCACTAAGCCAGGTATGCAGGTACTGGACGATGGTTTGCAGCACGGCAAAACCGATGAGGACCAGCAGCATGATCCAAAGACCTTCCGCGTCGCCTACGGCAATCTCTTGGTCGATGGTACGCTGCACCAGAATGGGCCGGATAGGAGCCACCACGCCCAGGGCGATGGTCAGGAAAACCAAGCTGGTAAACTGGCCCCGGTAGGGTTTTACAAACACGAAGAGTTGGCGGATGATCTTAAAGTCGACTACCCGACCGGATGGTTTTTCTTTTTCCAAGGGACCTATGCTTGTTCGCGAATTTCAAAGATGTGAGCCGGGTAGTCTACTGCCTCCAGGGTAAGCCCTTCGGCGGGAGCCGCACGTCCGGCGCGGTTGCGGTCTTTGCTTTCCAGAATCTGCCGAAACTCCACTTCGGAGCACCGACCCAATCCTACTTCCCACAACGTGCCAACGATGGCCCGTACCATTCCCCGCAAAAACCTATTGGCACTAACGTAAAAGGTAAGTAGCCCGTTCCCGGTATCAACCCATTCTGCCCGACTGATGTTGCAAATAAACGTTGAAACATCGGTTTTTACTTTGCTGAAACATTCAAAGTCTTCCCAATCGAGCAAATGGAGGGCTGCCCGGTTCATGGTTGCTACGTCCAGTGGCTGCCCGAAAAGTGTAGCAAATTCACGCTGGAAAGGGTCTTTTTGGCTCACTACCCGGTATGCGTAGTGCCGCTGGGTAGCCGTGAAACGGGCGTGGGCTTCCCCGGATACGGGTACTACCTGATGAATAGCAATGTCGGGCGGTAGCATACGATTGAGCTTGTGGCCCGTCTCGTACATCGTCAACTCCCGATCACTGTCCAGGTGGAACCACTGGCGGCCGTGCACCCCAGTATCCGTACGGCCACTTAAGGTAATGCGCACCTCACCCGGCATAAACTTGCCAAGCGCCGTCTCTAGCTCGCCCTGAATAGTTCGCCCGTTGGGCTGCACCTGAGAGCCCACGTAGTGCGTACCTGCGTACGAAACCTCGAAGAAATACCGCTGTGCCATGGTCCGCGAAGGTACTACATTCTGCAAAGGGTAAAATGCGAATTTCCAGTCCCCGGAAGCGACTGAGGCAAGCCAGCGCTAAGTCCCTTGCCCGATCGATTTGCAGGAGATTAATCCACCTACCTGCATCCGGTGAACAGGATTAAAATCCGGGTAACTCCCTTTGTTTTTGGTCCAAAAAATGGGGATTTGCCGGAATAGCTCCTACCTTAATACCACTACAAACTAACCTTAACGATGAAACTACCCTCCCTCTATCGATGGGGTGCGTGGGCGATGGCCCTCACCCTATTGGCTGCCTGTGATTCAAATCCTAAAGAACCGGATAGCCAGCCTACTCCCGTGAAGGCCATGGATGCCCATCAGATGGTGCACGTGCTGGGCAAAAAAGCGAACGTACGCGACGGTATCGGTGGCGATGCCTTACCCCTGCTGATGGGTTACAATACGGCCACCCAATCGGAGAACCTTGATTTGGTATTAGCCTACCGCAACTTTACCGTGGGCGGTCTCAATGTCCGTTTGCGCTCCTACGAAGGCAACGCTCCTGGTGACGAGTCCATTGTGGGTCCGGTGATCCGGACCAGCCAGAACGAGCAAGTGAGCATTACGGTGAAGAACGAGTTGTCTCGGAACGACACCATCCAGTATTGGTTCCAACTGCCGTGGCCCAATGCCGAAGTGGAGGCTTTGCTGAGCCTACCCACCGTAAACGCCGAACTCAATGATACCCTGTACGCGGCACAGCAGGCCAGCATGTGGGGCTTGCCGCTAAAAAATGCCGTGGTCCTGGACAGTAGCTCCACCAGTCAGGACAGCGCCAACTATAATACGAATCAGACCTATTACCAACGGTTTTTGTGGCCCGATGGTCAGACAGATAAGCCCCTGCAAACGATAACCCCAGGGCAGCATTGGTCTTTTCCCCGAAATACCGCCAAGGACAGTGTGTGGCACCTGATGGTAAGCTACAATGTGGCCACTCAAGAAAACGTGCTGAAGGTCTTTATGGGCGTGCCGCCCCAGGGCCACAACATTCCCCATGCCTTTAACACTACCAACTTGCATACCCATGGCTGGCACGTTAGTCCACGCGAGGACAATATTTACCGCCAGGTATGTCCACCGGATAGCGATCCGGCAGATTGCGAATTCCTGGGTACCTCTACGTACACCTATACGCTGGATGATCATCCGGCGGGCACCTTCTGGTACCACCCGCACGTGCACGGTAGCACCGCCATTCAAGTAGCCAGCGGTGCCAGTGGGGCACTCATCGTGCAAGACGATGACTTGTCAGCATTCCCAGCCTTGGAAAAGGCATCTGCCCCTGATCGGGAAAAACTGCTGGTAATCAATCAGATTCTTTTCCACCCGGAAATTGGTGAACTGCCCGATTTCAATACCATGCAGACCATTTACAGTGTGAAGGACTATACCGCTTTAGAGTCGGCATTGCCGGGTACCACCATCAACGGAGTCACGGCGCCGAATCTCACGGCTACCCAGGGCCAGGTGGAGCGTTGGCGGTTTATCCAAAGCGGATTTAAAACGGCCGTGGCGTTTGAGTTTCCTGAAGAGGTGGAGGTATACCAGATCGCGGTGGATGGCCTGTATTTCCCCTCCTCACGCGAGGTCAGTGCCTTGTACTTGGCGCCTGGCAACCGCTCAGACGTGGTATTCAAGGCCAAGCAAGCGGGTACTTTCAAAGTGAAGATGATCACCTACACCCCGGAATGCGAGTACTGGCCCAACGATGCCTCTGTTTGCCCGCCGGACATGAGTGAGGCTAAGGAGACTTTCTTCACGGTGACGGTGGCTGCCAGTGGTTCCGACGAGGCAGCCCCTACCGATTTGCCTCATCAGTTTGACAATGTGAACCCCGATAGCGTAGTGGGTGAGCGCATCACCTACTTCAGCATTGGCGGTAGCCCTACCCAATTCAAGGTGAACGGCATGGCCTTTATGAGTACCGAAGTGATTAGCGAGAATCCCACCGTGAATACCTCCGAGCGGTGGAACGTATACGGTAACGGTCACCCCTACCACATCCACGTAAATCCTTTCCAGGTTACCCAGTTTTCGGGCAAGGAGACCGACTTCCCGATGTGGAAGGACGTGGTGTACGTACAATCTGATTCCGGGGCGGTGAGCGGCTCGGCCGAAATCCTGACCCGCTACGAGAAATTTACCGGTCAGTTTGTGATGCACTGCCACATCTTGGACCACGAGGACCAAGGCATGATGCAGAACATCCTGATTACGGAGCCGGGCGTGACACCGGGCGACCTTCACCTGCCGGATACCTGCTTGGTGCCGGAAGATTGCGTGCTATCACCCTCGATGTAAGCCGAAAAAAACGGATCCCCCTTGGCGGTTTCCGAGGGGGATTTTGAAGTACTCTTGTCTCATTTTATGGGCAGATTTGATTAAGGGCCCTATTGTGTTGGTGCCCATCATCGCTTTGCCCCGAACCACCTACGTGCTTTTTTAGGTTGGCGGGGAGATAAATACGCCACCACCGCGCTCTGCTTAGCCTGTTTGGCTACTTCAAGCGGAGTGCCGCCGCCAAATTCCCGAACGATGTCCAGGGCCGCGCCGTGCCCTCACA
>DMST01000322.1:11164-11497 GCA_003454975.1 Cytophagales bacterium | reverse complement strand
GTGTGCTCGTACGGGCCGGTGCACTCGCCGTTACCGATGACTGGCGCACGTTACTTGCATTGCGTACGGCGGCAGGGCTACGTACACTGGTTTGGCGGCTATTGCTAGCTGTCCGTACGGTAGTAGAGCGCGTAGTTGACCGCGATCCGTTGGATACCGAGCGAATGCTAGCGGTGCTAGCCACAGCACGACCAGAAGAGCTAGTACGACCACTGCTAATGGTAGAGCGTCCGCTGCGGCCCGAAGGAGTGCCCTGAGCTACACTGCGTCCACTTGTAGAACGTCGAGGACCGTTGACGTACCGTACGTTACGGCCGTTGCTGCTGCCGTTAT
>DMST01000322.1:5680-11073 GCA_003454975.1 Cytophagales bacterium | reverse complement strand
TTAGCTAGGAGGGCACCAGAATGGGTCGTTCCAGCGGTTCCAAGAGTTCCAGCCGGCATTCCAACCGTTGCCGTACCAAGGATCCCAGTATCCGGCAGGGCGGCCCCATCCCCAAGAGTTCCACGAGTTCCAACCCCAGCCGTAGCTTACGCGAACGCGAACCCGGGGACGGCCCCAGGCATTCCAGGCGTAGGGATTGTAAAAGGGGTCGTAGAAACGGGCTGATGCGTAGGGGTCCCAGAAAGGATCGAAAAAGGGATCATAAAAGCCTCCACCATAGTAGTTCCGGTTTCTCCACCATCGGTTACTGGCCAGGGAAGAGGCATAAGGATCTACTTGGGTGTTGAATGGAGTTACGTAAGCCGCTGCATCACCACGGGCCTGTGCTTCTTCCTTGTAGTACTCGGGGGCTTCCTCGCTTTCGCCTTCCGCTTGAGCTTCTTCTGAGGCATTGTTATAGCGGGCGATGTACTCAGGGTTTACCGTGCGTGAATAGTATTCGGGATCTTGTTCCGCCTGAGTGTCGGCATCAGCATCCTCACTAGCAGGTGTTACGGCCTGTAGGTTAGAATTTTTGATCCGGTCTTCAGCCGTAAAATACATATCATCGGACTCCTGTGCGAAGGAGCTGGCTGTTGCGCCCAAAAGCAGGGCCGGGACTAACCAAAGTGTACGTTCTCTTCTCATTTTATTCCCCTTTCCGGTTGTAATAAATAGGTGAAACAATCCCCATGGCCTAAAGTACGCATTCCCAGGTTGTGAAACCATTTTCCGTTTATCTTTACGCCGGGCTTACTGCTTGAATAACAAGCAAGTACTGTACCAAAAACTGATAAAGTATTTCTCAAAATGAGCAAAGGACTCCCTAAACGCAGCGATGATTATTCTGCGTGGTACAACGAACTGGTAAAAAAGGCCGATCTGGCTGAAAATTCAGCCGTACGCGGCTGTATGGTGATCAAACCGTACGGTTTTAGCATTTGGGAAAAAATGCAAGCCGAGCTGGACCGCATGTTTAAAGAAACGGGTCACACCAATGCCTACTTCCCTTTGTTCATCCCGAAGTCGTACCTGAGTCGCGAAGCTGACCACGTTGAAGGCTTTGCCAAAGAGTGTGCCGTGGTGACGCATTACCGACTAAAAAACTCTGCCGATGGTGACGGAGTGGTGGTAGATCCTGACGCCAAACTAGAGGAAGAGCTGATTGTGCGCCCCACTTCAGAGACTGTAATCTGGAGTACCTATAAGAACTGGATTCAGAGCTACCGCGATTTGCCCCTGCTGATCAACCAGTGGGCCAACGTGGTGCGCTGGGAAATGCGGACGCGCCTTTTCTTACGCACGGCAGAATTCTTGTGGCAAGAAGGCCACACTGCCCATGCCACGAAGCAAGAAGCCTGGGACGAGTCCGTGCAGATGATGCACGTATATGCTGAGTTTGCGGAGTCCTTCATGGGTGTGCCCGTGATCCGCGGTATCAAATCTGAGAGTGAGCGTTTTGCCGGAGCCGAGGAGACTTTCTGTATCGAGGCCTTGATGCAGGATGGCAAGGCCCTACAAGCAGGTACTTCACACTTTCTGGGGCAAAACTTTGCCAAGGCGTTTGATGTGAAGTTTGCCGACAAGGAGGGCAAGCTGGATCTGGTATGGGGAACCTCCTGGGGTGTTTCTACTCGTTTGATGGGAGCTCTCATTATGGCCCACTCAGACGACGAAGGATTGGTGTTGCCTCCTAAGCTGGCGCCTATCCAAGTGGTGATCGTGCCCATCTACCGCAAGGAAGAGGAGCGCATCGCAGTATCCGAAAAGGCCAATGAGCTGGTAAAACAGCTACGTGCCGTAGGCCTTTCGGTGAAGTTTGACGATCGCGATACTCACAAGCCCGGCTGGAAATTTGCCGAATACGAAATGAAAGGCGTACCCGTGCGTCTGGCTATGGGGCCCAAAGATTTGGAAAAAGGCACCGTAGAGGTAGCCCGTCGGGATACCAAAGAGAAAAGCTTTGTGCCGGCGGATGATGCCCTTACACAGTATGTACTTGATCTGCTGGACGATATCCAGAAGAATATCTACGACCGGGCGCTGAAACATCGGGAGGAACTCACTACTCCGGTAGATACCTACGATGAGTTCAAGCGGATACTGGATGAGAAAACCGGCTTTGTGCTGGCTCACTGGGACGGTACGGCCGAAACGGAGGAGAAGATCAAGCAAGAAACCAAGGCTACCATCCGGTGCATACCGATGGATGCGCCTGAAGAAGAGGGTGTCTGTATTTATTCTGGGAAGCCTTCTACTAAGCGCGTTATTTTCGCACGTGCCTATTAAGTTTTGCCTGCCTGGGGTCGTATGCCTGAAACGCTTCTTCTGGTATTAGAAGTAGCGAATGGGGGTAATCGGGTCATAGACCATACGCAATACATAAACAGAATCCCGTGGCCTGGCTGCGGGATTCACTTTTTTTAGTAGCTTTAGTCGCTAAGTATTCTTCTATGGCCGATTGGTTATCCGTATTGTTGTTAGTAGGTATGGGCATCATCTTGTTGCTCATCGAATTACTCTTTGTGCCAGGCACCACCGTAGTGGGCATTTTAGGCTTTATTCTCAGTGCCATTGGCGTATACCTTTCCTATGTGTACTTTGGTAACAGTACCGGTTCTTTAGTGCTGCTGGGAACGCTAGCCCTATCTGTGGGTACGGCCATTTATAGCTTTCGGTCAGGTGTTTGGGATCGGTTTGCCAACAAGAGCAAGGTAGAAGGTAGGGTGAATAGCGATCCGCTCACCATCGGCCCGGGAGATGTGGGAGAAACTACTTCCGCCCTGCGGCCCATCGGCAAAGCCGAATTTGGAAATAAGCTATATGAAGTGCGCACCTTGGGCAACTACGTAGAAGCCCGTCAAAAGGTGAAAGTGACACACATCGATCATACTAAAATCTTTGTAGAACCCCTAACTGAATAAGTACCCCATGGGAGCACCCTTATTAATTATCATCGTAGCGTCCATCATTGGTCTCTTCGTATTCCTGTACTTCGTACCGCTCAACCTCTGGATTACCGCCGTATTTAGCGGCGTACGTGTGGGGTTGTTGGAACTGGTATTCATGCGGATTCGGAAAGTGCCGCCCCGGATTGTTGTAGAATCCCTGATCACCGCTACCAAAGCCGGACTTTCGGTAAGCACCTCAGAACTCGAAACTCACTACCTGGCCGGCGGTAACGTACCTTCGGTAATTAAAGCTTTGATCTCGGCAGACAAAGCCAATATCAACCTGGAATTCAAGCAGGCCACGGCCATCGACCTCGCCGGTCGAGATGTATTTGAGGCCGTACAGATCTCAGTAAATCCAAAAGTAATCACCACGCCTAAGGTAGCCGCAGTAGCCGCTGACGGAATTCAGCTGATCGCCATCGCACGGGTAACGGTGCGGGCCAATATTCAGCAGTTGGTGGGTGGTGCCGGTGAGGATACCATCTTGGCTCGTGTAGGTGAGGGTATCGTAACTTCCATCGGTTCGGCCAATACGCATAAAGAAGTACTGGAAAATCCTGATAAGATTTCTAAATTAGTATTGCAACGCGGACTGGACGCCGGTACGGCTTTCGAGATTCTCTCGATTGATATTGCCGACGTAGACGTAGGGGCGAACATCGGTGCGAAACTGCAGATTGACCAAGCGAACGCTGACTTGAAAGTGGCGGAAGCCAAGGCTGAAGAACGCCGGGCAATGGCGGTGGCTACCGAGCAAGAGATGAAGGCTAAGTCACAAGAAGCTCGTGCAAAAGTAATCCTGGCCGAAGCGGAAATTCCGATGGCTATCTCTGAATCTTTCCGTTCAGGGAATTTGGGCATTATGGATTACTACCGTTTACGTAACTTACAGTCCGATACGGATATGCGCGATAGTATCTCCGGTAAGGACTCTAAAAGCAAAAAAGATAAATAAGATATACTTTACTACACCTATAACCTACCTGAAAAACCCCCGGCCTCTTGGGTCGGGGGTTTTTATTTGCCCACTTTTCTCTGTAGCGGGGCCCCTGCCCCTGCCCTGTGATTAACATCCGAAGCGGGCTGGAGATCATACCCGAGAATGGGTGAGCCATGAAGTCTTGCGGGCTGTTACCGAGAGGCGAACACGGGATATGGTTCTGAGCGACCAACCTTCGCTACTTCAGTTGAAAGGGGACAGTTGAAAAAGGAGGCTTTTTGCATGTGGGGTGTTCTCGTTCCGCTTATCCCCACCTCTTTCGGCATGTGGTGAATCCTTTGCCAAATATGCAATGGGTTGAAGTGGGTTCTGCCAAAGGAAATTTGAATAAAATTGTACTATTCTTGCAATTCTAATCTCGCTGTAGTAAAATTGTTATGTGTCTAGTCTTGGGCACCTATTCATTATGGGCTGTACCTTATACATATCCTCCTTGCGCCATGCTACCCAGTCTCAGGGTAAATCGCTGAGCTTGCGCAATTTGCAGCCCATCTTCGACTGCTAGTCTCCATCTGCCTCTTCTTGCTTTTCCTATCCCCGGTCTAACGGCATCGCTCTGTGATGTGCTGAAGGATGCGGTGTGATTGTATTTTTTTGAGAATGCTGATTTCTCTCCTGGGAGAGGTACGTCCTGTGATTGCTAAATCAATTACTCATACAAAACCTAGAATCCCTCATGAAAACATTCCTTACCTCTATGCTGCTGGCAGGCAGCACGCTGATGGCTATGGGCCAACAGAGCTACATTGTTGGCAGTAGTGCCGATGTGTCTCCTACACCGCTAGGAGGAATTTTGCTGGCTGGTGGCGCTGGCGATAACGACGACGCCATGACCTGGCTGGTGAACCGTGCCAACGGTGGTGACGTGGTTGTGTTACGGGCTGCTGGTACAGATGCTTACAATAGCTATTTGGATGGACTGGGCAGTGTGAACTCAGTAGAAACTATTGTGATTAGCTCCCGGAACCAAGCCAATGCGGGCTGGGTAGAAACGACCATTCGCAATGCAGAAGCCGTATTTATTGCCGGAGGAGATCAAGCGGACTACGTGAATTTTTGGGAGGGAACGGGAGTAGAGGATGGCCTGGATTACTTGATCAATACCAAAGGTGGCGCAGTGGGCGGCACGAGTGCGGGCTGTGCCATTCAAGGCCAGGTGTACTTCAGTGCTGTAAACGGCACTACCCGTTCGGAGGATGTGCTGGCTAACCCATACAATAGCGATGCAACACTGGGTAACGGTGACTTCCTGGACCACAGCTTGCTGGCCAACACCATCACGGATACCCATTTCGACAATCCGGACCGTCGCGGGCGGATTTTTGGGTTTATGGCGCGTATGGTGGCGGACTACGGTATGACGGCCAAGGGCATTGGTGTGGATGAATACACTGCCGTGG
>DMST01000322.1:0-5624 GCA_003454975.1 Cytophagales bacterium | reverse complement strand
ATTGAGCCTAACGGCAACGCCCGGGTGTTTGGGGATCAGAACTACGACGACTTTGCCTACTTCCTCAAGGCCGAAGGCGGTACCCCAGAAACTATGCAGGCGGGATCACCCCTTTCATGGGACAACAATGCGCAAGCGGTGAAGGTGTACAAGATCCAGGGTAATGTGAGTGGTTCCAACACCTTCAACCTCAACACCTGGACGGGATCGGGCGGTACTACCGAGTACTTCTATGCTTGTAATGGCGCTTTCCTCACTACGGGTTGTAGTAGCTCTGGCGGTGGTGGAGGCGGTGGTTCCACCAACTATTGTGACAGCTACGGTGATGCTTCGGATGAGTGGGTGAGAACGGTAGAATTTGGCGGCATATACAACAACTCAGGCTGGGATGATGGTTATGGTGACTATACGAATCAAAGTACCGATGTGAACCGGGGTAGCTCAGTACGCTTGTATGTTCGCCCCGGTTTTGCGGCTAGCAGCTACACGGAAGATGTGCGTGCCTGGATCGACTGGAATCAGGACGGTGATTTCGACGATAGCGGTGAGCGGGTAATGGACAAGACTTCGCGTCGGGGCCGTACGGTAAATCAGTCGATCACCATCCCTAGTGGCGCGGCACTTGGGGATACACGCATGCGGGTAACGGTAAGTTACGATGCCAACCCTGATCCTTGCGGGGACATTCGCTTGGGAGAGGTAGAAGATTATACCGTGACGGTGGTAAACACCGGTAGCCGAGGAGCTGTGATGGCCCAAGTGGCCCCTGAACTAACGTTGAGTGTGTACCCGAATCCGGCTACGGAAAGTGTGACCATAGACTTGCCACACGACCAAGGCGGGGTAGTGAAGGTTATGAATCTGATGGGCCAAAAGCTGGTGGTGCAGTCGGTAGAGGAGGGAGCGTACCAGGCCAAGCTGAAGCTGAATGGCTTGGCTAGTGGACAATACGTTCTGCTCTTCAGTGATGGCCGTACTACGGCCACGCAGATGCTGCAGGTGAGATAAAGAGTGTGGCCCGCCCGCAAATGTGTTGCGGATGGGGCCCAGCTTTGATCGAGAATCAAGGTGAGTCGCTGCAGCGACTCTTGGACAGGAGGCGATGTTGTCACCTTCATTGCGGTTGCTAGGGTGCGACCGCGTGAGGGATGAAGCGGCCTAGGCGGCCCCGCCTGTTTGAGCTCACTCCGACAAGTAGCCTGAGGTCCCGCCTTGCGGGAGGATCCGTAGGCTACTTGGCGGGGTAGCGAGTAGCGCCAGCCCGGTCCCAAGTCTAAAGACCGCGCGAGCGGGCGACGGTGCGGGGACACGCCCAAAGGATGGGGTTGCAGCCTGCCTTTGCCAGGTAGAGGTTAGGCTCCGGGAGGGGCAATGCTATGGCCCAGGAAGATTGTGTCTGCAAAACATGTGTGGACGAGCTAGGAAGAAAAGAGCCATAGAAATGCTCAACACAGGTTTCGGGCGTATGTGAAAACGCGCTCGGGCTAAATAAAACCGAATGAATGAGATGACTTTTTTAAATGTGCGGTGGGTGCCACACAGTAAGTGGAGAGGCCTGAACTGCGGTAACAGAAGGGAAGCGGTAGCGAATCCGCTGACGCTCCTGAACTTGCAGCCTATTTTTAATTGCTAATGGGTGAGGATGCATTGAAATACCACTAGTTTTATCCTTACACGTTAGCAAACCACTACATGTCATCATATCCTATTACCCTGGCCATACACGGTGGCGCGGGCACTATTCTTCCGGAACACCTCACACCTGCTAAGGAGCAGGCTTACCACCAGGCGCTGGAAGCAGCTCTGAAGGCGGGCTATGCTTTGCTGGCTGAGGGCAGCGATAGCCTACTGGCCGTAGAAGCGGCGGTGCGGGTGCTGGAAGACAGTGATCTATTTAATGCCGGCCGTGGGTCGGTATTTACCTCTGACGGTACGCACGAGATGGAGGCCTCCATGATGTGCGGGCGCACTCTGAATGCGGGTGCGGTGGCCGGAGTGCGGAATATTAAGAATCCGGTGACGCTGAGCCGCCACGTGCTGGACAATCCGGACTATGTGTACCTGTCAGGAGACGGGGCGGCAGAATTTGCACGGCTACACGACGTAGTCGAGGAGCCAGACGAGTACTTCTATTCGCAATTTCGCTACGAGCAGTGGCAGGCCATGCGAACTTCGGAGAAAATGATTCTGGACCACAGCGACGAACGCAAGTTTGGTACGGTGGGGGCAGTAGCTCTGGACCTGCAAGGCAACCTAGCGGCGGCTACGTCTACCGGTGGGCTAACTAACAAGCAGTACGGCCGCATCGGGGATAGCTCGGTAGTAGGCGCCGGGGTGTATGCCAACAACGAAACCTGTGCGATAAGCTGCACAGGGTACGGTGAGTTCTTTCTGCGCGGCGTAGTGGCCTACGATATCTCCTGTCTGATGGAGTACAAAGGTTTGAGCCTGCAGGCGGCAGCCGAGAAAGTGATCATGGAAAAGCAGGTAGCCCTGGGCGGCGAAGGTGGCGTGATAGGGGTGGACCAAAGCGGTGAATTGGCTTTAGTATTCAACTCCATAGGGATGTACCGGGGCAAGATAGGCGCCGAAGGCAAAACGCAGGTGGCTATTTTTGGGGAAAATGCCTAAGGAAATTTGGAAGAATGCAGGCTTGATGAAATAAATGTGATGAAAATGGAGGTGGATGGTTTGCATTTTTCCGATATGGATCAGTTCTTTACAGTATACAAAAGGAAACTAAGTATTCCCGTGAATATTCGATTCGATCATATCGCTGCTTCTAAACCTCTCTCTCTGAGAGGGCTACAGCCTATCTTCAATTGTTGATCGGAGGGGTATATTCGTACTCCTGGGTTACGCCCCAATCTTATATCATTTCTCAATATTCTTTTTCTAATAAATGTCTATGCTCCGGTACTATATCGGTTGTCTACTACTCTGCATTTCTGGCTTGGCTTCTGGACAGGGGAAGCTGCTCATTGTGGGCGGTGGCTCAGAAGATCTGGACGCTGAGGGATGGAGCGAAACTCCCTACGGTTGGCTGGTAGACCAGGCAGAAAATAAACGCATTGCGGTATTGAGTTTCAATGAGGAAACGGAGGTAATCCCGGAGTATTTTGTATCCCTAGGGGCAACAGCAGCGCATAATATCCAGATTGATAATCAAGACCTGGCCTACAGTGAGGCGATGTACGATAGCCTGATGGGCTATGATGGTTTTTTCATCAAGGGAGGGGATCAGAGTAGGTACTACGAGACCTGGCGGAGCTCTCAAGTAGTACGGGCTTTGATTGATAAGTATTTGGGGGGTGGAGTGCTGGGGGGAACCTCGGCTGGGCTCCACATCCTGTCGGGGGTGGTGTTTACAGCGGAGAATGGCTCGGTGTATCCCGAAGAGGGATTGGAGAATATCCTGGATGAAGATTTCACCCTAAAGACTAATTTCCTGCCCTTTTATTCGGATTACCTTTTCGACTCCCACTTTATAGAGCGGGGAAGAACCTTCCGTTTACTGTCCTTTTTAGCCCATTACAATTTGAACAGTGGCGACTCACTGAAGGGATTAGGTGTGGATGATAGAACGGCAATGGCTATTGATAGCCAGGGCATAGGAACGGTATACGGAACCGGCGGAGTGCATTGGATGCGAATGGAGAGCGATCAGGTGGCTATTGATCTGGATGAGGGAGACTTCTTTTCGGCGGATTCTGTCGTGACCCAGCGGCTGGTAGCGGGAGATCAGCTCAACCTGCACACGGGTGAGCTGGTGAGTTTCGACCATGATACCGTAAACGTGGAGCCTTGGCGGTATACCCGAGACCGAAATATTTTCCTGGATGGTAGTGAAGAGGGGCAGCTGCCCGGTAACCTATTTTTGATTAACTCCCAGAGTATCATTAGAGAGGCCACCGGAAGTACGCTTGGTATGCTCATTCGACCCAGAACCCTTGAGGCTGAAGGGTTACCCGGCTTACTGGAGGGTAGGGGATTCTTTTTGGACGAGCTACCGCTTACGGCCTTCTACAATTCTGAGGACAGGGTAGAGGTAAGAAACTGGATTCGAAATAGGAACCTGTTTGTATGGGCGGAAGTCACGTGGGACGAATTGCAGACGTTTTTTGATGCCGGACCAACGGGGGCATTGCTGAAGGAGCACATTTACCGGGACGGAATCACCCATGTTTTCTTAAGTGGTACGTCTGATTTGGCGGGGGAGATTCGGGTAACGAACAACCTTTCGGATGCCAGTGCCTCGTATCGGGGTCGACTTGAATATGCCCCCGGGTTGAACCTAATTCCTGGGGCGATTGTGATGCCTCATACCATCGACGTAAGTACGTCTGATTTTTACGAGAATAATGTGTCGGCAGTGGAGTACGCTCTGACGGCCGACAGCATACAGTTTGGAATTTATTTGTCGGTATTGGGCAACCGGAAAACCTCCTATTTTTCCCTTTTGGGAGAGGACGGTAAGATGCAAATGGCCGCGGGAGGTGAGATGTCGGTGGTAGTGGTGGAAGATCAAAGTACGGCCCTAGGAAGCGCAGAAGTGCGGAACGTGGCGGCCTTTGACCGGTATGTATACCAAGTACTCAATGCAGGCAGTGAGGCCCGTAGTAGCGGAGATATTGTTCGTGTGCCTAATGAAGAATACATCGATGAGATTGTACCCGTAGAGGTATATCTGGGTACGCGTGAGTACGACCGTATTCGGTTGGATTGGTGGGGTGGAGTATCTGGAGATGGTAGCGGGTACATCATTTACCGCGGGGAAGATGGTACGGAACCGACTTATTATGACAGCACTGGTACCGAGATTCAGGGATATATTGACCGCAATACCCTGCCGGAGGTGACCTATACCTATCTGGTGCAAGCCTACAATACCGATACGATTTCGAGGTTTTCTGAGCCCTACACTATGGCTGCGGTGACAGGTCTATCGAATGAACTTCTTTCTTGGCAGGTATACCCCAACCCCACAACTGGAAACATCCTAAGGCTACAAGGAGAAGTTAATCTTGAAAGGCTTTCCCTTTGGAATTCTTTAGGCCAAGAGCAAGCCATTTCATGGGTTCCCTCGGGAGAGAACCAATGGGAGGTAAGGCTACCGGAAGGCTCTGGGCTGCAGCTCCTGTGTTTGCATTCTCAAGAAACAAAAAGTCAGTGCATCACCCTGATGCGTGAATAATCATCTACCATGAACCGCCAGAGCCATCACCGAACCCAAGCCCCCCGGACCTGTCAGGCCCGGAAATGCCTGAGTTTGTTGAATCTGCAACCCATTTTTGACTGTTAGTGGTTACTCCCAACCTTTAACCCTAAAGGGCTAAGTGAGGGAAGAGTGTGAGATACGAGCAAGAGGTCTGAACCACACTCAACAAAACTCACTACTGTTCTGGCTCTTTCAGGGTTGAATCCTTTTTTCCAAGACTTTTTTCCAATTCAATTATCCATTATCAAATGGCCAAACAAATGCTGTTAGGCCTTTGGGTGGGATTGCTATCTCTAAGCACGGCATGGGCCCAGACCACGGTGAGTGGTACGGTGACCGATGCGGCGGGAGAATCCTTACCCGGGGTCAATGTACAAGTGCAAGGCACGGCGAGCGGGGTGGTGAC
>DMST01000321.1:17550-18960 GCA_003454975.1 Cytophagales bacterium | reverse complement strand
CCCCCAGCGGCTACGGCCCGGAAACGCACGCGCAGGTCACCCGAAAAGCTGCTCAGGTCTACGCTAGCCGACTGCCAGCTATTGCCTTGGTTGCCGCTTTGGCTCCATACGGAGGTTTGCCAGCTGCCACCGCTCACCTGCACGTCCAGGTGCAACGTGCCAATGTTGCCGCCGTACATGTGGTAGTCGAAGGTAACGGCGCGGTTGGTGCCACTCACAAACGGAGAGCGCAGGCGGGCGTTGTCACCGCTGCTGTTGGCACAGCAGGAGCTGGTTTCCAGGAAGGCAAAGCTACTGCCCTGCGAGGCACTGGCGGGCCCCGTGTTATTAGAGGGCGTTCCACTGCTGGTAATCGTCCAGTCGTGCGTGTCATTGGGCGAAGTGATTTGTTCCCAGTCCTCAATGCCACTCTCAAAGTTGAGGCTTTCCAGGGCATTGCCTGGAGGCGGTGGGGGTGGAGGAGCGCCTCCGGCATGGATGTACCGCGAGCCGCTGCCGTACACACTCAGCCAGTGGTTGCGCACGGTGCTGTTTACTTCTACCCGGCTATCGCCCCACTCAGGACCCCAACCCTTGCTGGGCCAGTCGCTATTGATGTAAGCCAGCACGCGCACATCATTGTCCACCACTACATCGTGCAGGCGGTCCAGATAGTCAATAAAACCCGAAGTGCTGGCGGCGGCGGGAGCTTGCGCGGCCGCCTCGGCAATCATAATCTCGTGGCCGTTTTGCTTCGCAAAGTCGATACTCTGCTGTAGCTGCGGGTCGATGGACTGCCCCTGGCAGTTGAAAGTTCCGTTTACCTCCACACACACGTCGTTGTTGAAGATGGAGAAGGCCACCCAGTCTACAAACTGTGTACCGGGGTACAGCCAGCGCGTGTCGTTGTAGCCGCGCACGGGGTGGTACACAAAGTCCACGTTGGTGACCCCGTTCACATTACGAATGCGGTTGGCGATGTAGTTGTAGGCATCGATGTAGGCCTGACGGTCCATGTTGGCTACGGCGTCAGGATCATCAAACACGTTGATGCCCTGCCCGGCTTGCTGGTTGAGCCAGTCTACCACGTACTGGTTGCCGTTGTAGGCAAACAGCAGCAGGCTGACCTCATAGCCGATCCGCACCATGAACTTGGTGTCCGGGCGGCTGCTCATGATGGCGGCAAAGTCATCAATCTGCTGATCCCAGTCGCCCTGATTGACGTCTGTGAGGGCATCCCACACCGCGTTGGGGTTTAGGGGCTGGCTGTCGTCGGTCATTTGACCGTAGCCCCCCGCGCCCGTGTTGTCTTTGATGCTCAGCGCTACCAAAGCATAGGGGTTGCTCTGGGTGCTGCGTACGTAGTCCAAAAATGCCGAGTTGGGATCGTCGTCGCCTTGCTCAATTCGACCCAGGTAAAAAGAGGCGTAG
>DMST01000321.1:14887-17493 GCA_003454975.1 Cytophagales bacterium | reverse complement strand
CCGGCCGGGGTGAGGCCCGTGCCGCTCTTGTATCCGTCGTATTCGGATTGGAAGGTCTGACCCACCAGCATGAGCGTGTTGCCGCTGCCGGGGTCGTACTGTTGGGCATACGCAGATATGCATACCGCCAACAGCACCAGAAGGGTGCTTAGTTTTCGATTCATGGGTTTATAGGTTTTACCGTTGTTAAAAAATGCCGAAAACACTCACGTGTGAGTGATCGATTTGCCCCGGCAAGGTAGGGAGCTGGAAGTCATAACTATCTGAAATACAGGGCTGTGACACCACACGGGTCTTACGCTTTTACCACACACTTAGCCCAAAAACGGCCTTGGTGTAAAATTCAGATTGGCATATAGCAATGTTGAGACCGGGTGTGCTGGGTGTGAGCAACGGAGTATTTGCCGAAAGCCATTATTGCTTTATCTCAACCTATTTTGAGTTCCCTTTTTATCTTTACTAATGGATGAGATTATCGGATTGTCGATGGTGGTGGGATGTCTTTCTGGCTATTTGCTTACCCGGAATGCGCAGTTTATCATCTATTATCATTTGAAAGAGGAACCGGAGACCTTGCGTGAAGGAATTAATACTAAGAAACGATCGTATCCTACCATAGAGGATCTGCGAATCATGAAACAGGCTTACCAAGAGGAGGAGATTCTTCGGATAGTGAAGCTGGCCATTAAAAGGAAACAGCTGGGTAGGGCCATCATGTTGGGGTCGGTAGTTGGGCCTTTCTTATTCTACATGTTGAGAGCTATTGTGTTGAAGGAGTTTTATTGATATCAGGGTTACTAATTAGGTTTCTCTCATCTGTTTACAACCTTACTTTCTGATATGAACTGTTGGATATTCTTCAGTTTGTTGTTGACTATTGGTATTGCATGTACTCCTGCTACACAAAACAAAACGGACGCAATGGACACTTTCCTTCAACCCAACTGGGGAGAGGGATTGATCTCGGAGATATCCCATTAGAGTTTGGTCAACGGGTTCGTATGCAATACGAATTAACTACTATCAGAGCGCTAGTCATTGATTTCGACCAGTTTGAAGGTGGAATTTGGGTAGGTATGTGTTTCAAAAAAGAAGGTCAATTAATGGGCAGGAAGATTCCTTACGGTACCGCGGGTACTACCTGTTGGGATTTCGTGTATGTACATCAAGATGGGATAGGAGAAGTGGAGGTGATTGAGGGGGTAAATCTTGCGATAGAAAAAATAGGTGTTGGATCAGGGAGCCAGGTACGGACTGTACAAGAGTTACAATCTACTTATGAATATGCCATCGATAGGCGCAAAGAACAACCCAGTCCGTGCGGTCCAGGATTGATTAATCCAGATGCGGCGGCGGAGCGCTATTTCTCCTTGCTCCAATTTTTGAAGTGATACTATGGAACTAAGAAGCGAATTGCTACCCAATGCCTCTGAGGAAAGAATCTTGATGATTCGGAAGAAAATAGAGGAGATCGAGGCTTGTCTGCATAATAAGGAAAAGTCGAAAGAATTGATTCAGCTATTCAATAGAGAGACGGGTAGAAACTATGACATGGAATACTTCCAGAACTACTGGAAGGCAGAGGATATTGAGGATTTTGCCTTGCACGCAGCTCAGCCGGTACCTCAAAAAGTAACGGACATCACTAAAGAGGAGCTAGTGGAGGTAGTCCAACGAATAAGCAACGCGGACGAAAATGTTCATTTCTACTTAGAGTTGTTGGATCAAAACCTGCCCCACCCTCGCATAAGCAATTTGATTTATTGGCCGAATGAGGAGGGATTATCAGACGATGTAACCGCAGAGCAGATTGTAGAGATCGCGATGCAATATAAGCCGATGCAATTGTGAATAGACTCTAGATTTCAGAATTGAAGAGGAAATGAGTTCAATGTGATATCGATTCACTTTTTTTCACCCAAACACCAAAAACAAAGCCATGGAAGATCACGGAATACCTGCCGCGGAATACGAAGCCATTCGCCAAATGATTGCCAGTGAGGAAAGTGTGGTAGGCATCGATGCCAAGAAGACCCACATCATTATTCTGCACAAGCTGATTGAGATAGAGAAACGACTGAAGGCTCTGGAGGAGAAATAATTCTGTTTGAAAAATTCTAAAGTGGGCAGAAGGCAGTCATGACGTGCGGTGCGGGTCTTGTATATCCTTTCGAGTTTAGGGTAAATCACGATCAGGCCGTATAATACATATCAACAACGAAGTTGCTATGTCCCCATTTGCTAAAGCCGGGCTCACGTTTGCCTTCATACCGGCATTGTTTTCTTGTGACCCGGAACCGGTATTGCCCACCGAGGAAGTTGTGCCTACGGTACAATCTACGGCTAGCTATGCGGTAAATGTGACCTCCGGGGTTACGTATGCCGAGGGTCTGACCCATACCGGTTGGAACGCCCCCGACCCCACTACTATGGACTTTGTGCTGGATGTGTACGAACCGGTGGGTGCTCCGGCGAATCGCCCGGCGATGGTGCTGGTGCACGGAGGTGGCTTTACCGGGGGCAGCCGCGCTCAGGTGCCGATTGTCTTTCTGGCAGACTACTTCGCCTCGCGCGGTTGGGTGTGCTTTTCTATCGACTACCGGCTG
>DMST01000321.1:7123-14824 GCA_003454975.1 Cytophagales bacterium | reverse complement strand
ACTACGGCACGGCACCAGCCATTTGGGAGGCCGTTGGGTCTGCTGCACCCACCGAGGCCGATAGGAACCAAGCCATTGCTACCTATGCCGCTGGCCGGGATGCCAAGGCGGCCGTACGCTGGGTGTATGCTAATGCCGAGGCTTACCAGATCAACACCCATTACATTACCGCCTTGGGCGGATCAGCGGGGGCCTTGCTCAGTGTCATGTTGGGTGTTACAGAACCTGAAGATTACCGGGATGAGCTCACGGTGGACCAGGATCCTACGCTGGCGACTACGCACCTGGACCAGCCCTCCACGGTGCATACCATTCTCGACTTTTGGGGCAGCGACGGTTTGGTATCGGCACTGGAAGGGGCTTACGGCCACCAGCGTTTTGATGCCACAGACGCTCCCATTTTGATTGTGCACGGTGATGAGGACCCTACCGTGGCGTTTAGCGAGGCTATTGACCTGCGCGATACCTACGAGTCCACGGGCGCGCAATATGAGTTTCATCAGCTAGTAGGGCAGGGCCATTCGGTATGGAGGGCTACGGTAGCGGGTAAAGGGCTGGACGAGTTGGCTTTTGATTTTGTGGTAGCGCAGCAGAGCTTAACGGTAGAATAAAGGGCAAGGTGACTGGTGAAGGAAGGATTGTTTTTTTTAATAAACCGGGGTGGGGATAGGATAAAGTTTTGGACTTTACTTTTTACATGCATGGGTTGAATTGGTTATATTAATTGGTAAAAAAGTGTAGTGGGCTTTTCGTGGGCCTCTGGCTAGCCTGGCAAATTCTTCACCCTTTAACCTGCTGGTGCACGCCAGCCTGGCGGAGTATTACAAAGAAATAGGGGGGGTGGAAAAGGCATTAATGCGTGAAGCAGTACTTACTACCCTAAACGCGGACCTTGCCTCAGAGCAGTCCTTGTTTAACGTACAACAGCTGGACCCTACTTTCATTTCAAACCGCGCGATAGAAAATAGATTTTTGGAAGACGTGGCCGAGTCCTTTCTTCCGTATGTAGCGGTAGAGGGGCATGTAGGGCGTATTTCGCAAGGCCTGCGCGATACACTCAACGTGGCTATTCCCAACCGTATGGAGTACTTCCGCAACCTCGAAATCAGCCTCTATCCCTTGGGAGATTGATTGGTTCCTGCTTGGTCAGTTGGGCTAAGTTCTTACCTAGGGATGAAAATCCAGAGACCCCTTTCCCAGTACTCAGGTTGACAAAGCCGGAGAACAGGGCAGACATCCTGAACCTAGGACACCTGTTAGCTTCTTAGAAGAATCTTTATCTTGTAAAATCAAGCCTTGACCTAGGTACTCCGGTTAGGAGTCCTTTGGCGGTCTGAAAGGTGGGTATTGGCTCGTTATCCTATTCTATTATGCGTCTGGTTCTTCTGGTTTTGTTTCTGGTCTGTATTTCCTGTTCTACAGAAAACCCACCGAGTGACGGGGGTGGGGGTCAAGTGGTACCCGGCACCTCGCCGCCTTTTTGGGGAACCATCTTCATCGACCCGGATATCATCACCGAAGAAGACCCGACTACCTACGTCTCCACAGAGCCTGCCGGGCGCGGGATCCGTACGATGTACGACCGGCGGGTGAGCGATTGGGTGGAGGAGAACGCCTACCTGTTCAACGTCACTTTTGAGGGAGGCAAGGTGGTAGAATCGCAGGTAAACCCTGAGTTTTCAGAGGAGCGTGCTTTGGCACTTACCATAGAATATGCCCAGGTCATTGGGCGCATACCTTTGGCCCTGCTGGCCGACGTAGAGACGCTCTGGATACACGACGGAGAGGAGCTGTGGGGTGGTGGAAATAACAACCTGCTGATTCATGATTTGCAAGGAGAAGTCTATGCAAAGGACGGGATCATGGAGGAGGTATTTGTGCACGAAGCCGCGCACACCTCGCTGGATGCCTACCACGCCAATGCCGAGGGGTGGCTGACCGCTCAGCAGCAAGACCCTACTTTTATTTCTACCTATGCCAAGGACAATCCTGAGCGGGAAGATATCGCAGAGTCTTACCTTACCTTTCTGGCCATAGAACTACAGTCGGACCGGATTTCCGAGGGGCTGCACGATACCATCCTCGCGGCCATTCCCCATCGGCTGGAGTACTTCCGAAGCCAAAACTTCAACCATTTCCCGATGGGGAATTGATCCGAAATATTGAAGAGATATCCATTGGATTTCGTAGCCTACTGCTGAAGCTACCTTCGATCCTTAGCTGACCAATAGACATATCCTTCTCCACCGAGCCGGATTGACCGCATTTGTCCTACTCCAGCATAAGAATCAAGGGATGCATTGTGATACACTCAGTCTGCTCTGCCATTATTCATCGGGAGCTGCGCACCTCACCAGATACCATACAACCTATAATCGTTTTGTCCCGTTATTAATAATATACAATTTTCTCTGACCAGACTTAACGCATTATATGATTGCTATCCTTACCTGGATCGCCCTGCCGATTCTTATATTTAGTGTCTATAGTTATCACCGATACCAGCAAAGCCGCAACAAGAAACTTTTTTTCCGCGAAGGTACCTACCGACTTTATCCCTACGTATTTGGGATCCTTATTTTGCTGCCTGTATTGGTGTACTACTTATGGCCTTTATCTGGGCAAATTGACCTATCCGGGTTGCGGTTCCATTCCGAATCCGTGACGAAAGCCCTGGAAGCTTCCATTGGCTGGGGTAAACCTTGGTTGCAGTGGCTCAGTACCTTTACGGAGACCCTTTTACTGGCTGTTTTCTCCGCTAGTTTCATTGCCCTTATCTGGCTATTCTGGCTCCGTAGGCTTGATTTTTTTCAGCAAGACCCTGTTCTCCGTATTGCGCTCTTACTCTTGCTGGGCATGTTTTCTACCTTGGGTACATTATACCTCAGCTACCTGATTAACAATACTTTGGGGGTAGAGTACACCACGGACGGTTTGTACAACTTGTTTGTGTATTGCTGGATCGGTATTGGCATCCCGGAGGAGCTGATGAAGGCCTTGCCGGTACTTGTCCTAATACGGGTAATCAAAGTGGAAGAGCCCCTGGATATTCTCATCTATGGGTCGGTTTCCGCTCTGGGGTTTGCTTTGGTAGAGAACCTCCTGTATTTGGCGGACTTTGAGCCGCACAGAATGTTGGGTAGGGCCTTCACGGCGGTGGTAGGTCATATGTTTAGTACAACTATTGCCCTGTATGGTGTAGTATTGGTTCGGTTTCATCCTACCCGGAAACAGAAGTACCTGCCGATCCTGTATTTCTTGTTTGGTGCACTGATCCACGGGTTTTACGACTACCTTCTTTTTGAAAATTTCCCCTTATTCTTCCTGGCGTTTTTCTTTTTGGTAATCCAAGGTTGGTTGATCCTCATCAACAATGCCATCAATAATTCGCCCCACTTCTCCTACCTGCTGTATGAAAAGTTCGAGAAGGCCCAGTTTCCTTTGGCGATTATGTTTTGTAGCCTGTTAACCCTTTCGTTCGTGTTGGGGATGATTATGTATCCACCCTTGGAAGCCTTGCTCGATTATGCTCTTGCCCTGGTGATGGTGGGCTTGCCGTCGCTATTCTTTATTAGTCGGCTCAATCGGTTCGACCTCTTTGAGGGGTATTGGCGCAAATTCAATTTTCGCACTACTACCCGACGAGGCGATGATCTGGTGCAGGAGCAAGGTCGTTGGAAGTTGGGACAGCTGTATGTTGCCAACACCATCAACCCCGTCAACTTGGTAGGGAAATACATCCGCTTGCACGCTCCCATGTTCAACCAACCCCTCACCGAGCTTTTCGACATTGGGGAAGGCTACATTGAGGACCGGGTTTTGATGGACCATCCGTCTGGCGTGCGCGATCCCAATTGGTTTATCGTGCAGGTGAATCCTTCCTTCTATCTGGGCGAGGAGGAATTCCAGGCTGACCGGATCTTGATCAAGCTGCGCCATCGGCATGTTTCCCTGGTGCACGATACCCACATTGAGTGCTGGACGCGCTTTATTCCCATGGGCGTAGACCCGCGCGAAGAGCCTGACTATTCGCAATACCTGGACTATGGCCTCATCATGATCAACGGGCATGATTACGTGTATGAAGTAGAACCAGGATTGGAAGCCGCAGGCTTGATTGACCAATAAGTAGCTTAGGCCTTTTCGGCTTCGGTATTCGTTTTTTGGGGCGGGTAGGCTAGGGGAGTTTGGAAGGCCTTTCGTCTTAGGGATGGAACCGCAGAACGCCAATGAATGTATGTCGAACCCAGATGTAAAAAATCATCCTTCTGTATGGTACGGCATTCCTTTGGGAGTTCGATATTGGGATTTCGAAAAGTCATTTTCGCTTTCTTTGTTTCTATGAAATCTGCCCTGTCTACAGTACAACTCATTGCCTTAGTGGTATGCCTGTTTTCCTCCCCATATGCCATGAGCCAGGAGCTGCCCCAGCGGCCGCTGGAAGAGCTGATCAATACCGAGGAGCCCGGTTGGGAAGTGATTCTGCAGATGATGGAAGAAGCGACGAACCAAGTGGAGGTTTTGCCTCGCAATGCTGCTCAAGCCGATACCGCCTTGTACCGCACCCAAGTGACCACTTACTCTTTGATGGGTTCAGTGGTGTACGAAACGGGCGGCATTCTGGTCGATCAAGGTTGGATACGGTTTTTAGGCTCGGGGTCGGACAGGCTACCCAGATCCCTGCCGGCCTGGAACAAGGGTAAGTCCTTTGAGGACTACGGCCAGGCCATGGCCTTTGTGCTGTTTGCGGACGATGCCATCGGTGGGTTCTTCGCTTTGAATGGCGGTGCCTTTGGTCCCCGGGACCTGGGTAAGGTTTTCTACCTGTCGCCCGAGAACCTGGAATGGGCGCCCCTTGGAGTGGGTTATTCGGATTTTCTGTATTTCGCCTTTACTGGCGATCTGGAAGACTTCTATCGTGGACTCCGCTGGGATGGATGGCAAGAGGAGGTGGCAGGTATGCAAGGAGACCAAGGGATGGGTTTTGTGCCCTTTCTTTGGACAGCACATGAATCCATTGACTCTTTGAGTCGCAGGCCGGTGCCCATCCAGGAGCTATGGGAATTGCAGATGGATGTACACCAGCAGCTAATGGAGCAGGCGCCCGGGCGGTAGTAGAGTGCTTTCTCTATGGGCCCCGAGGAATACTTGGGTATAGGGTGGCACATACCCTTTGATTTGGCTACCTTATTCCTTCTACAAATAGTATGTCTAGGCCCATGCAAACTATCCTGGATTGGCTACTGGAAGGGGACGTTGCTCTCCAATATCAGGTACACCGCGACCTGCTGGGGCAAGACCGCCAAGACTTGCAGGCCCGGATGGCTACGGAAGGCTGGGGGAAGCAGTTTCTGGACCAGCGGCGACCGGAAGGGCATTGGGGCGACCGCTTCTACCAGCCCAAGTGGCAGTCTACTCATTATACCTTGCTCGATCTGCGCCACCTCAATTTACCCCCCAATCAACCCCAGGTACAATCCAGCATCCAGCAGGTGCTAGATACGGGCAAGGCCAACGACGGCGGCATTCGGCTAGGACCTAGCACTGACCACCACAGTGATGTATGCGTTAACGGCATGTTCCTGAACTACGCGGCCTACTTTCAGCGGGCAGAGCGGGATCTACATTCACTGATTGATGCCCTGCTGGGCGAGCTGATGCCAGACGGTGGGTTCAATTGCCGCTCTACCCGCAGCGGGGCCAAGCATAGCTCACTGCATTCCACCATTTCGGTGCTGGAAGGACTTCACTCTTACCTCAGTGCGGGCCATACCTACCGAATTGCCGAGGTGAAGGCGGCCCAAGCCAGCGCTGAGGAATTTGTCCTGCTACACCAGCTTTACATCTCGGACCGTACCGGTGAGATCATCAAGGATGAGTTCCTTCGATTGCCCTTTCCCAGCCGTTGGAAATATGACATTCTGCGGGCTCTGTCTTATTTCCAGCTAAGCGGCCACCCATGGGATGAACGAATGGCGCCTGCGGTAGGGGTGCTGCAAAAGAAGAGGAATCGCACGGGCACCTGGAATCTAAATGCTCCCCACCCAGGAGCAGTACATTTCGTTATGGAGAAGGCCGGCAAGCCCAGCCGCTGGAATACCCTGCGTGCCCTACGGGTACTAAAGCACTTTGGGATAGCGGGCTAAGGGGCTGTCTCTTTTGGCAACGGGGATGTACCTTTGAGGCATGCCGGAAACCAACAGCCCGTCCTCACTAGGCCCACAGGTGGTCCAAGCGCGCAAAGCCAAGGCTTGGTCGCAGGAAGACCTGGCCGAACATTCTGGCATCTCCTTGCGGACCATCCAGCGTCTGGAGCGCGGGCAGGGAAATCCCCGGCCCTATACCCTGCGGCAGCTACGGCAAGTATTGGAGCTACCCGAAGCTACCCCGCAAGAAATCACGTCCGACCCTGAGGGGCTTAGCGATGCGGATCGGGTGCGGCTGCACCAGCTCAATTTGCTTAGTGGACTGGCCCTGCTGTTGCCTGGGCTTCATCTCATTGCTGTGTGGTTGCTATGGCGGCGGCGTCAAAACTATTCTGTACCCACGAGTTGGGGTCGAAAACTTTTCAGTGTGCAGTTGTTGTGGCTTGTAGCTTTGTTGGTAGCCATGCTCCTGACCCCTATCATTACCAGTTTGGTTGGGCAGGTATCCATCGGTAAAGTCTCCGTCTTTTTTCTGGTTTACCTCAACCTGTTGCTGGCCAATCTCGTGATGCTCATTCGGCATGGTATCCATATAGAGCGAGGTCGTTTGCAGTATCTGGAAAAAGTGCCTAACCTGATTTAGCAAAGGGTTACAAGGCCAGGGGGGCTTTACTGGAGGAGGCCAAAACCGATTGATTTTAGACCTGGCGGGAGAACCTCAGGGGAGGTGCCTGGAACAGATTAGGGATGCCCTGGGCCATCAACTGCAGTACACCTTGCTGAAGCAGTAATGAAAATGCCTTCCTGGATAGAAGGAAGGCATGCAATACAAAGTCAATGGGCCAGGCACCTGAAACGCTTTGCCTGATCTCCGGGCTATGAGTTTGATTACCAATCTGATATCTATACCAAAACCGCCTCTTCCTGCCGTTCTGGTACGGCGGTTTTGGTTGTGAGAGCAGCGGGCTTAGGCGAAGCCTTCCGTGGCGATTTTACCCCGAACAGAAAGCGCATGACCCGGAAGGGACGAATCAGGTATTCGTAGATGGCCAGGGCAAGGCCTCCACTCACAAAGGCCACAAAGAGGTACTTGGCTAACATGCCTTCGTTCACTTGGATGACGTAGTAGCCTACCACAATGATGATGGTTTGGTGCAGGATGTAAAAAGGGTAGATGGCCTGATTGGCATACGCCAGCCATCGGTGTGGTCGGTTGAGGTAGCGTTTGCCCAGGCCCACCAAGGCCAATACCCATAACCAGGCATCTACTGCCAGCAGTGCACGGTAGGCGGTGAGCAAGGCCGTACTTTCCAGGGCTATACGGTTCCAACGGACTACATTGATGATGATGATGGCCAGTACGGCCAGGCCCAGCAAGTTGCGGGCGTGTTTCTCCAGTACGTCTAGCAGACTAGGCGCTACCGCCACTATGTAGCCAGCAAAGAAGAAGGTACACCAGTAGGGTAAATAACCCCAATCGTTGACCAGCGCATTGGTGCTGGGCCACTTGGAGGTCCAGAGGACAAACAGCAGCGTGGTAGGTACCAGGGTAAGG
>DMST01000321.1:0-7065 GCA_003454975.1 Cytophagales bacterium | reverse complement strand
ATGCGGCGCAGCTCTTCGGTAATAGAGGGGCGGCGCAGCCACAAGAACAATGGCAATCCCACGGCCGAATAGATGAACAGGTAGAGCACGAACCACATGTGGTGCCAAGACATGTTGCCTTCCGGATAAGGCACGAAGTTGAACGTGGTGAGGTAAAATTCACCGAAGGAAAAGGTGGCGCCGTTGAAAATACGCTCAAAGTAGATCTGGGGCGGCACAATGAAGAAGATGGCAAAGAACAGCGGGATCATGAGCCGCTTGTAACGTTCACCCAGGTACTGGCGGGTGGTGCGCTTTCGCAGTGCCAGGTAGCTGCCGAAACCGGAGATGAAGAAAAGTAGTGGCATGCGGAAACGGCTGAGCCAGAAGTTGAACTCCAGCCAGAGATAGCTGCGCTCCTCGTTTTGGATGTGCCAGGTCCAGTCTTCCACGAATAACATGGCCGTGTGGAAGAAGAGCACCCCTAGGATGGCGAAGATGCGCAACCAGTCGATGTAGTGTTGTCTTTCCATGAGTTTTTGATTTATGCATGAAAGTACCGCCCACTTATTTTCTGGTTAAATCCTTTTGACCAACGACACGGCAGGCTTGACCAACTGCATGTGCCCGGATGAAATATTCCCCTAAGGGTAGTCATCAAGATTCATTCTGGGGTGTGAGTGCTCTACATTCTGACGATTCAAACCCGGGTGGCTTGTATAGAATGTTTCCCAAAAGCCCCTAAATTGAATGTTGAAATTTCCCATCTCCCCTTCTCTAGGTGTACGTCATTACTCCCCCTTTCTATCCAGTATTTAGCAAAAACCGAGGGCTTGTCCGGTTACCGATTTCTAAGTGTTGGGGAATACTCTGGATATTCGTGTGCTCGCACCAGGCCCTTCAGGCCCAGGATATCCAGGTATGGAAGGAGCAAGACGGGTTAGCCAACCGTGTGGTCAACTACGGGCTGCAATCCTCTGATGGGTACCTGTGGCTGGCCAGTATGGGGGGACTCCATCGTTTTGATGGCTACTCCTTTCTTACTCTGCTGGCGGAGGAAGGGGCCCAAAAGGCCTTTGGTCTGGCAGAAAGCAGGGACACGCTGTGGGTAGGTACGGACCAGGGGGTAAAAGCCTTGGATTTGAAGATCTATGAAGGGGTCACGTTTTCGGTTCCTGCGGGTACCAAGAGCGGGCAAATTATCGGCGTCGCGGCCGACGAAGATTATCAGATTTGGGCCGTCTCAGAGGCGGGTGATTTACTGTGCCGAACCTCGGATTTTCGGTGGACTCGGCTCTTGTCTCCGAGCCATACCCAAGGACTGTTTGGTGAGAAAAGTAAACTGTTAATCAGCGGATCGTTCCTCTGGTTGCGCAACCGGCTGGGCGAATGCTTCCGTATCCATCGGCAATCATTAGTGGTGGAAGGGCCCTATTTCGCCTCCCCCAATTTGTCCGAGGGTTCCTTGTTCTTGCATCCTGACCATGGCGTGTTGGCGTTTGGGGCACAAGGAGTGGAACAGTTTCATGAGGGTACTGGAAAGTTTGTGTCTTTGTGGCCCGAGTTGGGGACTAACCTGTGCTTTGCATTGCACGATTATCAGGGACGGATGTGGCTGATTGGTGAGGACCGGAAGCAGTTCCTTCTCTGGCACCAAGGCGTGAAAACCGACCTCACACAGTCTTTTTTCGACCCCAAAGACAATACGCATCTCAATTACCTTTTTGAGGACCGCTCGCACAACGTATGGGTGTGTAGCAACAATGGGTTTTTCAAGATTTCCAACGAGCCCAATAGCTTTCAGCAATTGCTCACGCCGGCTCAGGTAGATTTCCCCAACTACATTCCCAGCTTTCGGGGTATGCTGGAGGATGCCAAAGGGGACATCTTCATTGGGGGCTATTCGGGCTTGTTCCGGTGGAATCCCCAAGGCCGCTTGCAACGGCTTTTTGACAACACGATCCCCTTTAGTCCTTACATCTTGCTAGAGGCTGACGCCCGGCACCTATGGGTAGTTTCTGAAGGATACGGGTTGCTGAAAGTTAATAAGCAAAGCGGAGAGCTGGCTGTGATGGCCGATAACTCGGGAACGTTGGACCGGTTTCTTAAGGCCGGTGTTCGCAGGCGGGATAGTACCCTTTGGTTGGGTGGGTATCAAGGGCTGTGGACCTTCCATGAGTCTACCGCCACCTTTGCCCCGGTGAGCTTCCCCTTTGGCGGACTGGATGTGGGTGCCCTGCCCATCAACCACCTGTATACTACCCAGGATGGGCACCTATGGGTGAGTACGGACAAAGGACTTTACGAATGCGATTCGGCCAGCGTGCTGCGCTATTATGGTACCCATGAGAATGCACACGCCCCTTTGGTGACCCAAGTAATTCATAGTGTACTGGAAGGTCCCAAGGGAAAGATTTGGATAGCAACCGGCGGGTGGGGGGTATTGTGTCTGGACCGTAATACCGGGCAGGTGAAACCCTACACTACCTATTCCGGCTTGGCTGATAATACCGTGGCCTTTGGCTTGTACGATGGTGCCCAAGGCCTTTGGTTTGGCACCAACGTAGGGTTGTCCTATTTGGATTTGACCACCGATCAGTTTCAAAACTATTTCGTGATCGATGGCCTCACGCATAATGAATTCAACAAAGGGAGTTATCTGAAGACTCGCGACGGCCGACTGTTCTTTGGAGGGGTAAACGGGGTAAATGTGGCCCGCCCTTCGTCGGAAGGGAGTACTCCCAGCGAAAAACACCGGGTACAGATTACCCAGATCGAATTTCTGGATGCGCAAGATTCGCTTATCCGGATACAAAGTCCTCAGCAAATTGAGGAGGGGGTACGGTTGCCCGTTCATACCAGCTATTTGCTGTTGCACTTAGGTTTTTCCGATTACCTGAAGCCCGAAAAAAACCGCTACGCGTATCAATTAGAAGGCTACTCCGACCAATGGATTTCCTTAGGCGAGGAGCATATTTTGCGGCTGGCCTCCTTACCCCACGGTGACTACCAGCTCAATGTACGCGCCACGGGCGCCAAAGGAAACCAGGCCTTGAGTCAGTTTTCACTCCCGCTATATGTGCCGCAGGTGTTTTACAAAACCTGGTGGTTTATCACCGCCGTCATCGTGTTTGTGCTGGCGGCGGCCTTTCTGGTGATCCTCCAGCGGGGGCGCAGGCAACGCGACCTGGCCAATATGCAGCTGATGATTGCTACTGACCTGCACGATGACGTAGGCAGTGCACTGGTGAAGGTAGCCATGAAAGCCGAAATGTTGGAAGAGGAGGTCCCTCATACCTTGGAAACGGAAATGTCGGACATTGCCGCAACGTGCAGAAAAGTGCTGGGCAATATGCGGGATGTAGTCTGGAGCATCGATGCCCGCCAGTCCACCGTCCCCGATTTGTTCGATAAAATTCGGGAGCACGTTCGCCACCAGTTTCAGTCCTCAGCCTTCAGCTATGGGTTTCAGTTTACCGAAGAACTGGACCAAGTCAACATCACTCCGCAGCAAAAGAAAGAGCTGTTCTTCATTGTGAAAGAAGCGGTAGCAAATGTGCTCAAGCACTCCAACGGCAGCGAGGTACAATTAAAAGCGCATAAGACGGAACGTAAGCTTATTTTAGAGGTGTGGGATAACGGGGAGGTGGCTTCCTTACCCGAAGGCCCAGGGATGGGCCTACGCAATATGCGCATGCGGGCCGACCGCATCGGCGGTACTTTGGAGTGTATTGCTCAGCCGGGATTTTTGGTTAGGGTGCATACCCGCATTGTTTAATGTCAATCAAATGGGATTGGAAGAGAAAATACACTTGTTGATTGTGGAAGATGACCAAGCCATCCGTGAGTCCTTGGTGCAGTACTTCCTACGAGACCAGGCCCGGTTTGGCCCCATAGAAGCCTTTGACTCCGTAGAGGCCCTTTTGGAAAGCCCCGAAACGCGGAAAAATTGCCTGCTTTTGCTCGATATCAACCTGCCCGGCATGAGCGGTCTGGAAGGGATCGTGCACATCCGCAAGCGGGTGCCCGGTTGCGAGATCATCATCGTATCGGTACTCACAGACAGCCAAAGTATCTTTCAGGCCATCTGTGCCGGCGCTTCCGGGTATTTGGATAAGGAAACACCGCTAAAGAAGATCAAAGAGGCCTTACTTACCCTACAGGAGGGAGGCTCGCCCATTACCCCATCCATAGCACGAAAAGTGTTTGACTATTTCCAGTCAGGGAATAGGGTAGAGGAAGACCTCACCCCGCGCGAGCAAGACATTGTACAGGGTATTCTGGACGGTTTGAGCTATAAACTCATTGCGGATCGGTTAGACGTTTCGCTGGACACAGTGCGTAAGTACATCCGACGGGTATACCGCAAGCTGGAGATCAACAGCAAAGGCGAACTGATCGCGATGTATTACCGCGATCCTGGCACCCCGTTGTAGTAGACCTGTGTGGTATTGGTTGAGGAAGAATACCACCTACCTTTCCAGAATCTACAAGATACTTTCTCCCTGATTTGATAATTCGTATTTTTGTTTCAAAAACTAATTCGTTGAAAACAGCAATCAATATGCAAAGAATACTACTTCTTGCGGTAGGTTTCATGATCTCAGCCTCGCTGCATGCTCAGGATTTCATGCTCACCTTTGATGGTGTTGATGACCAGGTAGATGTAGGTGCCGACGTCGGTAACGGCTTGCGTACCATTGAGATGTGGTTTAAGCTAGAAGAAGCCATCGATCCCTCACTTTCCAATTTTGTAGCGCTGGCCTCACGGGAGGTCAGTCGCCAAGATAATACCAACGAATTCGGTTTGTCTTTCCAGCCGGACTTCGTCGATAATCCAGGTACACTTCGGTTTGATGTAGACGGCACCCAGCCGTACAAGAGTGTGTATTCGGACAGCAATACCTGGAATGCGGACCAGTGGTACCACGTGGCGGCGGTAATTGATCCAGAAGAAGGCATGATGCTGTTTATTGATGGGATTAAACAGGCTAGTACTCATCCCAATACTGCAGCCACGGCCAGTGTTTCTAATCCTACCGTATTGGGCTCCTGGGGTGATGGGGTTGGCCGGTATTTTAAAGGGAGCATGGAGAATGTTAATTTCTCCACCCAGGCACTATACAACAACAGCTTTACCCCCTCATGCGAAGCAAATATTGCCACGAGTAGCAGGGGGTTTTGGAATTTCAATGAGGGTACTGGTAGTGCAGCTTTGGATGCTAGCAGCAATGGCTTCGATGGGGTAGTGGATGGTCCAATTTGGGAGAATTCTACATTGTGCCCTGCTTCGGTTTTATCTGACGGAGTAGTTACCCTGAATGGTACAGGTGATTACATTGATCTGGGTACCGAAGTCGGCAACAGCGTGCGCACCATTGAGATGTGGTTCAAGCTAGAAGAAGCCATTGATCCCTCACTTTCAGATTTTGTAACCCTGGCCTCGCGAGAAATCAGTGGGCAAGTTAATACCAACGAATTTTCCTTGTCTTTTCAGCCGGACTTCGTCATTAATCCAGGCACACTTCGGTTTGATGTAGACGGCACCCAGCCGTTTAAGAGTGTATACTCGAACAGCAATACCTGGAATGCGGACCAATGGTACCATGTGGCTGCAGTGATTGATCCTACGGAGGGTATGATGCTTTTCATTGATGGCATCAAACAGGCCAGTACACACCCTAATACGGTGGCAACGGCTAGTGTTTCTAATGCTACACTACTCGGCACCTGGGGGGGTGGCGCCGATCGATATTTCCAGGGGAGCTTGGAGGACGTTCATTTCTCTTCCGAGGCATTATATACCAACAGCTTTACACCTGCTTGTCTGGATGCTACCAAAACCAATAGCACGTTGGGCTTGTGGAATTTCAACGAGGACTCCGGCAATTTAGCCGCCGATTCTAGCGGGAATGGATTTGACGCTACCTTAGTTGGAGCCCTCAGGGCTACCGATAAGGTCTGTATAAATGAGCCTGCTCCTAAAGGTGTGGTTTCCTTTGACGGAGAAGATGACTACATCGATCTGGGAGTAGAAGTTGGCAACGGGGTACGTACCATCGAAATGTGGTTCAAATTGGATTCTGCGATAGATCCATCACTGTCGGATTTTGTGACGCTGGCCTCTCGGGAGATCAGCGACCAAGACAATACCAACGAGTTTGCTTTGTCTTTCCAACCAAGCGGGGTGGACAATCCCGGAACCTTGCGGTTTGATGTAGACGGAACGGTGCCGTTCAAGAGTGTGTATTCGGACAGCAATACGTGGAATGCGGACCAATGGTACCACGTGGCGGCGGTGATAGACCCTACCGAGGGTATGATGCTTTTCATTGACGGGATTAAACAAGCCAGTACGCATCCGAATACTGATGCTACCGCCAGCGTGTCGAATGCCACCCTGCTAGGAACCTGGGGAGATGGCGTCGGTCGTTATTTCCAGGGCAGTCTCGAAGACGTTCGATTCTCATCGGCGGCTTTGTATGCTACTAATTTTATTCCTTCTTGCCTGGACGCCACAGCCACCAGCAGCACCTTGGGTTTGTGGAACTTCAACGAGGCTACGGGCACGATCACCTATGATTCCAGTGGCAATGGCTTTGACGCCATTTTGGTGAGTACTCTCCGATCTACCGGGGATGTTTGTCCTGAAATGAGCCAGCCGGAACCAGAAGGAGTGGCGGTCCTGGATGGAATCAATGACTACATTGATTTGGGTACTGAAGTGGGCAACGGGGTACGCACCATCGAAATGTGGTTTAGGCTGGACGAAGCTGTTGATTCGACCCTTTCCGATTTTGTGACGCTGGCCTCCCGAGAAATCAGTGGACAAGATAATACCAACGAATTTGCTTTGTCCTTCCAGCCAGACTTCGTCGATAATCCAGGTACACTTCGGTTTGATGTAGACGGCACCCAGCCGTTTAAGAGTGTATACTCGAACAGCAATACCTGGAATGCGGACCAATGGTACCACGTGGCGGCGGTGATTGATCCTACGGAGGGTATGATGCTTTTCATTGACGGGATTAAACAAGCCAGTACCCATCCGAATACGGAAGCAACCGCCAGCGTGTCGAATGCGAC
>DMST01000242.1:9939-10190 GCA_003454975.1 Cytophagales bacterium | reverse complement strand
CCCGTCAGTACCGATTCCGTTACCGCTTTCAGGCCCAACTCGGGGGTGGTGGTCCGGCCAAAAATGGAGAACCCAGCCGCGCGCACCCGCCGGATGTAGTGACTATCCTCGTCGGGTACATACGGCCGGTAGGCCCGGCTACCGCTCATACTGGGCACTCCCGCCATCTCCTGATACAAGTCCTTGGTAAGGAAGGGGACCCCGGCAAAAGGACCGTCTCCGGCTGGCTGGGTAGCACGCTGCCGGCCGTG
>DMST01000242.1:3206-9893 GCA_003454975.1 Cytophagales bacterium | reverse complement strand
TCAAACAGAGGCTGGGCCATAAAGTTGAGGTCCGGTTGGAGCTGCTCGGCCCGGGCAATGGCCGCTTCCAGCACTTCGACTGAGGTTACTTCCTGGTTTCGAATGAGCTCGGCAAGCCCGGTAGCATCCTGGGCCAAATAGTCTGAGGAGGTCATAGCAAGTGGTTTTCAAGGAAATAAAGCGATTTCCTCCTGGAATTGTTGATAGAATTACAAGCTCCCCCCTATCAAAGACACTTTGGTTTGGGGCTTACAAATCCCCCTCCTGAATCAACAGTAGCGCATCCAACCTCAGGCTTGCCCCTTCCATGAGGCCGGTCAGCATGCTCTTCTCCTCTATGGCTTTCTGTATTTCATCGGGCCGTACAGAAGGGTTGCGCTGGTGCAAGGCCGCCAACCGGCCAATCTCGTGGTCCAGCGTCTGAGTCATCCGTTGCAGGCTTTCCCCAATCTGTTGGGCCTTCCTTCCCTCCGCTTCTTTGGTCGCTGAGTTAATCATATTGGGCAGCAGCAAATCCACCACCTGTTCGTTGTCCATCAGTCCGTCCACGGGCCCGTGAATCAGCCGCTGGTTGAGCAGCTCTGGGCTATAGTCCTCCGTAACCACGCCCCCCGTGTAAGTGACCACCACCCGAATGGGGGTATGGGGCAAAAAGCGGTTGACATCCACCCCCTTACCTCCTTGGGTTTCCAACACAAAAATAGCTTCGAGCAGCAGCCCGGTGGAGCCCGTGCCTTTCAGCAGACCGAATGAAGTGGTGCCTGTGTCCGCACTCAGCACCATGTCCAGGGCGCCGGTTACCATGGGGTGGTCCCAACTGATAAAGCTGATATCCTCCCGCCCCAGCGCGCGCTTGCGGTCAAAGGTGACCGAGATGCCCTCATCGGGAATGCTGGGGAAGGCCGCCTGGTTGGCCCGGGCCGGATGCAGCAGGTAGGTGCGTGGGGCCAGATCTTCCATGTCGATGCCGAACTGCTCAAATACCCGGATCATGTACGTTTCCAGGGCCCGGTTTTGGTCAGCCGTTTGAATGGCGGCCACCAATTTTTCGGCTACCTGGGGCCGAAACGAGTTCATTTCCAGCAGTCGATCACGCCCTTGAGCCAACCGTTCTTTTAGCTCCATTTGGTAGGCGGCAGTATCAACAATGAGGGCCTCGATTTCTGGCCCATGGCTTTGGGCTGCGGTTGCCGCCAACAGGCGGCTGTTGAATCGCTGACCGATGGCATTGCCGCCCTCAATGTTCTCTTCGAAAGCGTTGAGGCCTTCATGAAACCACCGTACGAGCGCCTCCTGGGGGCTGCCTTTGCCGTAGGGCACATGAATTTGGATGTCCTCGGATTGGCCAATCCGATCCAGTCGGCCAATGCGCTGCTCTACCATTTCCGGGTGAATGGGCAAATCGAAGAGCACCAAGTGGTGAGCAAACTGAAAGTTGCGTCCTTCGCTGCCTATCTCCGAGCACACCAATAGCTGGGCACCGTCCGGTTCGGCAAACCAAGCTGCATTGCGGTCGCGCTGTACCAGGGTGAGATCTTCGTGGAATACGCCCACCTTGGCCGGACTGAGCTGTTGTAGGGCTTTTTCCAGGGCCAGCACTTTGGCTTTGCTCCGGCAAATTAACACCACCTTGGCCGGAGCCAGGGTAGCCAACCGTTTTACCAGCCAGGTCACTCGAGGATCGTCTGCGAATCGCAGTGCTTTGGCCTGACCCTCGTTTTGGCCTTGGTCCGTCGCAAACTCCTGCGCTAAGTGATCAAGCCATTTCTCCGGATCAGCGGCTTCCAGGGGAATCAAGTGCGCCTTGCGGGTGGGGAAGCCACTCATGGCCGCCCGTGTATTCCGAAACACCACCCGTCCAGGGCCGTGCTGATCCAGCAGGTCTTCCACCAGCTGCTCGGTGGCCAGGGAGTTTCCCTTGGTATAGGCAGCCCAGCGGTCCTCTCCCAAGCGATCCCGGATCAGGGCTTCCTCCTGGGTGGTGAGCGGGCGACCGGCCATCAAGCTTTCCACCGATTGGGCTACCTCACGGTGATCGTGTGGTTCCTTGAGGAAGGCTTCATAGTCAGCATATCGCTCCGGATCCAGCAGCCGCAGCCGCGCAAAATGGCTGGCTACGCCCAGCTGTTCTGGGGTGGCGGTGAGCAGCAACAGCCCTTTGGCTACCTGGCTCAGTAACTCCACTACGAGGTATTCGGGGCTAGCTTTCTCGGGCGACCAGGCCAGGTGGTGGGCTTCGTCCACCACCAGCACATCCCAATCGGCTGCGATGGCCTGACGGGCGCGGTTGGGCGATTCCGTCAGAAACGAGGTACTGCAAAGCACCAGCTGGTCGTCCAAAAAGGGATTTCCCTCAGGAGCGGTTTCGTCCAAAGCGGCACAGCGTTCCTCATCAAAAATGTGGAACCACAAGTTGAACCGACGAAGCAACTCCACAAACCACTGGTGTACCAGGGAGTCTGGCACCAGGATGAGGATCCGGGAGGCACGACCACTCAAGAGCAGGCGGTGTAAGATCAAACAAGCTTCGATGGTTTTACCCAAACCCACCTGGTCCGACAAAAGCACGCGTGGTGCATAGCGCGAACTTACCTCGTGGGCAATGTAGAGCTGGTGTGGTATCAGGTCGATCCGGCCACCCACAAACCCGTGTACGGAAGACAGGCCCCGAGCATGGTGGTGCGCCAACGTTTGGCGGCGTAGGGCGAAGAGTTCGGGGGAGTCCACTACCCCGCTCAGGAGGCGGCTGTCTACCCCGTGCTGGGCAGACACTTCACCCAGATCGGCCTCGGACAGCACCCCGTCCTTGCCGATGTACAATACCAAGTCATCTCCCGCTCGCACCCGCTCAATCAAGAATGGATTCTGATCTGCGTCTGCCACGGTATCGCCTGCCTGAAACAGGACCCGGCGCAAGGGCGCACTGCCTTCGGCATACATTCGGGTTTCTCCAGCACTGGGAAACGCCACTTGCACCCGGCCAAATTTCACCTCTACAATTACACCCACTCCCAATTCGGGCTCGCCTTCGCTTTCCCACCGTTGCCCCGGGTAGAAATCCATCATATGCTCTCCGCTTACTCTTGCCCGGAAACTATGGCTCCCAAGGCGTTTTTCTTAAAAAGCGGCAAGTTCCTCAATCCTACTCCACTAGCCAATGCCAGGCTTTAGAATTATTGCTGGCGTCATCAAATCCTCCTCTTCTAATTGGCAGTTGGGGGCGAGTAGCCAGAGCCCAACCCGAATTCAGTCACGGGTTCAACGGTACATCCATGGAGGTTTGGCGTTGCCCAAGATATTTGCGAAATACAGCCTACTTTTTCTCCAGAATCCATTCCTATGCGGACGCTACTATTTCTGATGCTGGTGAGTACCACTCCCCTATTCGCCCAGTCGTATGCTGAATACGAACCTAGTGCCCAACACCCTTATGGCAGGCCTAATCCAGAAGCCCCCGAGGCGGTGAACGATTTTGCCCCGATGATCGGGCGGAGTGTGTGCCAATCCCAAACCCGGAATCCAGACCAAAGCTGGAACGCGCCTCAGGAAATGATCTGGACCTTTAAGTACATCATGAACGGCATGGCCGTGCAAGACGAAACATTAAAGGAGGATGGCAGTCATTCGGGGAGCATCCGGCAGTACATTCCGGATAGTGCCCGCTGGTACGTCCATTATTATTCGTCAGGGGCGCCCACTCCCACCCTGCCTGCGTGGGAAGGAACTGTGAGTGAGGCCAAAGACAAGCTTGTGCTGTACCGGCCTCAGCAGGCACCTAACGGGATGGATGGATATTCCCGGCTCACGTTTTCCTCTTTCACCGAGGACGGTTTTGAGTGGGTAGGCGAATGGGTAGACCCAGCGGAACAGTTTGTATATCCTACCTGGAAGATCAGCTGTCGGCAAAAGCAAACCGGAGAGTAGTACACCAGTGCCCCCGTCCTAATCTTCAAGGCCAGAAAAGTCAATACCCCAGTAGTCAAGAGTCGCCCTTAGGTCTGCATCCTGCCCATTCAAATAGTCTTCCAGGGTGTACTGTACCGGCACGTGTGGCGTTATGCCTTGGTCTTGGTCAGAGTCCGCCTGTAGTACAAGACGGAAGGCGGGGATGACTACCTGGACTTTGGAGGAAGGCAAGGTCACCAAGGGGAAGGAACCACCATTGTTACCGTTGTATCCACCGGCTGGCCGACGCCCCACTACCAGGGCACGTTGCTGCTGGCTGAGCCAGCTCACTAGCTGAGCAGAAGCAGAGGCCGTGAGTCCATCGGTAAGTACGGTGATTTGGCCTTGAAACGTCTTGGCTGCCGGACGGTTGCGGTAGCGCCTGCCCCACCCCCAAGGGGTACTCACTACCGGGTGGATGTTGAACAAGCCGAACTTGAGGAAGGCCATGCTACGGTAGTACTTCCCTTTGGCATTGAGGTAGGGAAATAACTTCTGCTGGGGCGGATTGACAAAGGTGTACTCAAAAGGTTCGGTAGCCATATAGCGCATCAGCTGAGTACAAGCCATACGCGAGCCGCCGCCATTGGCCCTAAGGTCAAGAATGAGGTAAGGAATCTCCTCCTCTATCAGGGTCTTCATCACCTGTCGGTATCGCAGCATATCCCGCCGGTGAAAACCGCCCAGGCGCAGTACGGCTACTGAGTCTTGCAGGTAGCCAAAATCGCTCTCGTCGTCCGCTTTGAAGGTTACCTCAGGCACGAAGGAACGCACGGGCGGGGCGGGATTGGCTCCTTTGGTGGCGGCGGGTAAGGTAAGCGTGGGATCGGCCAAGGTAACCGTGTACTGCTCGGGTTGGCCCAGGGCCAATGCTAAGTAATACCTACCCGACCGGCGGATCACCCATTCGGATAGAGTGCTGCCTCCACCATCGGCTGGAAATAAATGCAGCAAGGGAGCCAAGGCCTGCGAGGAAGGCAATCCGTTGATCTCCAAAATGGGTTCGCCCATCTGCAAAGGCAAAGGATTGTCCGGTTGTTCAGCCACCAACATCTGGCCGCCAATCCAATAAAACGGCATCGGGAATCGGGTTTTCTTATCCAGAAAGAGAGCATCGGCTTTTTCTAGCCGCGTATGTACGCAGCCCGAGAGGGCTATTGCATGCCGTAGCAAAAAGAAATACTGCTCGCCCGTGAGCGAGTCGGTGAGGTGGGCTTGTACGCTGTCCAGTAGGGGTTGGAGGGTGTAGCGGGCGGCGCCTTCCCGATAGTTGGCCGAATGCCCTTGAACATATACCTCGTTCAAAAACTGAAGGTCTTCTAACAGCCCCGCTTTGCTGAAGGTATTTTGGTTTTGTGCGACCAGAGAAGTGCTCCCTATCAGTAAACCAAACAAGCATAGATACCGGATTCCCATGCATACAAAAATATAGGTTGTACGCACAGAACCTGCCAATTGGCGGGCATTCTCTAACTTGGAGTGCAGATATGTCGCGCTATGATCTTAGAGATATTCAAAAGCCTGCCAGCAGCTGAGCTAGCAGAGTTGCTCGCCGATTTTCAGGCCATCGCTACCAGGCATTCATACCCCAAAAACACCCTACTCCACCAAGAGGGCACCCGGTGTGATCACGTGTTTATTTTGGAGAAGGGTGTTGCTCGTACGTTTTACTACAAAGATGGAAAGGATGTAACGGCGCACATTGCGACCGAGGGCGAGAGCATCACGGCCATTGATAGTTTGATTCAACGAAAGAAGAGTAGGTATAACGTGGAAGTAGTAGAGGATTCGGTGGTCATGCTAATTGCTTACCCGGAAATGCAACAGGTGCTTGAACAAAAGCCTCAACACGAGAAATACATTCGATTCTTTCTGGAGCAGATTTATATGGACCTGGCAGACCGCATTGAGAATCTACTGTTCTACACGGCCAAGGAACGCTACGAGCGTTTGGTAGAAGACAAGCCAGACCTATTGCAGCGCATCAACCTGAGTCACATTGCCTCCTACCTCGGCATAAGCCAAGAAACGCTGAGCCGAATTCGCGCGAGCAAGGAGTGATTTTGACAATTGTCAAATAGATTTCGTAATCCGGATTCTTCCTTTGTTACCGCAACAAAATGGAATGAAGATGGACCCATCCCTCGTGTTTTTACCGGCCACCGAACTGCTTTCCAAAATCAAAACCCGGCAGCTGACCGTGGTGGAGGTAGTATCCGCTTTTCTTGACCAGATAGAACGGCACAATCCTGAGTTGAATTCGGTGATCGACCTGCGAGACCGGGAGGATATCCTGGCCGAAGCAGAAGCCAAGGATTTGGCCCTGGCCCAGGGGGAAGAATTGGGGCTTCTGCACGGGCTGCCCATGACGGTGAAGGATAGCTTTTTGGTGAAGGGCCTCAAAAACTCGAATGGAGACCCACTTTTGCGCAACTATGTAGCGGAAAAGGACGCTGAGTTAGTGAAACGGCTCAAGCAGGCAGGGGGCATCATCATCGGAAAAACGAACTGCGCGCTGTATTGCATCGACTGGCAGAGCACGAATTTCTGGAACGGGCAAACGAACAATCCCTACGATACTACTCGCGTGGCGGGTGGTAGTTCCGGTGGGTCTGCCGTGGCGGTAGCGGCCGGGATGAGCCCGGGAGAGCTGGGCGCGGATGCGGGCGGTTCGGTGCGAGTACCGGCCCACTTCAACGGCATTTGCGGCCTACGGCCTACCGAGAACTACCTCTCGAATCG
>DMST01000242.1:423-3128 GCA_003454975.1 Cytophagales bacterium | reverse complement strand
GGCCGCCGACATATAGTAACTGCCGGGCCATTCGGCAAGAACGTGGAGGACCTGAAACTGATGATGCAGGTACTGGCCGCCAACGGCCAAAACCACCTACCAGAACTCCCCACCACTGATTTTGACCAGGGGGAATCCTGGGACGGGCAGCCGTTGCAGATTGGCTACTCGGAGCACATCAACGGGGTGACCATAGACCAGGAGTACTTGGAGATTTTCCAGAAATTCCTGGCTAAGGTGAAAGTGACTTCGAAAGGCCTGACCAAGGACCATCCAGAATACAACGAAAAGGAGGCCTACCTGAAATACAATACCCTGTTGGGCTTCGAAATGGGCGTAAACAATCCACGGTTTCCGCTGATGGCCGTGGGCTTGTATACGTTTCTTCGGCTCAAGTACCGCGACCACTGGTGGGCCAAAGGAATGGCCCGAGGCATGAACATGTCCAATGCAGGGTACGCCCGTACCATTGACTACAAGGATCGATTCTCGGAGATATACGATGAATTCTTGACTAGGTACGATCTCTGGATCACCCCCGTATGCCCTATAGAGGCCTATAAGCACCAAAAGGCGGGCAAGCCTTTCACCATCAACGGGAAGAAGGTAGGCTATACAGAAGCCATGGGTAAGTATGCATTCACTACGGCCTTCTCAGGTCATCCCATTGCCGTGATACCCATTGGGAAGAAGAAAAACGGAATGCCAGTGGGCGTGCAACTGCATGCTCGCAAGTGGAGCGACAAACGGCTATTGGAAATTGCTCAGCACCTGGAAGCACTAACCGATGGCTATGAAGTACCGGGTATGGTAAAAGAAAAGTAGCAGGAGGTTGTTTCAGGTCTGACCCTTGAGACTAACCTCTTAGCAGCTTCAGATCAAAAGTAAAGCCGGGTAGCACAAGCTCTCCGGATAGACTGCGATCAAAGTCCGTATGCTGAACCGTAACTTTGCTGGGTTGGTAAATCCAAACCTGCTCGGTTTGTGGGTCAATCAGCCAGCCCAGCTCCACACCGTTCTGTATCCATTCGTCCATTTTGGCCTGCTGGTCTGCTAGGGAATCGCTGGGAGAAACTACCTCGGCAACAAAGTTGGGTACCACGGGGGCAAATCGTTTACGATCCTGGGCCGATACAGCTTCGAGGCGCCCGAAAGTAATAAAAGAAGCATCGGCAGCGCGAATGGCACCGTTAGGTAAAGTGTACCCTCCGCTAGGGCTGGATACCCTGCCTAGCTGCTTCTGGCGATTCCATTGAATAAGCTCGCCCACAATTTCGCCCTCGGCGAATCCTGTATCCAATCCTGAAGGTGACATAAAGATGATTTCGCCCTCAGCACTACGCTCTAGCCGTAGCTGGGGGTTATCCTGGCAAAAACAAAAGAACTCCTCAGCAGACATACTGCGGAGGTATTCCGGTCGCAGTTTTACATTGAAGCCATCAGGAATCGTAGTAGCACTTACCATCTCTCTAAGATAACGATTTGCAAACAAGTGCTGATGGCTCAACCCCTCAGCAACTTCAGATCAAAGGTAAAGCCGGGTAGCGCAAGCTCTCCAGATAGGCTGCGGTCAAAGCCTGTATGGTGTACCGTGGCTTTGCTGGGTTCGTAAATCCAAACCTGCTCGGTTTGTGGGCAAATCAGCCAACCCAGCTCCACACCGTTCTGTATCCATTCGTCCATCTTGGCCTGCTGGTCTGCTAGGGAATCGCTAGGCGAAATAACTTCTACAATAAAGTTGGGGGTTACAGCAGGGAATTTTTTCAATTCTTCTTGCGGTAGGTTTTTCAATCGCGCAAAAGAAACCAAGGCTACATCCGCCGCCCGGATAGCGCCATTGGGAAGTGTAAATCCTCCGTTAGAATCAGTGGCTTTTCCATATTTGTGTACACGATTCCAGCTCTCTAATTCGTAGGCTATTTCGTGGCTAAGGTTGCTAGATTGGAATCCTGAAGGTGATATAAAGATGATTTCGCCCTTGGCATCTCGCTCAAGGCGTAGCTTGGGGTTGTCCTGACAAAATCGAAAGAACTCCTCAGCAGACATACCGCGGAGGTATTCCGGTCGCAGTTTTACATTGAAGCCATCGGGAATCGTAGTAGCACTTACCATCTCTCTAAGATAACGAATTGCAAACAAGTGCTGTTGGCTCAACCCCTCAGCAGCTTCAGGTCGAAGGTGAAGCCAGCCAATACGGGTACGCCGGAAAGGGAGCGATCAAAGCCTGAATGGTGTACCGTTTCTTTGTTGGATTCGTAAATCCAAACTTGCTCAGTTTTCGGGTCAATCAGCCAGCCTAACTCCACCCCATTCTGCATCCATTCGTCCATCTTGGCCTGCTGCTCGGTAAGGGAATCGCTGGGGGAAATAACTTCTACAATAAAGTTGGGGCAAACAGGAGCAAATTTATCATAGGCTTCAGTAGCAATCCCCTCCATTCGTAGGTGCGAAACAAAAGCGAGGTCCGCAGCACGTACCGATCCATCAGGGAGCGTAAACCCAGCGCTGGATTCATGAAAATGACCTGCTTCGTGCTCAATATTCCACATGCCCAATCGAGTGGCTAGTACGAAGATTATGCGGCTGGTATTGGATCCTGAAGGTGACATAAAGATGATTTCGCCCTTGGCATCTCGCTCGAGGCGTAGTTGAGGGTTGTCCTGGCAAAAACGAAAGAACTCTTCAGCAGACATACCGCGGAGGTA
>DMST01000242.1:0-347 GCA_003454975.1 Cytophagales bacterium | reverse complement strand
GGAATCGTAGTAGCACTTACCATTTCTCTAAGATAACGAATTTGGGTAGGGTTTTATCTTCATTGCTTTCTGCTTTGTCCAAAAATACCTTTCGAAGACAATTCACTATTTCCTAAGGCACATCTTCAGGCTACCCCCAAAAAAAAGCCAACCCACAATGCAGGTTGGCTTTCTAATTTTCCTACAAATTATGATGAATTAACGAACTACTATTTTCCCTTGGGAGTGCTGCTGCCCCACCTGGGTGGTGTAGAAGTACACCCCGCGCTGGCTTAGCGATACGGGCACTTTGTGGGTGCCGGGCGTCAGACGACCTACGGACTGCTGCAATACGGTGCGGCCCTGCA
>DMST01000337.1 GCA_003454975.1 Cytophagales bacterium | reverse complement strand
TGGAGCGAACCGCCACTACGGGTGCCGCCGGGGCCCTCTTCCGCCTCCGCTTCTTCCTGGGCCGGGTGTTTGGCTGGGAGAACGAAGCCAAGGCCCGGGAAGCACTGCCCGCCGGGAGCATTCGCGAGCGCTATGCCCAGCAGGAAGGCCTTTCGGACCTGGAAGTGGAAGCAGAGGGCTTCGGAGATTTTGTGCCTGTGTACAGCCTACCCAATGAGATGCTCTCCGAGATTGAAAATAAAACCGTTTTGGCTGCGGCTCATTTCGGGAGGGTACCCCGTCCCGACGGCACCTATGGGGTGCAGATGACCGTCTACGTGAAGCCCAAGGGCTGGTTTGGGGCCTTCTACATGCAGCTCATCAAGCCCTTTCGGCTGCTCATTGTGTATCCGGCCATGCTCCGTCTTATTGGGCAGCAGTGGGAGAACTATCTACGGCGGCAGGCAGCCGCAGAAGCACTGACGCATTGATTTACAACCGTCGGTATGCCTACCTTGGGAAGCATGCAGAAACTGCTCTACTTCATCGTCCACTTTCTGTTTTGGATGGCCTTCGGAGCCTTCTCATGGCTCAGTATCCGGGTCAGTCCGGGTGAGCAGGGCTTTATGTCCGGACACCCGGAATCAGCCATTCTGCTGGGCGTATGGGCCATGATCAACTTCTACGCCTTCTACTTTTACTTTCAGCCCCGACTGCTGGATACCCGGAGATACTTCGGGTATCTGGTGGCCTCGGTAGTGTTCGCTTTGGTACTGTCTCTTCTTTTTGTAGGGGCCTTCTGGGGATTGTACCCGGCGTTTCGGCCCTTTGCCCGGCAAAAATTCTTCGAAGGCATGGGCGGGTCCTTCCTCATCTGCCAGTGTGGTAGCCTGCTGCGCGGCTTCATCAACTGGAACCAAAATCTACAGCACAAAACGGCGCTAGAAAATGAGTCCTTGCGCAACGAGCTAGCCATGCTGAAAGCCCAGTTGAGCCCACACTTCCTATTCAATACCCTCAACAACATTGATACCTTGATCTACCGGTCGCAGGACGAGGCTTCGGCCATGCTGATCAAGTTGGCGGCCCTATTGCGGTACATGCTATACGAGAGCGAGGGAAAAAGCGTACCGCTTGACAAGGAAATCGAGTATATACGGCAGCTTACGGAGCTGCAACGCATGCGGTTTACCGAGCACAACTACGTGGAGTTAACGGTAGAGGGCTCACCCAAAGGCCTTTCCATTGCACCGTTGCTTTTTCTACCCTTTGTAGAGAACGCCTTCAAGTTTGTGTCGCAACCTGCTAGTATGCCTGCCATTGGTATTCACTTGCAGATGAACGAAACGGGCGTTCGGCTGCAATGCCGGAACTACTACCAACCCCAGGCACCGGAGGCTTCCGAGAAGCGTCAGGGGATTGGACTAGCGAACGCCCGCCGTCGGTTGGAGCTGCTGTATCCCAATGCTTTCGACCTGCAAATCTCCCAAAAGGAGAACATCTTTACCGTAGACCTATCCCTGCAACTCGCATGACGCTCTCTTGCATCATCATTGAAGACGAACCCCTGGCCGCCGAAAAGCTGGAAGGCTTTATCAAAAGGTCGCCGTACTTGGAGCTAAAGGCTAGTTTCCGCAAGAGCCCGGAGGGCCTCCGTTACATCAAGGAGAATCCGGTGGATTTGGTCTTTTTGGACATCCAGATGGATGAAATGACGGGCATCGAGCTGCTGGAAAGCCTAACCCAAAAGCCCTTGGTCATCCTGACTACTGCTTACCAGGAATATGCCCTGCGCGGGTACGAGCTACATGTAAGCGATTACTTACTGAAGCCCTACGATTTCACACGCTTCCTGAAAGCCGTGGACAAGGTGTACGAGGAGTTCACCCTACGCACACAAAGCCCAAGTGAGCCGGGCAATAGCATCTTCGTGAAGACAGAATACCGCATAGAGAAGGTGCTGCTTGATACCATTCTGTACATTGAAGGAATGAGCGACTACCTGAGGCTGCACCTCAATGAGGGCAAGCCCATTATGTGTTTGCAGAAGTTTGCTGCCTTTGAGGCCACCCTGCCCGCAAGCCGCTTTGTGCGGGTGCACAAGTCCTATCTAGTGGCTCTGGACAAGATCGACAGCATAGAGCGAGCCATCATCCGAATTGGGGAAGCCACCATCCCCATTGGCCGGACCTATCAGGAGCGTTTTTTTGCCCTATTGGGCAAGCAGGGGTTGGTGTAGGGTAAGCGCGTGCGAAAAGTTAGGGTTGATTGCGGAACCGCGATGGATCATACGGGTATCAGTTGAACTTAGCTCATGTTGAGTTTTGAATGATGAATTTTTAATTATTCTATAATCAAGTAGTTAACCCTTTTCCAAGTTTTGAGCTTGGAACCACAAGCCCAGGAAAGCTTTTAGCTTTCAGAAAGCCACAGGCTTTCTTCTGCCCGACATGGCAAGCAGGATGCTTGCCACAGGGATGCCGAATCACTATCCTTGATTAAGGAGGAGAATAAAAGGTCCAGCATTAACTCAAAATGGCTCTTTTGGCCATCTTATGGTCCTCCTCTTTCAGGCCTATTTTCCAGTAAGAACTAATGTAGAGGTAGCCCGCTTCCATATCGCTCTCATTCAAAAAGTAGCTCTTGATTTCGCGAATGGTGCTGAGCTCACCCGCCACAAACACATTGGGTTGCCCCCGGAATAAGGGCAGGTTCTTGATGGCCTCTAATTGCTGCTGGCTTTTTTGCTCGGGGTGAGGATGCAGCAGCCATTGCACCTCTATTCCCTCCGGTATATTGAGCGGCTGTTTGTCTAGTTCGTCGGTTACCTCTAGTAAAGCGTAGCCTCTGGCATTCTTTCCCAAGGTCTCCATCAACGAGATAGCCGCGGGCAGGGCCGCCATATCGGCCGCAAACAAATACCAATCCCCCAGTGAAGGATCCATCTTAAGCCCACCGGGCCCCATAAAGCCCACTTTAGATCCTACCTGGGCTTGCAATGCCCAACTCGTAGCCGGACCCGCCGGTTGGTGAATGGCAAAATCGATGGTAACCGTTTGCTCCTTCAGGTCAAATTTCCGGGCCGTATAGGTCCTAACTTTAGGCTTGTCTGCTTTATCAAAACTCAGCGCTCCTGTTTCAGGATCGGGCAAAATCAATTTCACGTACGAGCCGGCGCGCCAGTTGGGATCGGGGGTCAATGGTCCTTGTAGGGTAATTCGGTGCATGTTCGGAGTCAATCGCTCCGACTTTATAACTTCTAATACTTTAGGGGAAGGTCTATTCATAGCTCATACAACAGCCCTTTCTCCAACTCGGTTCAGTTATTTGTAATTATTCTAAATAATATTTAAAATACCTCTTATCTTGAAACAGTTAATACTTATCGCCACCAGGAAAGTGGAACCCTTCAACCCCTTGATCCTGTAGGTTAAACCCAACCAACTGGGAAGCTGTCAGATCAAAATCCACGACTTTGCGTGATGCCTTCACAGTCATGTCCTTTACTTCTCCTTCAAAAGCCACCTTTTCAAATCCGCAATGCCCAAAAATAAGGGCATCGGTTTTGCAATTTGAAATTTGACAATCTCCGAAGTATTGCCCGTGCATCCGCACTTCCTTCAGGTTAGCTTGATCAAACCGCACGCGCACAAAATTCTCCACCGAGCGCTTGAGCAATGTCCCTTCTATTTGAAAAGTAGCATGCCCAAAATTGGTTTTATGAAAATCAAGCTCCTGAAAACTGCACCCCCAGTATTGTGTATTCACCAACCTAGTTTCGTGAAATACTGATGCCTTGAAGTGACAGTTATGGAAAGTGCAACCTTCAAAATCAGCATAAGAAAAATCTACCCCTTCGAATCTCATTTTTTTGATCCGAATACCTTCTGAAACGTAGGTTTTCTCTCTCCCTGAGTTGGTCTTTTCAGTTGTATATTCTTTGGGGGCACTAAATCCCCGCAGATCGATGAGACCTTCTGAGGCCATGGGCAAACCAAGTTTAAGTAAGTCACCCTTGTTCTTCAATGCACCCACCACTACATCATTCCAAGGTTGCCAATCGGTTTCCCACCGACGCTTCAGATAAGCTTTTGATTCTTTCATCTACCTAAAAAATTCGATATCCTGTTTTGATACCAAAGACCCAATTTGACTTCAATACGTTGAATTCCTCGCGATCCTGAACCCCAAATCATCAATCCTAAAGGATTTAGGGTGGCTCCTTCTTCGGGTGGTGGCCATTACACTGCGCTCCTGGTCGCACCAGCCCCCACCACGAAACACGCGGTATTCTCCGTACACCGTTTGGTCATATATATCAGTACACCACTCCCACACATTGCCCAGCATATCATACAGTCCCCATGAGTTGGGCTGCTTCTGCCCTACCGGATGAGTCCGATCCTCAGCGTTTTCTTTGTACCAAGCAATTTCAGTCAACTCCCCGTAGCGAATACCTTGGGTCCCCGCCTGGCAGGCAAATTGCCATTCGGCCTCTGTCGGTAGCCGGAAACCATTCGCTTGAGCTGTAAACTGCACTTCATCTATGGCGGTATCCAGTGCATAGCAGGGGGCCTTACCTTGTAACTCCGAAAGGCGGTTGCAAAAACGTACGGCATCCATCCAAGAAACCGACTCTACGGGTAACGTATCACCGCTAAATGCGGAGGGGTTGTCCTGCATGACGGCTTCGTACAGCTGCTGGGTGACGGGGTATTTGGCAAGCTCAAAGGCGGATATCTCCACGGACCAGGTCTCCTGGGTTCGGTCGTCCCGCATAGCCACTGTACCTTGCGGAATTGGGACGAATAACTCTCGAACAAATTCTTGAAACCAAGCCGACCTTTGCATGAACAAAAGGGTTTGTTTATCCTCTCAGTTTTTAATCCTACTGTGTTATATTATGTCGGCGCAGCCCTTCAAGGGTTTCCAAACAGTATTCAGTTGGTGGTAAGGCACTAACTATGAAAGATTTCCTAGGAAGGGGTACAACCTTTGAAGTTTTTTTGTCTAGCCTAAAAAAAGTAGGGTTAAGGCTCAATGCTTAAAGAATAGATGATAGTTTCCCCCACACTTTTCAGCTCGCTTAACTCCGCCCGGGAAGTTCCTAAGAATAGGACCAACATAAACTGATCAAATTTTTTAGTGTAACACTGGTTAATTGATTTTTTACCTCCACTCAATTTCAAGACGGTAGAGTATGCATCCCAGCCATGGTCTAGGGTTGTTATTTCCTCTATTTCCTCAGCGAGTCCGGTCCTTTTCACATCCTCTACGTAGCCGGAAATAATTTCTTGGTAGGCAGATTGAGAGAACTTTGCATCTGTGATTTCTCCATTCTTTGTCACATCAATAATTCGGAAAGTAAGCTCGATCTCTCTTGCCGGAACAGTATAGGCTTTTTCAAAAATAGTCCACTCACCGTGATCACTGATTTCTGTTTCTTCTAAAACCGCTTTTAGCCCTGCACCGTTAAAGCGAAATGTTTTATCTCCGTAAGTGAAAGATTGGAAGTCCATGGCAGGTAATAGTAAGGATGAAATGATTAATAAATTTATGAATAATGTCTTCATAGATATCAAATCATATTGTTGATCCTAAATAGTTAAATTAATAGTAGTTAAAGAATTCTCACATGCCCCACCGTACCATATTCCCCTGGCGGGGATTAACGTTTCCTTCCACCATGTCCAAGTATAGGGCGGCCAGATTCTCCACCCCTACCACTTCGGTCAGGGTAATCTTGGGCTGGATCGCAGCCCCAAATTTTCGCCAGGCCTCCTCTACCCGTTGCTGAAATCCGGCGGGGCCCCAAGCCTTTTGTCGGTTCTGGGCGCGGGTCGGCGCAAAGAAGAATTCTCCTTTGGCGGGCAGCGGTTTTTCGCCCCGCATATTTTGCCAATCGGCTAGTCCCACCAGACAGTTGTACACCAAGTTCTCTTTCAGCAGCGTCTGCAGTTCGTATTGGGTATTGTGATTGCCCGAGAAGTCCACCACCACGTGCTTTTTGGAAGGATCCAAGCCAGAAATTTGGTCGTAGGGTACCGTATTATCGTACCAACCTAACTGCTGCACAAACTCCACGTTGCGGGCCGAGGTCAGCCCAATCAGGTGGATATTCAACCCTTGCTCCTTTTTCCGTTGGGCTACCAGGAAGGCTAAAGCCTGGGCCGTTTTGCTGGAAGCCCCAGTAAGTACCAGTTCCGTGGCTCCGTTGAAGTTTTGCTCTGCCAGGTAGTCCTCAATCAGGAAGGAGGTGATAAACAGCGGGCGGTAGAGCGAAATCAGCTCCTCCATCTCGGCCACATAGGCCGGATCACGCTCCGTATGGGTATAAAAGTTGTAGATAGGCGATAGCTCCTGGCGGTGCTCGGCTACATCAGCAAACCCGTTTCCGGCCGGTTTGGCCGTGACAATCAGGTGCGTGCCCATGGGGTAGTAGCCGTAGTACCGGTGGCCC
>DMST01000532.1:7719-12506 GCA_003454975.1 Cytophagales bacterium | reverse complement strand
GTAGGTACCCCCGCAACCAGCACACAGCAGAACCCCCAGGTTCAATACACCGAGCCGGGTGTGTATCCGGTAACCCTGCGCGCCACTAACGATGCCGGTACGGATACCTTGGTGCGTACGGACTACATTACGGTGAATCTACCCTTGCCGATGGGGGAATTCGCAGCCGTTGTCACCATGGGCGAAGCCCCCCTTACGGTGGTATTTGGCAACCAAAGCACGGGGGCCGAGACCTACGCTTGGGAGTTTACGGGCGGAGCCCCAAACCGATCTACCGAGGAAAACCCAGTGGTGATCTACGAAGATGAAGGAAACTGGAGCGTGCTGCTGACGGCTACCAATGCCGATGGGGCCAGCGAGCAGTTGCTGAAGCGGGCCTACATCCAGGTATCGGGCGTAACCTCCTTACCCGATCCTGAACCGGCCGAACTGTTGGTATACCCCAACCCTAGTCAGGGTGCGATTACCATTCGGTTGGCCGAGCCACCGACTGGAGCGGTGCAACTGCGCCTGATCGACTTGCACGGTCGCCAGGTGCGCCAGCAACCTGTAGACTACGTAGCCGGAAAAGAGATAGCCTGGCTGCTACAGGGGGTACCCGAGGGGCTTTACCTGCTAGAGGTGACGGGCAAAGAGGGGCGATTAGGAACGGCGAAGGTGTTATTCAATTGACCATATAATTCCTATTTGGCCAAGGGAAGCCACAAGCTTCCTTTTGCCATTGGGTATCAAGCTGAAACCCTGCTGCGGTTGGCTTCTTCCTCAACCGAGGACAGTACCTGGGCTAATCCTTGCCCAAGCATCACTTAATCCGTAGGAGGCTTGAGGCTCTGATTACCCGCAAAGATTTCCTCCTTCTCGATGGTTCGGTTGATTTGCTTCACCACCAGGTCCATTTGCTTGCTTTCCTCTTCAATCTTCTCTGCCAGCTGCATGACTTCGGCGGAGTCTTGGCAATAGGGTATCAGGTTGGTAAGTCCTAGAATGCGGGCCAAGGGTCCTCGTAGCTCGTGTGCATTCATAAAACCGTATTGAATAAGGCGGTCATGCTGCGCCTGTATGGTTTGGGTACGTTCGTGCACCATCCCTTCCAGGTGTTGATTGAGTCGCTGCACGTGTTCGTTGGCTTGGGTAAGTTCCTCCGCTTGCTGCACTAGCTCCTCGTTTTGGGCCTGTACCTCTTCGTGCACCCGGGCTAGCTCTTTGTGGGTCTGTCGCATCCGTCGGCTATACCACACCACTATGCCCAGCAGCCCCAATATGAGCAACGTAAGCATGCTAAATAGGAGAAGCCCCTGCTGCTGTCGTGCGATAGTAGCTTGGTTGTGGGCCAGCGCATTTCGCTGTTGTTCATACGAATATTTGGCCGCCAGGTCCTCCCGCTGGGCGCTTTTCTCCCGGTCAAAGCTTTTCTTGAGATACTCCAGGTATTCCTCATACACGGGAGCCACCAGTTCGTACTGGTTGTTTTCGGTGAGTATCTCCAGATAAACCTGATAGGCAAAGCCGAGATCGGAAATGTATCCGAGCTCTTTTCCCTCCACCAGGGTTTCCTGCATCAGGGCCAACCCTTCTTGCCAACGGCCCACTTTACCCATCAAGGCGGCTTTGATGTACTGTACTTGGAGGAGGTAGTTGATCTCACCCAGCGACTCAAAGAGGCCCTCGGCTTCCTGGAGTAGGGCCCAGCTTTGCTCAGGAACTTCATTTTGCAACCGATGCGTTTCCACCCGGTTGCACAAGAGCAAGGCCCGGGCCTTGGGCATGTCTTGCTGTTTGGTGAGCTCTAGCCCTTGAGTAATGTACCACTGGGCGCTGTCCCATTGCTGTTCTAAGGCAAAACAGCGGCCCAAGCTATTGAACGCATGGGTCATCCACTCCCGGTCGCCATTCTCTTCGGTCAGCGCTACGATGGTACGTAGGAACCCTCGTGCTTTCGGGTATTCCTCTTGCGCAATCCAGACGCCGGCCGTGCTATGCAGGGCGCGGATCAGGTACGTTTCTAGCCCTTGCTGTCGGCTGAGCCGTTCTGCTTTCTGAAGATATACCAGCGCCTCTTCGTAGTCGCGGCGCTGCATATGTAGCTGGGCCAGTCCCAACCGGGGGGCTACCTGATTGGGCACATCTCCAGATTGATTGGCGGCCTCCAGTAGCTGCTCATAGTATAGCTCCGCAGAATATAGCTTTCCCTGTACGTACAGAGAATCAGCCAACTGCAACAGATTGGCAAGCGAGTCAGCTGGCCAGGCGTTCTGTTTTGCAAACAGCAACAGAGGGCTAAATAAGAGGAGAAATACTCCAGAGAGGATCAAGCGCATGAAAGAGCACACAGATTATCATCGAAAGTTCCCAATTAAGTCTGGCAATGCCAAGAAGTACGACCGTACAGTGTGGGTGTGAGCGCGAGTAGGGAGAAGGAATTTCGATAGTAAAGGAAGTATCTTTTGCCAGATGCTTCTCCTCCATCGCTTGAGGCTCCTATCCCCTGGTGATTCTGGCCCAAGAAACTTGCCGTGGAAGCCGGTATATCTTTTTGCTGAGGCTTGCACTCAAGCGCAGTTTTGTGGAGTTTCCCCGGATGAATTTTGACCTTACGCAACACATCATTTTGGAGGACGAACGGGCCCGGCTAGAGCCGCTTTCCGTAGAGCATATTCCTCACTATTTGGAGATCAGCCGTAAGCACCCGGACCTGCTCAAGTATTCGCCTACGCTGCTGGGCTCTGACGAAGCGGTGCATCAATACGTAGCCGGAGCCTTGGCCGAGAAAGCCCGGGGAGTCCGGTACCCCTTTGCAATCTATGACAAACAGGCTCAGGCTTATGTGGGCAGTTCTAGCTACGGATCTATTAGCAACCCACACGACCGCATCGAAATCGGCTGGACCTGGATCAGCCGTGAGTACCAGCGTACGGGCCTCAACCAGCACAACAAATTCCTGATGCTACAGTATGCCTTCGAAACGCTGAAGTGCGAGCGCATGCAGCTAAAGACGGACAGCCGTAACGAGCAATCGCGTACGGCCATTCTGCGCATAGGGGCCAAGTTTGAGGGCATATTGCGTAACGACACGGTAATGTACGACGGCTACCGCCGCAGTACGGCGTATTACAGCATATTGGCGGAAGAATGGCCAGAAGTGAAGGAACAGGTTTTTGGTAACCTGTGACGAAAAAGTATTCCAGTAGGCAATTTCGGCGCGGTCTTTGGTTGTGGAGGTGCAACTAACAAGTATTGAAAAGTAAACTCCACAGCACAATGAAGATTACCTTAATGACCCTGGGCCTTGGTTTGGCCCTCACCAGTACCGCCTTGGCCCAAGAAGAAGAACCTACCCCCTCCAAGCTGGATATTCGAGCGGGTAGCGGCGTTGCCTTTATGGGCAGCGGCGACATGCTGGCCTTGCAGTTTGAAAATGAACTCAATTACCGGCTCAACCCGTATTTCACCGTAGCTGCCTCGGCAGGGTTTGGCAAAAGCGATGTGATCGGTGACCAGACGGCATCATTCCTTCAGGGCAACACCAATGTATTTGTATCCCCGTTTCGGAACGATGGCTACATGGACCTTCGGGTAGGAGGCGGACTCAGCCTCTATAATGTGAGCCATGCCAGGGTACAGGCGATTTCCTATGAGAACGGTGAAATCGTGGATGTAGATCACCGCCTGGATCAACGCAGCAGCCTGGGGTTCAACATCATTCTTGAGTATTCGCTTGCAGTAGGCGAGAAATACCTCATCGGGGCCAAAGCCTTTACCCAGCCCTACCTGAGCGGAGACATCAACTCAGGGTTAGTATTCAAAGCGGGTATTCGGTTGTGACGAAATCCCCTTTTCTGGGCTGTATGAATATACTGCCCAGCTGAGGGGGACGTTACTTTTGCAAAACTACCTCTAGCAGTAATTAACTCAACAATAGTATGAAGAATGCCTATATCACCTTGGGGTTAGTGTTTGCCTTGCTGGGCCCTGCTATGGCCCAAGAAGTAGCCCCGGAGCCTTCCCGGCTCGATCTGCGTGTGGGAGCAGGTATGTCCTTTTTGGGCACTGGCGACAAGACCGCGCTCCACTTCGAAAATGAGCTCAATTATCGGCTTACTCCCCATTTCACGGTTTCTGCATCCGCTGGCTTTGGCAAGAGTGACTCCGGAGAATTTGAAGCAGCCTCTTTCGCTCAGGGCAATGCCAACCTGTTTTGGTCGCCCTTTCGCAACAACCGGTTCCTTGACTTTCGCATGGGTTCGGGCTTGAGCTACTACCACATCAACGATGTATATGCTCAATCCATTTCCAGGATCAACGGTGAAATCACCGATATCGATTTTGCAGCAGATAATCGGCAGAGCTTTGGCGCCAACGTAATCCTGGAATATACCCTCAGCCTGGGAGACCGGCTGCTGGTAGGTGCTAAAGTATACACCCAGCCCTACTTCAATGGCGATATCAACTCCGGAGCCATGCTGAAAACCGGCATTAGGCTTTAGGACCTAGCCTAGCCAATCATCCATAACCTATTACCTGGAAAGTAACTCAACAACAGAATGAAGAACATCTTGCTTTCGCTAGGGCTATCGGTGGCCCTGCTGGGTTCCGTACGGGCCCAAGAGGTGGAATCGAAGCCTTCTAACCTCGATTTCAGAACCGGCACGGGCATTTCCCTACTGGGCACCAGCAGCATGGTGATGCTGACCGTAGAAAACGAACTCAACTACCGGATAACCCCGCATTTCACAGCCTCCTTGTCGGGTGGCGTAGCCAGAAGCGTTTGGGGCTATTCAGAGTCGGCT
>DMST01000532.1:3560-7683 GCA_003454975.1 Cytophagales bacterium | reverse complement strand
CCGGCTTCCTATTTTCAGGGCAATGCCAATGTGTTTGTATCTCCTTTTCGGAATACCCGCTACCTGGACTTCCGCTTGGGCAGCGGCCTCAGCTACATCGATGTAACCGAGGTAGCAAATGGCCTATTAGACCAAAGAGGCAACTGGATCACCTTTCAGAATGAACCTAGCCAGCGGCAAAGTTTGGGCATCAACTTCGTAGTAGAGTACTCCCTCAATATTGGTGAGCGATACCTCATCGGGACTAAAATATATACCCAGCAATACACCCAAGGAGATGCCAATACCGGACTGATGCTACGGGCCGGTTTTAGAATTTGATACTCGTACAACGCAACACACCTTAACGATGAAAAAGACCGTATTGGGCCTGGCCCTCCTGATAACCTGCAGTACCACCCTGTGGGCACAAGACATTCACAAACAGCCTTCTAAGCGCGATTTCCGCATGGGCACAGGTCTCTCCCTATTGGGTACCGGAGATCTCTATGCCCTACAAGTAGAAAGTGAGGTCAATTACAAATGGCTCCCACACCTTGCTGTATCTGGTTCTGGTACGGTAGGTGCCAGCCCCTTTAATCCGGAGGATAATGCCACTTTTTTGCAGTTCAATGGCAACGCCTTCCTTTCTCCTTTTCGGAACGATCGGCTCATTGATTTCCGGGTAGGGGGTGGGCTGAGCTACTACTTCATCAAGGACCTCCAACCCAATTACTTTTCATTCGATGAATCGGACGTCCTTATCCGGTTTGACGAAAACTCGGTGCTACGGCACGCTTTGGGGTTCAACATCATCGTAGAAACTACCTTTCAATTACGAGATGGGTTCCTGTTGGGCACCAAGGCCTTCACCCAACCCTACCTCAATGGGGATATTAACACGGGCGTGATGGCCAAAGTGGGAGTGCAGTTTTAATGCCCTCAGCCTTTTTCAAACAGGTTTTGGGTGAAATAATTTGCATTCCGAAGAGTCTTAGCGAGGCCGGTCCACAGTGGTGTGTCCGGCTTGGTTTCAATTTCATTAGAAGCGCTGCGCGCTCATTTTTTTGGGTATGCCTCCTCCGCGGTCAGCAGTCGCTATTCATTTCGGGGGGGCTGTTGTGGACCTATGAGTTTGGGCACCCTGAAAGTCCCGTGGCTGGGCTAGGGTGGATTTCTACTTTCTTACAACCGCTCCCAGAATCCAGGATCGTAGGTTTTCAGGATGTCTGAGATGCCTTCCCAAAGGGCCTCTTCAGAGCCGTCAAGCGTACGGCGAATCCACCAGGTGTAGGCCATGCCGGGGGTGAAGGGGCTATCCGTATTGTTAGAGGTGGCGTAGTCATAGTCCAGATCGGCCAATAGGTCTTGGCGGGCGTCTATAAAGTTGTAAGCGTCGAAGCTGCCACTGTTCATACCTGTTTGGTAGTTGTTGGCTTCTTCGTCCTTGCCCTCACGCTCTAGTAGCTCGTGCGTTTCGGCCAGCAGCCGTACAAAGCGCGCGCCCACTACATCGTAGATCTCTTGGTAGGTGTACTCGTCCAGCTGTTCATCCGGAGCAGGAATCATGTAGGTGAAGCCCCAACGCACAAAAGCAGGATTGTAGTGCAAGAAGTCATCTTCCAGCCAGGAGATCAGCTCCACCTTACCGTCCGAGAAGGCATCCATCTCAGCCATCTCCGAGAACACTTCCAGGTTATGAAAGTCGATGTATTCTTCGTTTTCTGGCCAGGCGTACTGCTCCATGGCCTCTTTGATGCCACTATACAGGAAAATACCGCTGAATCCGGCTTCGAACTGGCCCAAAGAAGTGTACCCCATATCCAGAGTTTCTCCCTGATCATCGAACATGAACTCATAAGGCTGCCCCATAAGGGTATTCAGGTACAGGTCGGCAATGTACTGGGGGATAACGAAGGCCGAACCGGCCAGTAGCCCGACTGCCAAAAGGATAGAAAGCGAGAGGCGTTTCATGGTGCTTTGGGTTTATCAGTGGAAAGATAAACAGAAATGAAGGACTGCCGCATGGTTTTTGAACGCCAAACTAGGGGTGAGTTTCCAGCCGAAAGGGGGCTGGCCCGCCCAGACCACAGGCTAGCATGTACGCCACGTAATCGCCGTCTGGCAGATAGGAGAGGTCGAACGATGGCGGGCACTGCGAAGCATCGATGTTCAGGCTGTCTACTGGGGTAACCTCAGCGATGCCTGGATTTTGTTGGTACAAATAAACGCTGGTGGTCGTGCCGCCACAAGGCATTATTAGCCGAAATGACTCTTGACGGTTGGTTCTTACGAAGGTGGGAGGCTCGCATGGGCCAAGGCCCGTCTCGCACCCTTCCCAATACTCATGCGTGAGCTGAAAGGTAATGGGGGTGGCAGGTACCAGATTGGGGGTGAACATAGGCGAAGAGGGATGGCAACCGAAGGCCGCCAGCACAATAACCCATAGGTGCTTCATATTTCTAGGTTTGCCAATAGGATGCAGCCCCCGGGAGAATTCCATACGGAAAGGAGGAGAAATCATAAATTTTACGAATGCGGATGATAGCCATCAATAGAGGAGATTTAATTTTAGTATTTTTCTACTATGAAAGTATTGATTTCAGGTTCCTCGCGGCATGGGTATCGACCCGATGGTTCACCGCCCCAAACGGAGGCGGAGATGGAGGAATACCGTCAACAAGCGGAGCCCTTGCGAAAGGCGGGGTATGAGCTTGGCACGGTGTTAGCCAAACGAGGTCATACCATTGTGGTGATGGGAGACCACGATGATGATATTGACCCCTACCTGGTAAAGGGGTTCATCGGGGGTAGAAAACAACTACCCGATCCGGTGAAGGTGAGTGTGCCCAAACACGACCGCAAACCCCCGTATACAGCCGATGAATTCAAAGGTTTGGTAAAAGTAGTACCCCATGCATCGGAGGACTGGGACATCACCATTCTGGATACGGTGTATGAAGTAGATGCCGTTATTGCCATTGGTGGTAGGAGTGGGGTTATCCAAACGGGGTTGTTTGCCCTGAATAGTGGAAAAACGCTGGTTCCTGTGGGTAGCTTCAAAGGCGGAGGAGGAAAGCTGTGGGAGATCAGTTCAGGCCGACGGGAAAGCTTTTACCAACAGACGCTTAATGATGAAGAGATTAATGACCTGAACGCTGTATGGTATCACAATGCCGAAAGGCAAGGAGGCGATAACCAAAGAAAAAGCTCAGCTGAGTTGGTAGTGCAATACCTGGAGAAGGTGTATGAGGCAAAACAGCGGGCCAAAACTACCGGGAAAACGTTGGGAAAACTGTTTCGGACGGTGATTGGCGCTCTCGCCATCTGGATTGTAGGTCTGGTGATTCCCACGATACAATTCGGTGAGCCTTTGAAGACTATCGTGGACGAGTCCAGTTTCCTGATTATGTTGCTTACTCTCATTGCCGCCGGGGCTTTGGGGGCTTCTCTCAATTCTATACGGGCGCTACGAGATAGACAACCCTTGGATTCGCGGCAGATTTCGTTCGACTTATTGCTCGGCTTAGTGGCTGGAGTAGTAGCTGCCTTATTTTATCTCTTTGTACAGGCCTCCACCAATGGCAAAATAGAGGTGAAGTTTGCCGAAGAAACCGACTATGTACGGGTGACCCTGATTGGTAGTTTGGTGGCCTTGTTTTCTGGCTTATATCTGGATGCTACACTTTCCAGGTTCGATACTATCAAGGATTCTTTTCTGCCTGGTAGGCAGCAAGACGAAGAAGGATAGGGCTTTCTTCCGAAGAGCAAATACCCCTTGAATGAGTGCCGCGAGGCACTGCATCTGAAATTTATACCAAGCCTGCTGTACCGCTTAGGACTCACCTTACTACGACTCTTCGGTGTAGCAGATCATTCTTCCCAAACGATAAAAACGGTGGGTACTTATTCCTTGTAGATCTCCTTCTGTTTCGGGCTTACCCTAACGTACCTTTTTCTTACCGTGACGAGGGCCGCTACTGTCCATGGACCTGCCCATTTAGGGTACGTTAATTGGAATAGCGGGCCTTGGCAAAATTGGATCTCGCTAAAATCATGAGGCCACGCCAACGCCGTCCATGTGCAGGAACAGACGGACCACACAGAGGTCGAACAGGCCACTGACGAGGAAGGTAAGGGTGAG
>DMST01000532.1:220-3517 GCA_003454975.1 Cytophagales bacterium | reverse complement strand
AAGGGTGAGCCAGCTCACGCCCCAGGCCATAACGCCCCGTAGTGGGTTGTAGGAGAAGTACTTACGGTAGCGCCAGAAGTGAAATACGGTGATGGGGAAGGGGAGTAGAATGCTAATGCCGAGGATAACTTCGGTCCAGATGGTTTTGCCGTACTGGGGAGGCAAAATCATGATGAAGAGCAGGCAACTGCATACCCAAAAGAAGAGGATGTTGTACTGGCTAAGGATGAGGTAGGAAACGGTGCGCGAGGATTCCCGCTTGAACACCCCGATCCACCGGAAAAGATTGCCCAGGCCGAGAATGGTGATCAGGGATAGAAAATAAAGCCCGAGCAGGAATACATCTACCATAAACTCGTCCAGCTCTTCGGTGGGCAGGTCCGAAGAAATACCACCCATGTCAACCGCCGCGTGGGCGGAGGTGGTAGAGCCCACCACGGTGCTTTGGGAAAATAGACCGTCCAGATCGGCGTAGTGGTCGCTGACTAGCAGCACGAGGGCCTGGATACCGACCAGAAAGATGAGGATCTTAAGAATGGCACGGGAGGCCTGCGGGGGTTGTAGGTGGAGCTTGACGTGGCTGCCTTCTAGAAGGGCCTTGCCAGGATGGAGGGCATCGTACCAGACGGTATGCCATAGTGCCCAGAAGCTTAGCAATTCTCGTTTGAGCGTGCTCAGGGGGCGCACAATATTGAGCTGATAAACCTCCTGCCAGATGGTGGTGGGCTCCTCCGGGGTGCCCGAAACGTCCTCCGTCATGATTTTGCCTTCGATTTGGATGCAGAAACATATGCTTGATAATTGACAATTGAAAATGGGCTGGGAGGGAGATTGCTGAATTCTAAAGGTTGAGTGCTAGAGGATTTCCGCTGTGCCGATTGACTATTCGGGGCCATAACATTTCTAGGGTCTAGCCTTTTTGGTGGAGGAGCGGTACCTCTTGGGGGGAATGAGCAATAGTGCTGAGAAATAAAAAATCCCGCAGTGGATGACTGCGGGAGGGTGTGCTGGGTGAAATCAGCGTGTGAACATTGCGAAAATGAATGGAGGTTATGCAGCGGCTACCAGGGAGAACCGGCCAATGACGATGAAAATGCAGAGTGCCAGCAACACCACATTCATACCTACATTCTTGTTCTCTTTGCGCCGCAGGTGCAGTACCATGGCGAAAAACATGGTTAGGGCCAAGCCGATACCGGCGATGGGCGTGAGTATGGGCATGATGTGTAGGAGCATGGGTAAGATGAGCCCTATGGCACCGAGTAACTCCAATAAGCCAATGAGTTTGATGGTGCTACTGGGCATAGAATCTACCCAGTTGCCTATTTTGTTGGACAGCTCGGCCTTGGGCTGTGAAAGCTTGGTGAAACCAGCCATTAGGAACATAAGGGCCAAAATTCCTTGTACAATCCACAATGCGATATTCATAGTTTCCGAAGGTTTGTTGATGAAACAAAGGTCCCATCCAAGGAAAGCTTGCGCATTAATCTAGATTAAGAAAGAAGGATCATACCGAGTAGTTGGGGAGCTAGTAGATGAATGCTTTAATCTTCTCGGCAGACCTCGCCTTGATCCTAATGTTGAATTTTAAATGATTTTCAACCATTCAACATTTATAATTAAAGCCAGGTAATCCTTTCTATGAAATCAATGAGTTACGCTGGTTTGAAGTCCCCATACATATGGGTTGACCCAGAAAGAATCGAAGCTGGAGGATCGAAATCCGCTCAACTCCGGTCTCTGGCGTGCTCGCCCTTCACCTTACTGAGGGCCTCCGGGGTGATGCCCAGGTAGGAGGCGATCATCTTTTGCGGTACGCGTTGTAGAATGTCTGGGTAGGTATGGATGAAGTGCTCGTAGCGGTGGTAGGCGGATGCACTCATGAGCATGAGGATACGCTTTTGAAGCACCCCCATCCGTTTGATGAGTGGGGAGGGGTCTACCACTTCGGTAGTAATATTCTTATCGGTAACAATGAGGGTGGTGTCTTCTAGGGCATCAATGTAGAGCTCGCAAGGTTCGTCGCCTGAGTTAGAGTCGGCTACAATCCACCCTTCCGGGCCAAACATAAAGATATGCTCCTTGCCCTTCTCGTCTATCTGGTAGCTACGGAGCAACCCCCGCCGTACGTGATACACTTTAGAGCTGAGGTCGCCTTTGCGTTGAAGAATGTGGCCTTTTTTGACGATGATTTGCTTCACGCAGGTAAGGTAGGAAAGCGCAAAAAAAATCCCGCGCCATGGGCCCGGGACTTTTGGTCAAAAACTCAAAACCAACAACTCTATCGCATATAAAATCTTTATAGGCTGGCTACCTTGGCCTGAACCTCGCAAGGTTCATCAGTACAGTGGAAGGAGATTTCCTCCTGGTCCTCGTACACGTCCAGCTTACAGCCTAGCGAGCCACTACAGGCTAGCGTAGTATATTTTGTATCCTGCGTCCACAGACGATCCTCGGGGGCCGCGCGGTGCAGAATGAATAGCATATTTCCTTCTTCGCCCTGCTCTGTGGCAAAGTCTACTAGCGCCAAAACGTACTCGGCATTTTCCTTGATGGTGGTTTGCAGGAGTGTTACCTCTTGCTCTACTCCGAATTGCAGCTGCAATTCGCCAATCACCTTATCATGTAACGCTTCAGGGCTTTCTGCCAGTATATATCCGGTTTCAGAAATCAACTCTATCTCACCGGGAGCCCATACATCTTGGACACACGAACTAAGACAAAGGGTGGTAAGCGTTGCGAGTAAAAATGCTGTTCGTTTCATAGCGTTTTGGGTTGTTGCAAAGTGTACTGCAAGCCCTGTGCCAAACTCCGTTTTGAGTCCGATTTCTACCCGTGAAATTCTCCTGAGTTTAGATGAATGCTTGGGTAGGGGAGATGAAGTTGGTGGTTTCTGGGTCAAAACCTTTAGCGTGGGGAAAAGAGCGGGAGTTTAGTATGCGTACTGAGCGCGAGGAGGTAGGATAAATAAAAGGCTTAGCCTCTTAAACCGAGGGTTTCCAACTTCGCAAGGTATTTATTCTGCAAAAGTGAAAATAATGCTTGCGCGTTCTGGTGATTACTTCTACTATTGTGAAAGAAAGTAATTAGGAACCGATGTCAACACGGGAAAATCTCGGAGAATTTGAGGAGCTGGTACTGCTGGTGGTAGGTGTGCTGTACGACGAAGCCTACGGGGTAGCCATCCAGAAGCAGATTGCGGAGCAGACCGGCCGGACCATCAACATTAGTGCGGTGCACAGTGCGCTGCACCGGCTGGAGGAAAAAAGCTTCCTGGAATCGCGAATGGGTGGAGCC
>DMST01000532.1:0-170 GCA_003454975.1 Cytophagales bacterium | reverse complement strand
GGGGCGCCGCAAGCGTTACTTCCGGGTGACCATGGCGGGCCAGCGAGCGCTAGCCAATGTGCGCGAAATGCGCAATCAGCTGTGGAACCAGATACCGCCTGTCGCCTTCGAACTCAAGTTGGGATGAAGTCGGTACATCCTCCACGGTGGGCCGAGGCCTTTTTTGACTT
>DMST01000533.1:9660-19103 GCA_003454975.1 Cytophagales bacterium | reverse complement strand
GCACAACGGGGTCGGTATTCGGGCAGGGGGTTCCGCAGCTACCACCGCAGTCCACACCCGTTTCGTCACCATTCTGTACCCCATCGGTACAGGTAGGATCAGGCGCTTGCCCCGTAAATACCACGTAGTCCACATTCATGGCTACATCTCCAGCTTGGTTCACGATGTCTACCGTGGAGTTGGCCGGGATGGCTACATCGTAGGTAACATCGGTATAAGCACCCACCCAGGCTCCGTTACCAGAGTAGCTAATATTTCCGGCGTCATTTCCATTCACTACTATGGAGATAGTACCGCTATTTTGTGAAGCATAATGTAGGGTGATAGATGCAGCTTCTGGGGTACCGCTGAGGCGGAAACCATTGCCTGCCTCATCCAGATAAGCCACTCCCTGACCACCAGAGGCCGCGCCGTCCGTGTATACCTGAGCAGCACCTAGCAGGGTACCCGATTCCGCCTCTACTTGTGCGGGTGGCGTAGGGCAAGCACCACAGCTACCGCCACAATCTACCCCAGTCTCGTCTCCGTTTTGGATATTGTCGCTACAGGTAGTACAAGCAGAGCAAGAGCCACCGCAGTCTACTCCGGTTTCATCTCCGTTTTGAACCCCATCATCACAGGTAGCACAGGCTCCGCAACTTCCGCCGCAATCAATGCCCGTTTCGTCGCCATTTTGGATACCATCATCGCACGTGGCACAGGCCGCACAGGAACCGCCGCAATCCACCCCCGTCTCATCACCATTCTGGATACCGTCATCACAGGTAGCGCAAGCACCGCAGCTGCCGCCACAATCTATGCCTGTTTCATCACCATTCTGAATCCCATCGGAGCAGGTGGCGCAGGGAGTACAGCTGCCGCCGCAGTCCACACCCGTTTCGTCTCCGTTTTGGATACCGTCCGAGCAAGTGGGATCAGGATCACAATCTCCGCAGGATCCACCACAATCAATGCCGGTCTCGTCTCCATTTTGAACACCGTCGCTACATGTAGAGCAAGGGGCACAACTACCACCACAGTCCACACCCGTTTCATCTCCATTTTGAACACCATCTGAACAAGTGGGAGCCGCAGCCTCCCCTGTAAAGGTGACCAAATCTACGTTGAGCGCCACATCGCCAGCCTGGTTTACAATATCTACCGTGGCACCTGAGGGGATATTCACCGTATACGACACAGAGGCATAGCTACCTACCCAAGCCCCGTTACCGGTGAAAGAGATATCTCCTGCATCAGAACCATTCACAAGGATGGAAATAGTTCCGGAGTTCTGAGAGGCATAAACCAAGTCTATGGAAGAAGCCTCTGGTACGCCCGCAAGCCGGAAACCATTTCCGATAGCATCGAGATAGGCAACTCCTTGGCCGCCGGTGGCGGCGCCATCATTATACACCGAAGCGCCACCGAGCAGACTACCGCTCTCGGCTTCCACATCAGTACTAGTACCACCTCCAGTATTATCGGGACCTACGAAAACCACTTCGTCTACATTGAGGGCCGCATCTCCAGCATTATTCACAATGTCTACGGTGGCTCCTGCGGGTACACTTACAGAGTAGGTCACCGATGCGTAGTTGCCCACCCAGGCTCCATTACCGGAGAAGGTAATGTTGCCCGCATCGCTACCGTTTACTTTTACAGAAATGCTTCCGCTATTCTGTGAGGCGTAGCGCAACCGAATGGAAGTGGCTTCGGGGGCATTAGCGAAGCGGAAGCCATTGCCCACGGCATCCAGGTAAGCCACTCCTTGACCACCCGTGGCCGCTCCGTCGTTGTAGATGGATGCACCTCCTAAGATGGAAGCGCTTTCGGCTTGTAAGGTTGTTTCGGGACTAATGCCGCGAAAGAAGATATCAGCCTGCGCCGGAGCCCAGGAGCCCACCGCTAAAGCCAAAATGAGTAGGTAGAAACCTATCCTACGTTGGGCTATGCGTTGGGCATACAGTTTCGGGGGTTCAGGACACCAAGTCCTGCCCCTAATGGTTCTTAGGTGCTTCATGTGTTTCCTATTTAGGTGAAAAATTGACACGCAAATCCAGATCCGGCGAAGGATCTTTCGCATGACCCAATCACCATATTCCGGCCAGGAAAACACATTTTTGAGCTACGGGGATACCCCTCGCAAGGCTACGCTTTTACCACACACTAGTCGTGGGACAAGGGACCCATGATGAATACAGGAAGGCGGAAAACTTTTCTCTTGTATTCTAACCCCTGTTTTTTTGATGAGTTATTATGCGACTTCCACTTTACCTTCTGGTGTGTACTGCACATGGCCTTGGTCTAGTAGCAATTGGAGAGACTGTTTGAGCGCTTCCCTGGGAATGGACAGGTTGGTAGCAAGCTCGGCCGGAGTCTGAGGATACTGTGCCAGGAGGGCCAAAATTTGGTCTCGATCCGCCGTATCAGGCTTTTGGGCAGCACGCTTTTGTTCCACACACCAATCGCACACACCACAACGGTCGTAGCTCACTTCACCAAAGTATTCCAGGATGAGTTGCGTACGGCAGCGGTTTCGGTGTTCAGTATAGTGGATCATGGCCTCCATCTTCTCCACATCTCGCTGCTTGCGCTCTTCCAGCCACTTCACGTCCAAGGGCAGGTGCGAGGCATCGTATCGGGTGGTAAGAAAGGTAAGCTGGGGTTTTTCCTTCCTAGGATCGTAATCCAGAATATCACGCTGGGCCAACGCATTCAGCTGGCGGGTAACTTCCGAAACCGAACGCTTGATCTCGGAAGCAATTCGGCTTTCGCTGATGGGCAAAAAGTTGGCAAACAGCTCCCCACCATACTGGCGTAGCAATGCCTTTAGCAAAGGCTCAAATCCGGCCTCGGCGATCTCGAACTGATATAACCTTCTATTGTCTACCCGAAAATGGACCTTACTCGGCTGGTGAAAGGATTCTGAAAGCTGCAAGATGTCACTATCCTCCAGGCGCTTCAAGGCGTGGTAGGTAGCGCCCGGGGGCAGGTTGTATTGCTTGGCAAAGGCCTCTACATCCAGGGTGAAGCTACTGAGAACGTGACTGCCTACGGCAATCTGATAAAGATTGGCCAGGGCTTGGTACACCTTGCGCATGAATTCCGGGCTGGGATAAGCAGCGGTAATACGACGGCGCAAATTCTGTACATCAGCGTCGTTGTAGAGCATCACCGCAAACGCCTTTTTCTCATCACGCCCAGCGCGGCCCGCCTCCTGATAGTACGCCTCCAGGTGATCTGGCAAATCCAGATGCACCACCGTACGTACGTCTGGCTTGTCGATCCCCATACCGAAGGCATTGGTCGCCACAATCACCCGGGTACGATCTTCAATCCAATCGGCTTGCTTTTGGGTTCGCTCCTCGCCCGTCATGCCGGCATGGTAAAAATCAGCCGAGATCCCCTTGCCTTGTAGCCAGCGAGCAATCTCCTCGGTACGGCGTCTACTACGCACGTATACCACCGAGGTACCCGGAATCTTCTGCAGAATTTCGAGTAGCTTCGGTCCCTTATTATCTACCTTGCGTACAGAGTAGCTCAAGTTGGGCCGGGCAAAGCTCTTTTGGAAGAAACCGCTCCCCTTCTTGAAGGCCAGCTTCTCCTGAATATCGGCCTGTACTTGCGGCGTAGCCGAGGCCGTAACGGCAATTACATTAACCTCAGGAATGAGCTCACGAAACTCCGGTATTTTCAGGTAAGGGGGGCGAAAATCATAGCCCCACTGGCTGATACAGTGAGCCTCGTCGATAGCCAGTAGGGCTACCTTCATGCGTTTCACACGCTCTCGCAGCAGCTCAGTTTGTAGGCGTTCTGGCGATAGGTACAAAAACTTTAGGTTGCCGTAAATGGCGTTGTCCAACGTGATGTCGATCTCGCGTTTGCTCATGCCCGAGTAAACAGCTGCTGCCGAAACACCCCGCCGCTTGAGTTGCTCTACCTGGTCCTTCATTAGCGCTATCAACGGCGACACCACCAGCGTAATGCCTTCGCGCACCAAGCCAGGCACCTGAAAACAGATGGACTTACCCCCTCCCGTAGGCAGCAGGGCCAAGGTGTCCTTTCCGGCTAAGGTAGCTTCTACGATATCTAGCTGAAGCGGGCGAAAATCCGGGTAGCCCCAGACCTCTTGCAAAACCTGATGCGGGGTTTTCATGCGGGGTTGAAAATTAAGGAATACTGGAAAGAGAAGACAGGAAACAGAACACAGAATACAAAAGCCCTTAGAATTAGGTTGATGGGCATTCTACTGCTGCGATTCCTAGGCCATTGAATTCAGGGATAATCTCCAAGAGAAGGATACAATTCGCAGTCTGGTGGCTACTAATCAATAACCACAACTTTACGTCTCTCGGTCAATTCATATGGCTAGCGAGAAAGTAAAGGTGGTCCCTTTTTTTTCTTCACTGGTGATGAAATAAACGCCAGACAAGGCATTGACCACGCGCCCGACAACGTATAGTCCAAGCCCATTTCCCTTGCTGGCTTCGGAACCCCGGTAGAACATCTCGAAGGCACGATCCACTACTTGGGGTGACATACCTATTCCCTGATCATGAAAAGAGAAAGTGACTGCATGGTCCGTGGGTAATATTTCCAATCGAATCCAGGGAGGCTCTTTCTGGTTGGTTTTACGAAATACCCAAACATTCTCCACCAGGTTAGTTAGGATGATGACCATCAGCTGTGGACTCACGGATAACGGTGAGGACTCTGCATCGATCACCTCCCACGAAAAATTGGCCTCTGGAAACCTATCTCTCACCCGACTGACCGCAACGATGAGCAGCTCTTCGATCTTGCTGACCGGAAACGATATTTCTGGAGCTTCAGATAACGCTTCCGAGATCTGCTGGAACTTGTTGGTGAGGTTTCTCATCTCCTTGGTGGTATGGGCTACCCCTTCCCATAACCTCCTTTGGTCATCCGGTAAGGATTCCATCCTCGCCAAGCGGCTGAGCCCTTCCAAACTAGACAGTGGCCGGGCAATATCATGAGAAGCCCGGTACAAGAGTGTTTCCAACTCACTGTTGAGCTGATCAAGATCATGAGAACTTCTGCTCACCGTGCCCCAAAGCAAGTGGTTGTTGTCTTGCAGAATGGTATACTTCTCTTCCAATTCCCGGGTCTTTGCCCGGAGTTCCAGCAAATTCAGTACCTGTTGGGCCAAGGTTTGTAGGCCTTTGATTTGAGCATTGGTGATGGATTTTGGAATGGAATCCATGACACAAAGGGTACCTACTACTTCCCCTCCCTTGGTTCTTAACGGAACCCCTGCATATAGCCGGATATGCGGTGGACCCAATACCCAGGGGTGATTGGCAAAACGAGAATCCAGTGAGGCATCAGGAATGAGGACTGATATGCCTGTTTCTATCACCTGTTCAGAAAACGGGTTTTCTCGCGAAAGTTGTTGGGGGGTGAGGCCCTTCATGGCCTTAAAATATAGTTGCCCCTGATCTAGAAGGCTGATGGCGGCAATAGATGTCTGGCATAATGAAGCCGCCAATTCGGCTAAGTCCGTATAATCTTGTTCCTCGGTAGACACCAAGAGTGGGTGGTCGGTGGGCTCTGATACGCCCCTACTTTTGGTGTTAGTTTCAGAGGACATCTGGGTGTGCAATCATCTGTTGCTAAGCATCAATCGAAGATTATTTAGTTCGATTTACATAAAGATACCTTCCTGAAAGGAGTTTCCTTGTCTGTTTGAATAAAAGATTGGAGGAATCTTACTTGAATTGTTTTTAAGTCAAAATTGAGCCGATTTTCTATTTACGAACGGAGATCTGAAGTGATAAAACAGCCTCTGTTTCATTCCGAAATGTTGATTTTACTAGCTAGCGGGGTAGATGCGATAAAAGCCGGCTCAATAAAAAAAGTGGATGATGTATATGGAAATTATTCACCCCTAGCATCCCAGAATTACCCAATCACCAAATAACCGGCATATGAAGAAGCAACTACGTAACACGCTGTGGGCATTTTGCCTGTGGGCAATACCTCTATGGGTACAGGCACAAAGTACCCGAATGGTATCGGGCTACATGCGCGATGCCGGGGCAGGACTTCCCGGAGTGAATGTGAAAAATTTACGCACCCACCAGGGAACCTCTACGGATTTGGATGGGCGCTATGAGATACGAGCGCTTACGGGGGACACGTTGTCCTTTTCCTTTATCGGCTACGTAGAAACCTATGGGCTAGTCACGGACATCGGCGTAATTCCACTATCTAAGCGTAATCCCAAGGCTACTACTGAGAGCTCTGTCACCAAGTGGTGGGATAAGATTCAACAAGGGCGGTATGGAGCAGATTCAATCTCGGGGGTTCCTCGCGTTTTTTTTCAGACCAGCGAAGAAGGGGTTCCTGAGGGAGTAGCTACGCTTGAGGACGACTCACCGACCTATACCGTACGCGGAGGCAATTTATCAGCTTCCGAGCTGTGGTTGATTCGCCCTCGCATGGGGAAACGGTATGTGATTCGCCGGCTACCAGACCAAGATCGCTTTTGGGGGGTAGAGTATGCTACGGGCTTTGGAATGGGGTGGGCTACCCAACGTCCAGCCTTACAATCAACATTTGCTCAAGGCCGCCCCCTCAACGGCATGCCCACCTGGCAAGGCCCACAAACAGGAGAGATCTACAGCTGGGGCCCGCGTATTGATCTGCTTACCTACGATGGCATACCCACACCCTATAACGAGCAAGGCGGTCTGATCCTGGCTACCGATCCGGATACGGAAACGCCACAAACCACCGACCCCTATGCAGCACTGCAAGCTACCCTACAGTACTATCAGGCCCTACGGTTGCAGATACCCTTGGGAGGGTGGAACCGACTACACTTGCAAGCCCGACAGAACCAGCACCGGGGCCTTTGGCCGGGTGAGGGTACCCAGGGCCATGGTTTTTCGGCCAGCCTACCGAAAAGTTGGGGCAATGACTTACAGATAGAAGCCCGCACGGAGTTTGAGCAAATTGAGGGGCAGTTGACTCCCCAGGGTAATCACCATGCGATGCTCTGGAGCAGTCTGTTGCGAACGCCGGCCACTTTTGATAACGCCGCGGGCCTGGAAGGGAGGGAGGCTCTGGCAAATCCGATGGTCTATACGGCGGCAGACGGAACTATCCGGAGCCATGCTCCCGGACAAGCAGACAACCCCTTTGGGCTGTTGGCCACTCTACCCGATGAAGAATACCGACGAAAATGGGCCAGCAATGCGGCAGTGGTATGGAATCCTACCTACGAGATCAACCTGGGGGTGCAGGGTAATCATTTGGCACAACTGCACCAGAGAACCTGGGGGATGGCACCTGGGTATGGCGGCTGGGAAGGAGGCCGAATCTCAGAACGGACGGTGCGTACCCAGCAAGCAAAAGTGCGGGCTTTTGGTCAAGTGAATGCCGAAATTTTTGGCTTCTACTACGGGCCCTTCCTTCAGTTAACGGTAGACTACCAATGGGATTATTTGGAACAGCGACTTCAGCGTACAGATGCCTTCGGGTTGGAGACGGCCGAGGGTCAGGTACTTTGGACCGGGCAGGCAGACCGAACAGAGTCCATAGCGGAAACACCCCAACGCTCTGTGCACCTGGCTACCGGTAAGCTGGAGATTGCTCAGCCCTGGCAGTACGTGTATGGCCATACTTCGGCTACTTACTATACGTCCAACACACTGCCCACTGCCGGGGAGTGGATGGGGAACGTGTGGGCCCAGGCCGATTTTGAAGAGATGATGTGGATTCCGGGTACTGAACGCCTGCAAGTAACCGGAGGGTGGGAATACACCCTGGAGGAAGCCCCCATTTTACTCAACCACTGGGCATATGCCAGCACTGGCCTGTCGGTGGCAGATTACCATCAGGCCTATGATGTGGGCGAGGTGGTGGCCCCTAGCGGCCTATTGCCTCAATATCAGCAGAGCTGGCTAGCAGAACTTAGATATTCATCCGACCGGTGGGAAGCCTGGTTGGGCGATTATTCTACTCATTTAGATGTTACCGTTCGGTATCAGCGGGATAACTATCGGCAATGGATAGCCCCGGCGTGGACCGGGACTGCTTATGAGCTCATGAACACTGCCGCCGTGCGAGAGGACCGATGGCGGGCACAGAGTACCGTGGGCTGGCGGTATGGGAATAAGAGAAGGAAGAATCTTTCCTTGGAGCTCACCTGGGAACGGTACCGCAATCAAGTGAGGTCAATAGCCTCGCCAAGTGAGGTTGTGCCCATTGCTGGCTTCCAGGAAGCCCAAACCGTCCTTACACCAGACCATCCCGTTGGGGTACTGTACGGCACAGCCTATGCACGGGACGAGGCCGGACGGATGGTGATTGGCACAGAGGGTTTCCCATTGGTAGCGGATGAATTGCAGGTGATAGGCAATCCTATTCCAGACTGGACGGGTACGCTGCGGCTGTTATGGGCAATCAAAGACCAATGGAGCTTTTCTACCACCCTACGCCGGGTACAGGGAGGAGAGATTTGGAACGGTACTCAGGCACTGCTGGATTATTGGGGGAGGTCGCAGACCACGGCGGACTTGCGCCAAACGGCGGGGTACGTCTTTCCGGGTGTCACAGAAGCAGGACAGGTGAACCAAGTACCGGTCAATTTTGCCGGTGCCGATGCCCCGGTATCGGAGAACCGATGGGTGCGATACGGGCCTGGTGGAGTAGCGGAGGCCTATGTGCAGGATGCCTCCCACTGGAGGTGGCAAGAACTAGCGGTTCGGTACCGCTACCAGGATTTTCCGGAGGGGAAACCTGTTCAAGCCCTGGAGATATCCGTAGTGGGTACCAACCTTTGGCAACCCACCGAATATGCTGGGGTAGATCCCAACCAATCTCTGCTGGGGTATGCCGCCGGCCTGGGTTTGGACCTTTTTAACATGCCCAGCACGCGTCAGTTTACTGCCCACCTAACCCTCACCTTCTAATGAAAAAGCCAATCTCAATTCTCCTTCTTGGCCTGGTAGGCTTGGTAACTACCTCAGCCCTGGTTATTTCTCCTCACGAATTTCTTGAGAACCTGCGCCAGTTGTGGCAAGACCGACAGCAGTCGCAGCACGAAGAACGCCTTTACTTGCATACGGACAAGTCGCTATACGAGCCGGGCGAGGTGATTTGGATCAATGCCATGTTACTCAATAGGGCCGACCATACCCCCACCACCTTGAGTGATGTGGTGCATCTGAAGTTGTTTGATCCCAGAGGGCAGCAAATAGATAGCACCGCTGTGGTAGTGCATGATGGCACAGCCAAGGCTGATTTTCAGCTTTCTTCCCAGAGGCCCGGAGGGCTGTACGAGCTGAGGGGCTATACTCGTTGGATGCTTAACGAGGGTGAAGATGCCTACTTCTCCAAGCGACTTACGGTACTAAAGACCGAGACACCTCGGCTACTAATGAAGTTGGACTTTGAACGAGAGGGGTACGGCGAAAGGGATACTGTAGTGGCCCAAC
>DMST01000533.1:2512-9625 GCA_003454975.1 Cytophagales bacterium | reverse complement strand
GGGGGGAAGCCGCCGCAGGAGCCACCGTATATGCCAACTGGATCTTGCGGGGTAGTATGGTGCAAAAGGACACCCTCTTTTTGGATGCTAATGGTGAGGTGAACCTATCCTTACTCTTATCAGATATGGAGCAGAACACCGTAGGTTTGCTCAATGCGGTAGTCGACTTCCAAGGCACTCAGGAGTCCATCAGCCGCAGGATTCCCATCCCTTCCGGTTCGGTGAGTATTGCCTTCTTTCCAGAAGGGGGACGGTATGTGGCAGGCGTCCCGGCTCGGTTGGGTTTCAAAGCGGTGGATACCTACCAAAAAGGGGTAGAGGTAAGTGGGGAAATAAGGACTGCAGAAGGGCAAACGGTAGCTTCTTTTGAAAGCTATCATCAAGGAATGGGAGCAGTAGCCTTTACCCCCACCCCCAACCAACGTTACTATGCGCACATCCAGAAACCTTTTCCCCAACCAAGACAAGCCCTGCCAGAGGCGGATATGGAGGGCTGGGTATTACGGTATGATACCACCAAGGTAGGAGCAGCACATTTTGTAGTCCATAGCCAGGCAGCAGATACTGCCCATGTGGTCGCACATAGCTTAGGGGTACTGCGCTACTCGCAGGCGCTGCCTTTGCAAGCAGGAGTCACCCGCTTCAACATCCCGTTGGATAGCTTCCCGCGTGGCACGGCAGTATTCACTTTGTGGGATGCAGATACCCGACTCCCCATGTGTGAGCGATTAGTTTTTCTGGATCATCAAAAAGAACTTCGGGTCCACCTGGAAACTGACAAACCGCACTACCAACCTCGAGAAGAAATACAAGTGAAAGTACGGACCACTGACTCCGAAGGGAACCCGGTATCGGCCCGCTTGTCGATGGCCGCGGTGGATGAACAGGTACTCTCTTTTGCGGATGACAAGCAGGACAACCTGCTCACGTACATGCTACTGAGCAGTGAAGTGAAGGGAAAGATTGAGGAACCTTCTTTTTACCTGAATCCTGAAGAGCCAAAAGCCACTATGGCGAGGGACTACCTATTGATGACTCAGGGATGGCGTGGATTCTCCTATGAGTCTCTTTGGAGCCCCATACCGGTCGTTACCTACCCTGCCGAACAGGAAACCACGATCAACGGTCGGCTGCTGCTATCTGACTTTAGGCGTGGGGCCCAAGGTACCGTGTACTTAATAGAGCAGGGAGGGAAAAACCGGATGCTCCCGGTGCGGACCACCCCCGCAGGCTATTTCAGCTTTCGCAACCTGGACCCCACTATTTTGAACATCCTGGCTGTTCGAAAGCCCTTGATTCCAGGCATGTTGAACGATGGGCAAGTAACGGTACAAGCACCTACCGAAAGCCGGCGTTCCGGTGGGCGTTTCACGCCCATTTGGGAAAGCACCATCCCCAATCCTGAGGGAGTAGCTGTAGCCACCAACGAGGCAACCCCTGGCCCATCCCTACCGGAAGATGAGTTTGCTGATGCTATGACCCTGGAGCCCGACGTACAGAACCTGGATGAAGTAGTGGTAGTAGCCTTATCAACTGGGGCTCAGCGTCAAGATCTCACGGGCTCCATTTCCCTCATCTCCAATGAATACTCTCACCTCGGTTCGCAAGGAGCAAGTAATCTGCTGGCCGGGTCAGCGGCCGGTATTCAAATCCGGGGAACATCCAGCTTCAGCCACACCGCTTCTATCTATGGATCGAGAGCCGTAGGCATGGACGGCCCCTTGCTCATCATCGACGGCCTGCCGGTGGCCCCTGAAAACCGGGACCAAATGTTGAGCCTATTGGGAACTGAGGGTCAGAAAATAGAGGCCATCTCCGTACTCCAAGGACTACAAGCCACCCAGATTTATGGTTCCAGGGCTACCGGAGGAGTTATCGTGATCAGTACTTCCGATAGGAACCCTAAACAGCCCCTGTTTGACCTGGCACCTAGATATAACACTCTCTTACTATACCCAAAGTACTACCGGGTCATGCGGGAGTTCTACCCAGTGACGGCGCTGAAAGAAGACGCGGATGGGCTGAACCGCCTGGCGCAGGACCGCAGAACCACCTTGTATTGGGACCCTTCCGTAACTACCAATGAGCAGGGAGAGGCTACCCTCACTTTTCGAGCGGGGGATAAGGAATCTTCGTTCGCGCTGAGTGCAGAAGGTTTCACCAGCCAGGGTGATTTAGGCAAAGGAGAAACCACCTTTGGGGTGGGGCTACCCTTGTCGATTGACGTAAAGCTCCCGGCGTTCCTCAGCGTCAATGATACCCTACGGGCCTCGGTGCAATTGCGCAACCGAACTCAGGACACCCTCACCACCCAGTTCTCGGTAGGGGCTCCGCCCGAAGTGTACCAAGTCTCGGGAGTACCTACCGGCCCCCTGGTTATTCCTCCCCAGCAAAGTATCGCCGTACCCGTGCAGGTATATGTGCCTACCTATCAGGCGCCGCATAGCCGAAGAGTAGAGTCGCAAAGGAGATTCTCCCGGGGTGTTCGGTATGAGTATATCCGCCGTGAGTTGGCTTTTCGGGTAGCTAGCGAAAAGTACCAAGATTCATTGCGGTTGCCTTTGCCTCTACGACAAACCGGCTTTCCGCGCTACGTGAGCCAAACCAGCAGTGAACCACACCATATCTATGCCTTCGATTTGGTTACTCCTGAGGTGAGCACCATACGGGCTACGTTTCGCGCCAACAGTGACGTGCTCTCGCAAATGTTGGGTACGCTGGAAGCCACCCGCTCCCGGCCGTTTGGTTGTTTTGAACAGTCTACCAGCCGCACCCTGATGAACAGCATCGCCTTGCAATGGCTCACTGCCGAAGATGAGCTTACCCGTTCTCAACGCGCCCAAACGCGGCTTTACTTGTTGGAGGGGGTAGAAAAGCTCAAGCAATACCGTACTAAGGACGGTGGGTACGGTTGGTTTGGTGGCCGGAAGAGCTACCCTACCTTAGTAGGTTATGCCTTACTGGCTATGAAGGAGATGTCGCGGGCAACCACGCTGGTTTCGGGTTCTGGGGCAGACGAAGCCCGCCAATGGCTGGAAACCCATGTACAGGAAAACGGTACGTGGCTGGGGCCAAAATACCGATACAATCAACCGGGATATTTGGCGGAAATCTCCCCCGTCAAACATGCGTACTTGGTATATGCGCTAGCCGAAACAGGGTCTACTCGTTTGGAGCAACCCTATCAGCGCGCTCTGACTCAACTAGATTCTAGTTGGAGCTCCTACCGGGGAGCCTTACTTGCCAATGCCGCTTTTAGTTTAGGAGATACCCTCACCTACCAACGACTGATACAGGAACTGAAACTACGGCCCTTGGAGAGAAGCCGGGATTTATATTATCTCCAAGAACAATCTGCCATGGGAGGCTGGGGCAATTCATATTATGTGGAAACCAAGGCCCTCCACTGTTTGGCTTTGCTGAAAAATAGAGACGACCCTACTGCCTTAGCCCAAGCCCGAGATCGGATTGTGGACTTAAGCCAGGCCCGTCAGCTAAATTACTATTACAGTAGCCATGCCTCGGTACTCGCCATGCAGGCCCTCAGCGAATACTTTGGGCAAGAGGAGTATTCGCGGACGGGAGGAGAATTTCGCTTGGCTGTCAACGATTCGCTTTTGGTGCAAGTAGCCTATGAGGAAGGTAAAAACAGTCGGCCCAAAGTAGAATCCATGGCTCCGCTGCTCACCCAGGGCAAAAACACGGTACAGGTAGATTTTGATGGCATGGAGGGGAACCTGATCCAGCACCAGTTGGATGTAACGTACCACAGCCTAACCCCGGAGTCAAATGACTATAGTCCCATAGCGCTGGAAACGAATTGGTCACACAGCCAAGTATCGCTCAATCAGATAGCCACACTTACGGTGAAGATTATCAATACCCAAAGCCGCACTAGCGGTATGGTGGTAGCCGAGGTAGGATTACCTTCTGGTGTGCAACTGGCCCCTTGGCGGCTCAAAGAGCTGGTAGATGAGGCTCAGGCTGATTTTGTGGAGGTCTTTGATGGCCGATTGGTGCTCTACTATGTAGCATTGGGGGCTGGGGAAGAGCGTGTGGTAACTAATGAAACTACCGCTATCATCCCCGGCAGTTTCCGAGCGCCTGCCAGCAAAGCCTATCCTTATTACGCCGAGGAGCTCGTAACCTGGATAGAAGGACACAAGTTGACAGTCCGGGAATAACCCCAAAAGGAGAGCCTGGCGTTTGGGCCAGGCTCTATCAAAATCTTATTCGTTCTTCGCACGCTTAGCTTTCCGCAGGGGATGACTTGGGTCGGTGCTTATCCAAAATCTCAAAGCGGGAGACATTACTCACAAACTCGGGCACCATCGCTTTCATTTGCGAAACCAGCTTCATCTCATCTCCCTCAAGAGTAAGCTCTATTAGCCGTTCAATATTGCCTTGCACTGCGTGAAAGGCATATTCCTTCACCTTAGCAATCATGATTTTAGGGTGATGGGTGCGCAGGGTATTTTCCTCCGTAGCCAGCAGCTCTTCATACAGCTTCTCCCCTTCTCTAAGGCCGGTATACTGGATTTCTATGTCCTTGCCTACCCGCAAACCCGATAGGCGAATCATGCGCTCGGCCAATTCAGAAATCTTAATGGACTTGCCCATATCGAAGACATAGATTTCGCCTCCCTGGCCCATGGCTCCCGCTTCCAGCACCAACTGGCAAGCCTCCGGTATGGTCATGAAGTAGCGCTCAATGTTAGGGTCGGTTACCGTTACCGGGCCGCCCCGTTTGATCTGTTTCTTAAACAGTGGAATTACTGATCCGTTCGAGCCTAGTACATTACCAAAGCGAGTGGTTACAAATTGCGTAGGGGCATTCTCAGTCAGTAGTACGTAATGGTTGAGCGCCTGCACGTAGATTTCGGCAATTCGCTTGGTAGCACCCATCACATTCGTAGGGTTCACTGCCTTGTCGGTAGAAACCAACACAAACTTCTCTACGTGAAATTTAACGGCCAGGTCGGCTACATGCTGAGTACCCAGCACATTCGTCAGCACTGCCTCCGTAGGATACGTCTCCATCAGGGGCACATGCTTATAGGCTGCGGCGTGGTACACCACATGCGGGCGATACTTTTCGAAAATATGCCGCATGCGCAGCTTGTTGGTCACGTCAGCCACTATAGGGACCAGATGGCTATTTTTGGGTAGCAGAAACAAGTCTTGCTGCAAGTCGTAAAGCGCTGACTCAGCTTGGTCTACCAGAATGATGGTAGCCGGCCCATAGCGCAGCACTTGCCGCACAATTTCACTACCAATAGAACCCGCAGCACCGGTAATGAGTACTACCTTTTCGTGCAATTGCTCATTGAGCTGTGCGGTCTCCAGGTGAATGGCATCCCGTCCTAGCAAGTCTTCAATTTTCACTTCCTGCAGCTGATTGAGAGTAAACTCACCTTTCACCCAGCGATCCGCATTGGGCACCTGCCGTACTTTGACACCCAATTGCAGGCAGGCGTCTACAAAGGAGTTCTTACGGTCCTGCCCCAGATTCTGAATGGCGAGGATTACCTCCTCCACACGTTCTTCTTCTACCACCCGCACCAAATCTTTTTTGGCATGGAATATTTTTACCCCACTCAGGTGTTTACCCACTTTACGAGGATCATCTTCCAGAAACCCAACCACCCGTACCGAGGAACGAGTATCTGCATCTACCAACCCCTTGGTAATGATACCACTGCGGCCTGCCCCAAAAATGAGGGCCCGGGTGCTTTTGCGGGTTACGTCTGTATAATAGCTGAAGACGTACTTCACCCCCAACCGATAAGCAAACAGCAGCAGCATGGATACGAAATAGCTAATGAATAATGCCGACATGGAGATAAACATGTCCGGCACAAACCGGCTAATCAGAAATCCTCCTACAAAGGACAAGGCTGCCCCCAATGAGGTGGAAAGGAATATTCTTAAGCCATCTTGCAGACCGGTATACCGGATAATACCCGCATAGCTACGGGTGAGGAAGATGGCTATCAGGTTGCAGAGAAGGTAAAGTGACGTAGTTTGAGTATACCTGTCTCCGGGTATCTCCTCAATCACCAAATTGAAACGAAAAATAAAGGCCAGCGTGATGGACGCAAAAAAGATCAGTAAGTCTAGCAGCAAAATAATCCATCGTGGCAGTACTCTTAAGCTTTGTACAAATCCAAGCATGGGTTCAGTTAGTTCGTGTGTTACGTGGTTATTGCACGTCTCAGCTCTGTACAGACTTCCTCTAGGGCTTCTGCCGCAAGAGTTACGTCCGATGGCAAGGCCAATCCGCGTTCAAAAAGTATATCTCCCGTACCATTCCCCATAAAAGGAAGGTGCTGGTAAGCAGGTTGTTGATGCATTGGCTTCCAAAGCCGGGCCACCTCTATCCCCGCTGATTTTAATAACGACTCTACCTGACGTCGCATTTCCCTATCTGGTAATAAAACTCCATTCAACCAATAATTGGGCTTCTCGTCTACTTGAGTTTCTTGCCACCCCAATTCAGACATATCAGCTAATTCTTTCTGGTACTGCTTACGAATAGCTCGCTTAGCTTGTAGCCGGTCAGAAAGCTGTGGCCAGGTTACTACACCTATTCCTGCGCCAAACCCATTGATTCTATAATTATACCCAACTTCCTTATGAAAATAAAACGATTTTTGGGTCTTCGCTTGATGCGCCAAATATTCAGCGCGCTCATGTATAGTAGAGACCGACGAAAGCAGCGCTCCCCCCCCTCCGGTACTCAAAATTTTATTGTAGTTAAAGGACCAGATTCCGGCATCTCCCCAGCTACCTAGCGGTTTCCCTTGGTAGGTACTGCCCAATCCGCCAGCCGCATCTTCAATGAGCCACACGTGATACTGCCGGCACAGTTCCCGTATGGGTTCCAGAGGAGCTGCATGCCCTAACACATGGGTGAGGATCACGGCCTTGGGTATTTTACCCTGGCGTGCCTTCCTGCGCAGGGCTAGCTCCAACAGCTCCGGGTCCATACCCCAAGATTTGGGTTCGGCATCCAGTAGTACCGGTGAGGCACCGGTATAGAGAATGGAGTTGAGGGTAGCGGCAAAAGTGAAATCTGAGCACAAAACCTCATCTCCTTCACCAATACCCAGT
>DMST01000533.1:292-2475 GCA_003454975.1 Cytophagales bacterium | reverse complement strand
CCGCCGTACCCGATTGTGTAGCCAAAGCATATTGCTGCGCATGGTCATGAAGCAAGGATTCAAATGCGCTGATCACCCGGTTGGGGGCTGGCACCTGGTTCTCCACAATCCACCTAAGGTCATCCGCAGTAGGCTGGCCAAAATCGGGCGTTATTAACGGAATGCGGTACGAGACCGTCTTAAGATTCTCCAATTCGATGATGGTCCAAACGGTCTGAAAACACAGGATTGTGCGTAGCAAACCGTAGCTTATTTAAGGTGAAAATTAACAATTTCAGATCAAGAGCAAAGGATGGAGCCTTTGCATACCGTATATCCCACTGCAAACGTTGGTCCCAGGGGAGTGCATTGCCACCTTTGGCTTGGGCCAAACCCGCTAAGCCGGGTAGTACCTGATGCCGCAGCCGCTCCTCGGTGGAATAATAGGGCAAATAGTCTGGTAGCAAGGGTCTGGGTCCTACCCAACTCATTTGCCCACGCAGAATATGAAGGAGCTGGGGCCATTCGTCCAGATGGGTTTTTCGAAGCCAACGACCCCAAGTTGTTAGCCGCTCATGATCGGCGAGCGAATTGCCTTGAGCATCTTGCAACTCCAACATTGATCGAAACTTCCAAAGAAAAAAGGGGCGTTCTTGGTATCCTATTCTCGACTGCTTGAAGAGAGGTTTGCCGGAAAATACCAGGAGATTGATATTCCAAATACAAATCGCCAAAGGCCAGGAAATCAACAACACGGCGGCAGCCAGCACACAGTCCAGCGTCCTTTTTAAGAACCAGTAGTGTCGTTGGTTTTTCGTTTCACCCATCTTACCAATCTCCAATATCCAAACATAGATACCAAAGCCAACACCAAGGGTAACCACCCCCAGCCGGAATAACTGCGCAAAAACAGATAACTGCTTGCGAAAAGTAAGGCCGCTGCCCCCATAACCAAAAGGACCACCCGGCTGTGTGACCAGCCAGAACGCACTAGCTGCTGAAAGTAATGCTCCCGATGTGCTTGCCATATCTTTTCTCCTCTTGCAACACGCCGAAACAAAGTGAAAGCCGCATCTGCCAGAAAGAACCAAAGGATCAAAACGGCCAGATATACGTTGTCCGGTGAAGAGCCTGTGCTTAGGTAGAAGGGCAGGGCCGCGAACAGGAAGCCCAAAGAAACGCTGCCCACATCGCCCATAAATATGGATGCCTTTCCGGCATTAAAATATAGGAAACCCAAAGCCCCCAAGGCCACTAGGATACCCAGAACCCCTCCTACTCCGCTAGGGTCAATCCAGGCGAAAAACAACCCAGCTAGCAAAGCCTGGGTGCCGGCATAGCCGTTGATGCCGTCCATGAAATTGAAGAAGTTGAGCACGGCAATCATCCAGATAAAGGCAAGGGGATAGCCCAGCCAACCCATGGAGATATTGAGGGGTTCCGGGATGGGAAATTGGGCTAGCCCGCCCTGATCCCAAATCACGATCACGGCAGCCAAGGCATGCACCCCAAATCGGATACCTGCCGGCAAATGGCCACGGTCATCGAGAAAACTAATGAGCGCAACAGCACCCCAAGCTACAAAAAACCATCGCGAAGGCAGAGCTAAATTAGGGTCGAGGAGTCGCCAGATGACTAATCCCAGAATCATACTTACGATAATGGCCAACCCACCGCCACGGGGGATGGGCCGGGAATGTGAAGAGCGTGCATTGGGCACATCCATCAGCCCTCCCTTTTGTAGCCAGGTGCGCAAATAGTAGGTCAGGATAAAGCTACTCACCAGCGTGAGGCTACCGACGATGAGGAGATTTTGCATAACTACAGCCAGAATTCAGGATGTTCGGTAACGGATCTTGGAGCCCAGTTCCACACCTCCCGGGCATGTGCATCCGAGAAGGTGAGCGTTTGCGTCATCTTCCGGTAAGTACCCCAAGAGAAAGGCATTCGCCGGCGCAAAGCAGCCTCCAGGGTACTTCCCGCCAAACCCGCCCCCATGGCAACGGGAGTAGGCAGATTGCGCGGCGGCTTGTATTGCTTCACTTCGCTAATGACCTTGGACAGTTCGGCAAAAGACGGATGCTGCCCATCGGTGAGTGTGTAAGTACCGGGGAACTTGGCTACCACCGTGAGGGCTTCGGCTACGTCTTGGGCCAATACCACACTACGGCGCGCTTTCCCTTCGGCCAGTTGAAAGAAGCGTA
>DMST01000533.1:0-248 GCA_003454975.1 Cytophagales bacterium | reverse complement strand
CCATCGCCCCCAGATTGCCCGGAGCGTCCGGCCCGGCAATGAGCGGCAAACGCAGAATAGCAGCAGGCACCTGGTGGTTCCGAGACCAGATCCGTGTCAGCTCTTCGGCAGCCTGCTTGCTAAGCCCATAAGGATCTTTGGCTTCCAACTCACTTTTCTCAGCAATGTGCTCTCCCTTGTCCTGCCCGAAAACGGCCACCGGGCTGATGAGAATGATGGCTTCGGGCAGGTTGGCCGGGGGCTGAGCC
>DMST01000391.1 GCA_003454975.1 Cytophagales bacterium | reverse complement strand
AGCTATTGGCCTACCTTTGGTCAACCGCTGGGCGCCGACCAACAAGGCCCCCTCACCGAAACCGACACTACCCTGGGCTGGTCAGTATCAGCCCCCGATTTGCTACTCACTAGCGGCACACGAACCCTCACACTCTCCTTAACGCTGAAGGTTACGCAAGAAGCCGACTTGCCCAATACCTCCAAGCTGAACAATGCCTCGGTGCTTTCCTTATTCGATATGGACATCACCACGGCGGAGGCCTGGCAACCCCTGGAGCTGAGCACCGAAGCATCGAGTATCAAGGCCACGAGTTCGGAAAATACGCTGACCGTGACGCTGGTGTTGAGCTTTGCGCTAGACATCAACCATCCGGCTACGGCGCCCTACAATGCCGAAGTACACGGCCCAGGGTATGACAGCACCTGGCCCATCTTCCGCATGCAGCTAACGGGGCAGCAATCAAACGATGATGAAAGCTACGGGCAGCGGTTCTACCCCATCCTCCGGTTGCTGAAAATGTCTAACCTAACCATTGATACGGACGCGAAGGATTTTCAAAATTTCGTGATGCAAAACGATGACGGAGCGGTAGATCCTACCAAACCCTTCCTACCCTTTGGTGCACAACCACTGAAAAACAGCCATTGGTATTTGGGAGGGCAAGAATTGTTCTGCAAGCCCTTGCAGAAGGTAAAGATGACGGTGAACTGGGACGAATTGCCCTTAACCAAGAGCTACTTCCGGTATTACCTATCGTACAACCTGCACCCCCTAAAGCAGGCCACGGCTGATAGTGACGACAAACCACAAATAGCCCCGTATTACCTCAATCAGGTATTTCAGGCGCAAGCAGAAGTGCTCAAGCAGGGCGAATGGGGCAGCGCGTTGCCGCTATCCGATACTGACCTAGACCTTACCTATACCGGGCTGTTTAACAATGTACTGAGTAACAAAGCCGATACTCCAGGAACGGGAGACCAAACTAACGGGGACAACGGCAAACCCCTGACGCCCAAAGAGGCGTTTGGAAAAGAAACGGCGCTGCATGAGGGCCCCTGGACCATTGAAGTAAATCTGGCCGGGCAAAACGCCTACAACCCAGACCAACCGGTAATAGAAGAATACAAGCCCGGCACGGTGCAAGGCTTTATGCGGATGACCCTGGCCAATCCAGTGCAAGGCTTTGGCAAGGAAGACTACCCCCGGGTAGTGAACGAGGTGACCAATGTGAACACCGCCCGCACCATGTACGCGGCGGTGAACAACAAACCACCTACTATCTGTAGTCTGGAAAACCTACTGGATACCACCTCGCTGGACTCCGAATCCATAGCCGTGGCTCAGCCCATCAAGGACGCCATTAAAGCAGCGCAGGACTCCCTGGATAGCATCGATGGGTTTCCTGATAATACCTCGCGGGATGCACTGCTGGCGGATATCAACACCAAGATTGATGCCTTTAGCCCTACGCTAGACACAAAATTCGCCGACGCCAAAAAACCTTGGACCGCCTCCATCGATAGCATGATCGAAAAGATCGACAACTACGATGAGGAGGAATCCAAAGCAGCCCTCACGGCGCTGCAAACCTCTATCGACGATTACTTCGAAACCCTGAACTCAGATAGCAAGACCTGGGCCACGGGGGTATATGACGATATTGAATCGATCATTACGGCCTCGGTAGATGCTTACGTGGCTACGCTGGACCTATCCGGTGCAGGAGACAACACCGACGCCCCCACTTCAGAAGGTGAAGGAAATGCCAATGCAGGCGAGGGAGAAAGCACACCCACGCCTGAACCGTATACCATCCCTGATGCCACCAAAAATGAGATCATAGACAAAATTGAAACGGCGTATAAAAACCAGCTAACGACCATTCAAAATAGGTTCACGGCCTTGGTAACCGCTGCCCAGCCCACCTCCAACGCCACCATGACGGACCTGAAACAGGATCTGACCAACCTAAAAAGCGACATAGAGGGCAGTAGCCTCTCTATGGATTGGAGTACGCTAAAAAATGACATTCAAACGGTAGTAAATAGTGCTTGGGACAAGCTAAGGTCAGACCTAGCGGCGATTTCGGAAACACTGGATACCAATGTAAATAAACTGATTGTGCTGGTACGGGAGGCCTACAGTTCCATCATCTGCCTGGAACCCCAACCCGCCACTCCGCTGGCTCCCAAAGCCAAAAACTTCACCCTGGAATACCAAAGCACGAACACGTGGAGTTTTGAGAATTCTAACCCCGAAGGCATTCAGCTTTATCACCAAGGCCCCTGGACTACGTGGCAGGTAGCCGACCCACAAACGGCCACCTGGCTCCCCTACTTTGGCGAAGAAGGCTACGCCTACATAGGACTGGCCCAAACCCAGCTGGAACAACTGCTTACCCTCCTGCTGGTGGTAGAGAACCCGGTACAAACGCTGAAGAGCAATACCACCACCAATCAGCAGATTCAATACCCCAGTACCGATGGAACCTGGAAAGATCTGCCACTGAAAGAGGATGGCACCTCCGGCCTGTTGCAGTCGGGCATCATCCAGTTTATTCTGCCCGCCGATACCCAACCGGATTTCGCTCAGGTGGCCTACCCGGGCGAACAACCTACGATATGGCTACGGATAATGCCACCCAGCACCAAAGAGGGCGATGTGGTAACCGTGGATGCCCTCCATGACATCAAAGTGCGGCTGGGCTACCTGGCCACCAACGCAACCCGGGTAACCAATACCCTGGCGGGTATGCCCTCACTGCTGCCCGAAACCATCACCCAAACCGTGGTAGTGATGGAAGAGCTGGAAACCATTACGCAGCCCCTGACCTCGCTGGTAGGCCGGGCCGACCAAACCGAAGCAGAATTCTGGCAGTCTACCGCGTGGCGGTTGCAAAACAAAGGCCGGGCTTCCCGTTTGCAAGATTATGAATCGCTGGCGTTGGAGGAATTCCCTCAGTTGTTCCAGCTAGCGGCGACCAACGAATACAGCGACCAACCCAGCCCTTGCACCAAAAACGGGACGGAAACGGTATGCTGGAACACCGAACGTAAGCCGCGACTGGTACACATGACGGTAATACCCTTTACCCTGACTACGAGCAGCGACCGCTACCGCCCCCGAGCCACTGCGCGCCTGATGTTGGACACGCTCAACTACCTGAAACCGCTTACGCCTCCCGGGCAAACCATACAAGTGTACAATCCGCTGTATGCCTACCTCACGGTAACGGCGATTATCAAATTTGAAGACGGAGACCAACCTCTGGGTGCCATTGATGCCCTGGTAGCCGAGTTGATGCTTTTCCTCAGCCCCTGGATTAAAGACAACCCCTACGCCGGTCAACAACCCAAAACCTGGACCAAGGGCGTGATCTACGCTTTCCTGAAAAAGCAACCCAAGGTAAAATCGGTGCTCAATTTTGAAACCACCATTTACCTGGAAGATGATCCACGAAAACAACTGCGCGAAGAACTGGATCCCGGTTCGGCAGCCTATTTGGTAGTACCATCGCTCACCCAAAAAATCAGCATACTGCCATGAGTACTACGAAGCCACTACCGGTCATCAATCGCGAAGAGGCGCTGCCGCTGGGCATCGACTATGCCGCGCTGATGGAGCAAGCCATCGGCCACGTAGCCAAGTATTCGGGCGAAGTATGGACCAACTACAACGCCTCCGACCCAGGCATCACGCTACTACAAAATCTGGTGTACGCCCTTACCGAGCTGGGCATTAAGGCCGACCTGCCCATGCAGGATCTGCTGGCCCGTTCGGACGGTAAAATCGCCTACGACGACCAGTTTGTGCCGCCGCAAGAGGCCCTCACCACCAACCCCATCACGCTGGAAGACTTCCGCACGGTACTGCTCAACGAGGTCATTCTGATCAAAAATGTTTCCCTGGAATGGCAAGATGCTGCCCCTCCACAGGTGGACCTGCCCGGAGTAGCGGTAACGGTGGAAACCATGCCCGACATGATGGGCCCAGCGCCGACATCGCTGCCCAACGCCATGTCACCGGTTTTCCAGAGCGTGCAGCAGGTACTGCATAAGTACAGCAACGTAGCCCAGCACTTCCACCCGCCTACCGCGTACCCCACCGTAATTCCTGAGTTCTCGGTCACCATTGGGCTAGAACCGGAGGTAATTCCCGAAGCCTACGCCGCCCGGCTGCTGTTTGCGCTCAACCACTTTGTGTCTCCCTTCCCGGAGTGGCACACCTTGCCCGAGCACCAGTCCGCCGGATATTCTACCGAAATGATCTTCTCCGGCCCCAAGGTAAGCCGGGGATACCTAACAAGCGCCAACTCACCAGAGCCCAAAAGCCTGGTGGACATTCAAGGGTATGAGTTGGAATCATTGATCCTGAATCTGGACGGTACCAACCGGGTACAGAACCTCATCTATAAACCCGTACAGGAAACTACATGTAAGGAGTTAGTAAGTGCCGTCACGGATTCAACTGCGAGTACCGAGGCCAACCCTCCGCCACGGGAAGAACCCGAGCCGCCTGTAGAGGAAGTTTCGGTAAAAAAGATCCCCCTGTTTACCTGGCACGAGCTGTATTGCAAAGTATCGTTCACACAGAACGACGCCCCCGTAGGCAAGCTGAACGTCTCCAAAATTGGGTATTACCTGGAACGGTTGATGCCCGCCCTGTCTGCCGAGGGGCAGCTATTTCCGGAGAAAATCTCGGGCAACTATTACGACTTGCAGGACTACTACTCCATGCAATACCAACTGCCCAGCATCTACAACCTGACCAACGCCAGCGAATTTGGGATGGACGACCCAGCGGTGCGCGGCAAGGTGAAGCAGCTAAAAGGATACCTGGCGCTGATGGAGCAAACCATGGCCGACTTCCTGGCGCAGCTGGCCCATCTGGAAGAACTGTTCAGCTTTGGCAGCGGCCGCAGCATGCAGCAGGTGATTTCTAAAACGTACTTCTTCCAGGGCGTATACGGCATACCGGGTATCCAAAAGCTGATGGTGGGAGCCCAAGACCACATCAACTCCCCTACCCACGGCCAGACCGAGCAGCAGGCCTGGCAAGAATACCAGCAGGACCCCTTCAATGCTTACTGGCGACACCTAACGGCGGCCCAGG
>DMST01000081.1:24821-46143 GCA_003454975.1 Cytophagales bacterium | reverse complement strand
CCATTGGGCCTCTGCCTCCACGGATCTGCCGAACCTCCCGGACCTGAACTGTATCGAAGATATTTGCCAGGCTCTGCCCAAGAGCATTTTGCGGGTGAAAGGCTGTACGCAAATAGGGGAAAACTTGAACTACACTTACTTCGAGCGCACGCCGGACGGCACCGTGACTCACCGCCCCTTCTATGGCGAACCCACTACCGGGGCCAAACTGCTAGCTGTAGGGCCGGGCAGTGAGCCGGATATTCTGCAAAAAGCCATCGAAAGTGCTCTGAGTGCTACTGCTAATCGATGGATTGGCGAAGGGGCATAGGCCCCTATTCCTGATTCGTCAGCAGCCTATCGATGGCATAAAACCCCGAAAGGATAGCGCCGGGTACCCCCATAGTTTTGTACACATCATAAGCTTCTCCGGCAAAGTAGACCTTCTTTTCCAGGGGTTGATTTAGAGTTTCCGTTACTGATTTTTCAAAGCGGAAGTTCTCTACCCAGGTACCGCGGGTAAATTCACTTTGTCCCCAGTTCTCCAAAACATATTCTCCGGTGAAATGCTCGGTGGCCTTGCCATCAAAAATCTGATCGAGCTCCTCTAGCGCTGCTGAAAGCATCGCCTCTTTAGAGCCCAACTGGTAATAAGACTCCGCAGTTGGCCCTGTAACCAATAGCCCCAAAACATTCGACTCGGCTTCTTTTTTGAAGGCCACATCATAGAAGGATTTCTCCCCCACTTCCACCTCACACACCACGATATCCGGGTAATACTTTTCTTCGAACTTCATCAGCAGTTTAAATCCAGGAAGGAACTGTACTGATTCAATAGCCTCCTGCTTAGCAGTACTGAGGGCGGGTACAAAGTCAATGTAATTGGCTTTGAGCACTCCCATAGGCACCGTGACCAGCACTTTGTCTGCGGTGTAGACATCCCCGTTTTTTGTGGTCACGCGTACCTGATCACCTGTGTAGTCAATCCCAGATACCGGAGCATTGAAGACAATATTTTGCTTTACTTCCTGTGCAAAATTCACATCAATAAAATCGTACCAAGTAGAGTTCTTAAACTTTTGCTCCGGCATAAACGCAAAGAAGGCGTCTCGATACCACTGGGGAATAGCCTTGTATTTTGCTCCATCCCAGCGATAGGAATCTTCCAAATGCCAAGGGATCAACTCCTCATCCGGCTCTTCCCCAGCTTTTCCCTTGAGCTTATTTAAGATACCGGGCATGTTGTGGATCCACTCGGCACCTAGGTCAATGGGAAAATCCGCCAGTCCGGTAATTTTCTTCAGTCGTCCCCCATACCGATCTGTGGCCTCTAAGACTTGATAATCGACACCATTCTGCTCCAAAACTCTGGCTGCAGCCAGTCCTGAGGTACCTGCCCCTACTACAATTACTTTCCCCTCAAAGGCATACGTGCGGTCCAAGGCCGTTTCCTCCGGCAGATTTTTGTAGGCCCGAGAGGCCCAAGGGAAACATCCCGAAAGGCTTACACTCAATAAACAAACGGTGAGCAGATATACTGTACGTTGAATTCTCATGCGTTGACGATTCTCTAAATTTTACCGTGGCAAAATTCGGAGGCGCCCCTAGGAATTCATTTGACAAATGTCACAAAGCTATTTTTGAGACCGAATTCTACTGAGGGTTTCCCGGCTTACTCCCAGGTAAGAAGCTATGTCGGTAAGTGAGACCTTTTGCAATACCTCAGGAGCCAATTTCAGCAGCGCTTCGTACCGCTCTTTGCTCGTCATAAACTGTAGCTGGTATAGCCTTTCTTCCAAAAAGTCAGCGTGTTCCAAAATTAATTGGGAAACCAGGTGGCTAAAAGCCAAATCCTTTTCAGCCAGTCGCAATAGGGTTTCGTTATTCAAGCGAATAAACTCGGAGTCCTCCAGCAGCTCAACCGTTTCTCGGGAGGGAGCCCCTTCCATAGCCTTGAGGGTACCCACCAATTCATTTTCAAACGCAAACCACAGGCACACGGACTTACCGTCTTTCAGATAGAAAGATTTCACCGAGCCTTTGATCAAAAAATAGGAATAGGGATGCCTATTCCCCTCCGCTATTAGCTGCGTTCCTTTCGGATATTGCACCCATTGTGCATGATTGATAAAAACATCCAGCATGGAATCCTCCACTCGCGGGAAGTGTGATTTTATCCATGCTTTGAATTTGGTTTTTTCCATGCCCCAAAGGTTTGTATCCATCTAAGTCAATTCGCTTCCCAAATGCATCACCATGTACTCTGCATCCACATAGCGCCCCTCTATCTTCAAGTCCTTCTTCACTACAGGCCCTTGGCTTACGAAACCGCATTTTCTATAAAAGTCTGCCGCAGAGGTGTCTGCATGCAATACCCACAGGTGAATTTGCTCCAACCCATTCAGGTGGCGCACCCGTTGCAGCAGATCGTCCATCAGCCGTTTGCCCACACCTTGCCCTCTGTAGGTTGGGTCAGTATACATGGCATGTACCATGGACTTATGGCGTGCCTTGGAGCGCAAATCCCGACGGAATTTCACAAACCCAATCAGCTGATCAGCCTCCTGAAAGGCTCCCAGCACAAACCATTCTGGTGGATTTCCCAGGACCTGTAGTTCATCCAGAAATGCTTCCCTAGACTTATCCTTTTCGTCATCAAAGCTTGAGCTAAAGGCAAAAGGAGCCTCTCGAAGGCTCTTGAGCCGCAACTCACGGAAAAGAGCTACATCCCCTACTTCCAATATTCTAATGGAAATACCCACCTATTGGTCTCTATTTATCATATTCAAAACATAGTCCAATTGGCTATCCGTACCCGCCATCAAATCCTTCACCGTCAAGGATACCTTATGGTCTGGTAAAATACCGCTGCCTTGGGGTACTGTAGTATCTTGCACGAATTTATCCACCCTAACGAAAGACATGCGTACCCGTATTTTGGAATGAGGTAGTTCATACATAGCAGGATACTGCCCCGTGTGGAAGTAGTATCCACCGCCGGTTTCTTCACCCACCAGTGTTATGTGGGGGGCATTTTTGGCGTTCAGCGCAAAGGCCGACGCCGCCGAAAACGTGTTGCCTCCTATCAATACAAATACCGCTCCTCGGAAGGGTTTCTTTTGAGGCAACATCTCCGCTTGTGCATGATCATTAGTCAATACCCAGCGGCCATCTTCCTGTTTTGCCTCGCCGAAATACATGTCAAAAAAATCGGAGTAATCAGACATAGCATGGATCAGATGTTCTTGCCGCGGCAGCTGGTCCGTAATGGCACTTTCGGATATTCTTTGTCGGAAGGGCTCGTTAGTCAGAAAGGAGAACAGGGTAATGGCATTGACCCGGTAGCCCCCGGCATTTTGCCGAACGTCGATGATCAAGTTCTTCACCCTATTCTTCTTAAGCTCTTTGAATAGTTCAACTAACCTCGATTTGAAATCTCGAGGATCCAGCCCAAAGGAATTCACCGTAAGAATGGCCGAACTCAGAGAATCAATGTACGTAACGAACGGCCAGGGTTCCCTCATACGGCGGACATGCGCAAGCTGGTCTGGCTGGCCGTGATAGGCCGCAAAATGAGAGTTTCGCAGGGGGAACCGATTCCCGATGCTTTCAAAGGACTGCGCTGCTACATTCCGTACTTCAGCCCCTCTGTCCGCCATCCGGTATTGCACCGAGTAGCTGGAGCGGGATCCGAACTCATAGTAATGCAGAATGCCAAACTCCCGTTCCACCTGACGGTACTTCTTGGTGATTGCATACCCATCCGTAGGGGCATATTTCAGCAGTTGCTTCAGTAGTTGCTCGCTGGAGACACCATCGATAGCCAGCACCTCAGCACCCAGGGGAATGCTAAAGTCATCCGTATCTGTGTATAGCTTTCCCTCGATGATCTTCAAAAGCACTGGAAACATATTGGGAACGGTATCCGTGGTTGGATGGATGACACTCAAATGTCCATCCTTCGCATGATCCGCTAAGCCAGAAAGGGACCGAAACAGCGCATCGGAATGCAGGAGGGTGGGCAACGTTACCTCTTCAAAAGCATCATAGATACTGTCCCACTCTACTGGGGAGGTGTAAGCATACAGACTGGGATGCCCTAAGGCTAAAATATCCTTGAAAAGGGTGTAGTCCTCTTCAAGTTGCGCGGGCGTCAAGGAGGGTTGACCTAAGACTGCTAATGGAAAAAGTAGGGTAAGGGCGATAATTTTGAACGGGAATGTCATCATACAAACGGCTACAAAAAATACCCAAAGTGGGGATAAAGACAAGACCCAGTTCCTAGTAAAACCGATAGGAACCCATCAAAAATGCTGTCCCCCTCCCAGCATCTACTAATATCAATTGAACCGTCCGCATTGATAGGGCCCTTAAGGAGTGGAACTCTACCCACAATCGTATGCGGTGGAATACTGGACTGTCCTTGTTATCTTGAAGACAGAGGAATAGCCCGCATCAGATATGATTACTTTTCAATGGATTGACTTATTGCTGATTCCCGGAATCCTGCAGGGATTGCTGCTGGCTTTGGTGCTGAGAAACATCCATCGCGGTAATGTGTCGGCCAATAAGGTGCTATCGGGCATTCTGTTCCTCTCAGCCGCTATGCTTGCGGGCAGACTGTTGTTTTTTCGCATTCCCAGCCATTGGATGAACCAGCTTACCCTGATTCCTGACATGGTGATTTTCTTGTTTGGCCCACTCATCTGGTGGTATACCCGAAGAGCGTTGTTCCATACAGAGGGAAAGAGAGAAAGATTACATCCGATTCACTTTTTGCCAGCACTGGCCTTCGGGATATTCGTGGTTTACACCTTCACCATGTCCAAAGCGGAGTATAATTGGCGTTTAACGAATTGGATGTTTTACTGGCATTTCATGGTAATTTCCTTTACCGGAATCGCCCTCAATCTAGCCTATATAAGCCACTGCTTCGTACTCTTGAGACGGTATAAAAACCAAGAAAAGAAACATTTGAGTAGTCCGCAAAAGGTCTCTTTTCTGGTTTACTTTTTAGGAGCACTCGGTGTATGCGTACTCATATGGACGGCCAGCACCATCAACGAATATGTATTCCATTCTTGGTCAAAAATTGTGAACTACAACACGATTTGGGTGGTGCTTTCCTTAGCGGTATATGTGGTGGGGTATTTTAGTTTGAAGCAACCCGAGTTGTTTCGATTGCCTGCCAATAGAGAGGTGCCCCTGGGCACTGAGGAATCTAAAGCTACCGCAAAAGGGGTGGACAGGATTAAGCCCACACGCCAGGCGGAACTCAAGGAAGCTTTGGAAGAGCTGATGAAGGAGAAAAGGGTGTACCGAACCAACGACCTCACCTTGCAGGATTTGTCGGAGATGTTGAGCGAATCGACCAACAATGTATCGTGGCTACTGAATGAGGTATACCAGCAAAACTTCTATGCCTTCGTAAATGGGTTCCGCATACGAGAGTTTTTGGACAAAGTGGCTGCAGGGGAACACGAAACTAAAACAGTATTGGGCATGGCAATTGAAGTTGGGTTCAATACAAAATCTACGTTCAACAAGGCCTTCCGCCAAGAAATGGGCGATACCCCCAGCCAGTACATCAAAGCCCGAACCCAACCGTTAGCATCGGCAGTGTAGGCCAGAACTACCCTCACATTTTTGCAAGAAAGGGGTACGACTGTACCCAAAAACACGCTTTCTAAAGGATAAGAGTACTATTTGCGTTCGATCATTTTTTTGAAACGACGCATGAATTCCCTAAAAACACCCAACGTAGTACCCCTTTGGCTCGGCATTCTGGCGGGCCTTACGGTAACCATGGTAGCTTGCAACGGAGGGGCCATTACGCCCCAGCTACCCGAAGACATTGTACCCTATCAGGCGACCATCACCCAGGTGACGGACATAGGAGACCACAACAATGCCGCAGACATTGAAGTGGTATTTACCGGAGCCAATGCATCGGTTTCTGTAGAAAGTTATCGCATTGTGGTCGCGCCAGCTCAATTGGAAGCAGATTCCTTGGAAGCCATGGCCGAGGGACTACCTGCCAATCGGTATGTGCAGGTGGCCAATATTGGCACTACGTACGAGCAAGTGCTCACCAGCACCCTAAATGATGTACTAGGCAATGCCATCCAGGATAGCATCGGCTATCAGGTATGGATCATTAGCGTGGCCACGTATGAAGAAAACACGATCTTCATTCCTTCTCAGCCCTCGGCAGAATTCATGCTGGTTGATGAGTCCATTCAACTTACCGTGACTACGGTTGCGGATGGTTTTTCGGCCAATGACGGACTCACCACCGATGCCGCAGGCAATATCTACGTCAGCAATTATGGCAACGGAGATGGTACTACGGTGTTGAAAATAACGCCCGAAGGTACGGTGACTACCTACGCAGCAGACCTGACCAACCCGCTAGGCAATTACATGACCGCTGAAGGCATCCTGTACGTGGTCAATGGCTTAAAGGTAACCCGGGTGAATACCGATGGCACTAAAAACGAAGTGGCTACCCTCACTGGTTTTCCTTCCGGACTTACTGTAGGCGAGAGCGGTGACTTGTATGTCACCAACTACAATCAAGGTCTGGTGAATAAGATTGCGGTGGACGGTACAGTATCGGTTTTTGCGCAGGACTCACGGTTGGCCGGGGGCGTAGGAGTAGACTTTGACGATAGTGGTAATCTCCTGGTAGGCAACTACAACAACGGTCGGATCTATTCGATTTCGCCTAGCGGCGAGGTTAGTGAACTGGCCCACATCGAAGGTCTAGCCACCAACTTTGCCCTGGGCTACATCATCTACTACGACGGATATGTGTACGGCACTGGGATAGGCGATCAAAAGATTTTTAGGGTGAGTATGGCGGGCGAAGTAGAGCACTTTGCCGGAACCGGGGCTGCCGGGCAGAAAGACGGCCCACTGTTGGAATCTACTTTTCGCAATCCCAACGGAATTACGGTTGATGAAGAAAACCAACTACTGTACATCGTTGACTTTGGCAGGCCCGCCCTGCGCAAAATTGACCTTTCCGAATTAGAAGACTGATCAAGGGTAATATCCATCACCACTCCGAATAATCGAATGAGACGCCATGGACTAATGCACTTTCATTATTTCATTTGACTCGAATCAGCAAAGGCTGCCCCGGCATGGAGCGGCCTTTCTTATTACTCAAGGCTTTTCTCCTCCTGAGCGCTTACGTAGTAGGTCGCTTTATCCTTCTCACTTGAGATCCAACATTCGATTTCAGGATGAGCCTTCACTTGCTCTCTGGCAAAATCCATGGCTAATGATAAGGAATCAAACACTTGATACACTTCCCCTACGCCTCTGAAAGGGGCCTTGGCTACCGTGAGAACATGCCCGGTGCCGACCTTAGCAAAGCAAAGCGCTACCTGGTTTAAGGTAAGCTCAGGAAATACGATCTCCTTATTGAGATTCAAAAGAATATTATCATCCACCTTACCTAGTGAAAATTCCCCTGTTTTAGTGTGAGGATCCCAACCTTGCCCCAATCCATATTCGATGACTTGCCGAATAGTATCAGGCGTAGCCTTTATTCTTTGGAATACCTGCCAGCTTTTCGGCTTACCCGTTATGTCAAAATTTTTAACCAAATTTTCATGGTAGGAAAAAGTACCGGTCAGTATTTGTCCATTCTTTCTCAACAGACCAATCGAAAAACTGATAAAACCATCGTTTCCCGTGACCCTATACCCGAATTTCTGGCCATAGACCACGATTTTTCTCAAGCCCTTCTTTGGGAATGCCAAAAGCTATGATTGTAATGCTCCTAAGAGCTTAGTCCAAATCGAGCCCTTAAACTTGTCCTTAAATATCCCGAAGTGCCCAATGGCATGAGTCTCAAAGTCGCTGGGGCGCAGGTGAACAGATTTCTTGTCCGCGCGGCTGTATTGCGCCGTCATCCAGTCGGCCGCTATTTTAGGAGCAAAGTCATCATCATCAATGCTAAAGGCCGTGATTGGGGTGGTGATTTCCCCGAAATACGTTTCGCCCAGCGTAGGATCGCTCATCAGGTACTCGCGGTGCTTTCCCCAAGAACGCCATTGGTTGGCTACGTGCTTGGGTAGGTTCTCCATACCGCTAAACCGCTTTGAGGGGAGGTAACCAAACAGCCCTAGTAGTACCGGGAAAAGCACGTACCAGTTAAACCACATTCTCGCCTTAGCCCGCCCCTCCCAAAACCGCCAGTTACCTGACTGGGCCGCTACCAGCACAATCTTGTCCATCTGGGTTGCGGAAGGCGCCAAGCCTACCAATTGTCCCCCAATGCTATGCCCTAGCAGGCACTTTTGGGTATCAGGGTAATTGGAAAGCACATATTGCAGCACACTTTCCAGATCGTGCCGGCCCCAGTCGGCGGCCTAGTTGGTTAGCGAACGGATCGGCTTTTTCAAGGACTAACCGATTCCGCAGTAGTCAAACGTGATGACCGTAATTCCCTTTTCGGTAAGAAACTGGGCAAACTTCCGGTAGAAACCTTGCTTCACCCCCGTGGCCGAAGCCAGCACCAGCACAGCATCGGCCTTGTCAGCTTCATACAGCGTAGCCGATAGTATCTCAGAGGGTGAAGTAATGTCAATTTCCTTCATGTATGTCTTCGCTGAGTTGTTGTGCTAAAGCAATTTACATCCTTATTGTCATGGATGACTCTATCCTTTGATAATTAGAAGATAGGCTGAAAGTGGCTACATAACACGTATGCATCTCCCTTGCATTTTGCATGTTGTAACGTAGTTTTGCAACTCTATTGCATTTTGGGTGGTTTTCACGAACTAAATTCCAACAACCATCATTTCCACTTAAGCAACAACCAACGGCAACGGGACCGTTGGGTAAAACAAACCGTCTACGTATGATGAACCTGGCACAAAAACCAGTAACCATCCTTACTGGCTTCTTAGGTGCAGGAAAAACCACCCTCCTCAATCACCTCCTGCAGCAAAACCAAGGGATACGCTATGCTATCATTGAGAACGAGTTTGGCGAGCAGGGGATTGACAGTGAGCTGGTGGTGCGCCCGGAAGAGACCATTGTAGAACTGAACAACGGTTGTCTGTGCTGCACACTTAACGACAACCTGTACGATATTCTAAACGACCTGTTTGATCGACGGGATGATTTCGATGAGATCATCATTGAGGCTACCGGAGTCGCAGATCCTACCGGCCTGGCGCAACCCTTTGTATCTCATCCGCTTATCAAAGAGCACTTTCCGCTGCAAGCGGTCATTTGTTTGGTGGATGCTGAGCTGATAGAGGATCACTTAAAGGAAACGGAAGAAGCTAAAAACCAGGTAGCCTACAGCGATGTACTGCTGATCAACAAAACGGATCTGGTATCTCCTGATTACGTTGAGGAGCTGACTGCCCGGTTGAAACAGTTAAATCCTTTAGCCAGAATCCTTGCCGGGAGCAAAGGTTCTTTTCCGGTCATAGAAGCCCAAACCCAAGAGTCTCCCCTTGAGGCCTTGTTGCTACCTGCTGATGGCCATGCACACGCCGTGGGAACAGAAACCGAATTCCCAGTGGCCAAACCACACTCTCACCACCATCATCACCACACGGAAGAAATCATCTCCCATTCTTTCCACTTCGACCAGCCCTTTGACCTAGATATGCTGGAGCAACAATTGTTCGTATACCTCATGGTACAGTCCGGAGTGTACCGTATCAAAGCTTTGGTTTCGCCAGGCACTACCAACGAACGGTATTTGGTACAGTCCGTAGGCAAGCGGTTAGACGTGGAGGCTAAAGGCACTTGGCCCGAAGGAGATAAAAGACAAAGTGTATTTGTATTTATTGGTAAAAAATTAAAGCGCGATGGCATAGAGCAACTGCTCAGTCAATGCCTAAGAAAGCGCTCTACTCTCGAAAATACCGATGTTTAACACACCGATACTACAGACACAGCGTAAATCTGATACGCTGGGAGCCATAGCCAGCGGTCTCTGCCTTATCCATTGCTTGGCAACCCCCTTACTTTTTGTTGCCCATGCAGGTGCTCACCATGCCGAAGGGCCTGCTTGGTGGGGGCTGATTGATATTACCTTGTTGGCCGTTTCCTTAGCCGCCGTGGTCTGGGCGGTTAGGAAAACGTCTAAGAATTGGATGAAGTGGGCCTTATCTGCCAGCTGGCTCCTCCTAGCCTTAATCCTTCTCAACGAGAAAGCAGAGGCTTTCCACTTGGCCGAAGCATGGATTTATTTGCCCACGGTTAGCCTCATCGTTCTCCACATATACAATACGCGGTATTGCTATTGCGACGAGGACGGCTGTTGTACCGACTCAGTAGAAAAGACTGCCTGAACTGGCCATCGAACTTACCGTATTGATACAAGGGAATACAAAAGCCGACCTGATGATCTCAGGTCGGCTTTTCTATAGGGCAGCTACCCAAAATCAATAACAATCGGCAAATACCGCCAGGGTATTGTAAGTGCTCCCCCCCGCTACCAACGTAAGGAAAGTACCACCGGTACTGGGCGTTTGTACCTGAATCGTCCGGGTGCCTTGCCCACTCACAATCGTTGATCCTGGTGATACCGACCAGCTATAGCTAGAAGCAAGCTGTGCCGAACGAAAGGTGATAACCGTACCTTGGCAGTTGCTAGGGCATTCGTATTGTTGGATACCTGGCCAAAAACCACCGGACCATTGGCAGGGCCAAGAGGAAGCTTCGCTTTCGAAACTAGCATTAGCTTGCGGAATAAATACGGCGGTGAGAGCGCCGAAAAAGAGGGTCATTGCGAACCTTTTCATTAGTGCGTTTTTATTTTTTTCAATAAAAATTGTATTGTAATCTGGGGAAATACCTCAACAATTATCCGGCAAAAAACGAAAGCAGCAGACCAAGTAATATTTCACACCAAAGCATTTAATTCAACTCTCGAAGGCAGCATTTCGGACAAACAAGTGACTATTTTCAACCTAGATTGTCGTGTGCCGATTTAAAGGAAATCGCTAAAAACAGGACAAAAAATCACTCATCGTTTGTATGTAAAATTGTGTTTTAATTGTCTATTATTATCAGGAACCCATTTTGAAAAAAGTACCCTTTGGAAAAGAGGATTTGTTCTGAAGTTAAGTTGGCAACCTAATCCTTGCCTATTGCTATAGTGAGGAAATAAAGTCCCCCTCCTCACCCAATAAGGGCCCGAAGGGGGCTGTTGTTCCAGACGCCAAGATCATGCTACGGCCTCGGATTGAGGTAGGCGAGCAAAACCAAATAGACGGGGGGCAAAAGTGGCGTCTAAGCCCATACCCAGGGCGGCCTGTTGCAACTCTGCGGGCACGGTACCACAGAAGAGAAAAGGGCCGGGTACGGCCACCGCTAACAAACTGGGGAAATGCCCGGCAGCCGTAGTGCTCAGGTGAAACCCTAGAGCCCCAGCATCCTGAAAAAGGTCATAGACTACTAAGGTATCCTTCTCTGAATCAAAAAAGCAGGACATCCGCAAGGACCCCGGCTCGTTGGCTTCCATTTGCTTGGTGACTTCAGCATAGATATTCTGAAGGGTTTCGGCCTGGCCAGGCTTGGCTTTCCATTGATAAACGACGGTAATTTCTTGCGTATTCATAATCGTTTTGTTTGTGTTTCTGAATGAGTACCTGACAAAGGTCTGGCATTATTGCCACCATTCAGGGGTGTAATTACGACAACTACAGGCGTAGAATAAGACAACCTAAACCCGTACATTTGTTAGTATGAGCAAACACCTTAGCATATTGGTGCCCCAAGGCACAGCCATTGTAGATACCGTTATAGGGTCCATGAGTCTCTTTGAAATGGCCAATGGCTACCACCGTAGGCAGGGGTTTTCCCAAGAGAATCTATTCCAGATCGATCTGGTGGGTGTCACTCGTAAACCGGTACGTTACCAGCGATTCATCACCGTAGAACCTACCCGCAGCCTGGAGGAAATAGAGAAAACAGATCTGATTATTGTGCCGGGGTTGGTGGGGAATATGGAAAAGCAAATTGCCCTCAACGCACCTTTTGTGGACTGGATCAAGAAACAACGAATTCGGCACGATAGCGAACTAGCCAGCCTGTGCCGGGGTGCTTTTCTGTTGGCAGCTACCGGACTTATGCACGGAAAGGGCTGTGCTACGCATTGGCTCACGCACGATACTTTTCGCAGTATGTACCCTGAGGTAGAACTACTACCCGATAAGGTAATCAGTGAAGACAATGGTATCTATAGCAGCGGAGGGGCGTATTCGTTTTTGAACCTATTGCTGTATCTGGTAGAGAAGTATTACGGCAGAGAAACTGCCATTTGGTGTTCTAAAGTGGCCGAGATTGAGTTTGACCGATTGGATCAGAATCAGTTTGTAATCTTCAATGGGCAAAAGGACCACTCAGATGAGGGCGTGAAGGAAGCACAGGCCTACATAGAGGCCCACTACGGAGAAAAAATAAGTGTAGAACAGTTGGCAGAACGGGCGGCTACTAGCGCCCGCAATTTTATACGCCGCTTCAAAAAGGCCACCCACAATACGCCCCTAGAGTACATTCAGCGGGTACGGATTGAGGTAGCCAAAAAGCAACTGGAAGCTACTCCCCTTAGCATTCATGAGGTAATGTACAATACCGGCTACCAGGACGATAAAACCTTCCGCACGCTATTCAAGCGCTATGCTGGCTTAACTCCCTTGGAGTACCGGCACAAGTACAACCGGGAAATGGCTTTGGCTTAGTAGCCAGAAAAGCCTGCTTTATTTAGCAGGCATTACGATCCAGAGGATAATGTAGGCGAGCAGCCCGGTACCAAAACCGAACAGCAGTACCAAGAAAACGATCCGCACCAAGGTGGTATCCCAACCTAGGTAGCGGGCCAAGCCTGAACATACGCCCCCGATGATTTTGCTGTTTTTATTGCGACTTAGAGTGGCCATAAATGGTGTGTTTGATGGTTCTGGATACAAAATAGGTTCTCCGATTCCTTCAGACAACAATTCTCCGCAAATCACCATGCTATTATCAAAATTCCTCCAGACTAAGGGGCATATTTTGGACCGGTTACCTCTTCCCCATCGGCCAAATACAACACCCTTTATCAATGCAAACAAGCAGGATAAATCCATTGGGGTTTGCTGCTCAATAGCGCTACCTACTACCGGTCATAATCCATCTTTTTACGGGAAAGACGGACACTCTCAAAACGACTACTAACTAAGGATGGGTAAAGCCGAGCATGCCAGAAAGGAAAGAAATATCCTTCAAAATTACCCTACCTTTGCGCTTTCATCCGTAAGAGGTAAAAGTAAGTTCATAAAGATTACCACCTGTGAGTGAAGCCAAACAAAAGGTGACCGCCTTGGTCCCGATCAAGCACGAATCAGAACGATTCCCCAACAAAAACTTCCAGCCCTTTGTAGACCAGCCTTTGTACCAAGTCATTCTGCGCACCCTGGGTACTGTACCGGAAATTGACGAGATATTGGTGAATACGGATTCGCCCATCGTGATGGAAGGAGCAGCCAAGCTACCTAAAGTGCGGGTGATGGAACGCCAGCCATCGCTGCTCGGCAACCACATTACCATGAATACCATTATTGCGGAGGACTTGAAGGCCACCCAAGCGGAGCATTTTCTACAAACACACTGCACCAATCCGTTGCTGAGCAAGGAGACCATTCAGCGGTCTATTGCTGAATATTACGCGGCCCTACCGGATGCGGACTCCCTCTACAGTGTTGAGCTGCTGAAAAAGCGTTTGTACGATGCCAACAACCAAGCCATGAACCATCGCAACGACATCCTGCTGCCAACACAAGACCTACCCGATGTGTACATGGAGAACTCCAATTTGTTCCTCTTCAGCCGCAACTCCTTTTTGACAGCGGGCAACAGCCGGATTGGTCGCAAGCCCCAGCCATTCAAGATGCACTACATAGAAGGCTTGGATATAGACTACGAGGAAGACTTTCACCTGGCTGAGCTGGTAGCACGCAACAAGGAGCGGTTTCCCGCCTTGCGGAAAAAAAACTAAGTTTTTTTAGGTTAAAGCTTATCGTTCTAAAGCTTTGGATGGCGTGCCATTAGTTCCGCTAGCGTACGCTTGCTGGCTCCGGTGTTTTCCGTCACGTAGCTGGATATCCGCTCACTCAGTCCTGCGGGCATTCCGTTTTTCAATTGGTACAAGATAGCCTCTCGTAACTGGTCTTGGTTCTCGAATACTCTGGCACCGTTGAGACTCATGAGGTCTAGTGCCTCGGGGTAATTGCGGTGGTTGGGGCCAAACCAAATGGGTAAACCATACACGGCCGGCTCCAATATGCTGTGTATGCCAATAGTGTCAAAACCACCACCCACCACTGCCAGATGGGCGTACTGATACAGGTGCTTCAAATGCCCGATGGTATCTACCCACATCACCCGCTGAGTGGGTAAGAGGGGAGTTTTCAGGGTGAAAAGCGTCTCCGTTTTTTGCTCATCCTGGGCTCTGGCGTCCAGATACTCCTGCTCTATTTCATGGGGAACTAGCAGCCAACGAACCTTTGCCAAAGCAGGGTCTTCCGCTAGTGAGAGAAACATTTTTTCCTCTGTAGGTAGTCCACTGCCCAGAATCACACAGAAATGATCACCGACAAATTCGGCCACCCGTGGGTACCGCGGTGCGGCTTCTGAAGCCTGCGCAATACGATCTACTCTGGCATTGCCCACCACACTTACCTCCGAAACGCCAAAGTGCATGGACAGTATCTCGCGGGTAATTTCATGCTGAGCATATATGTGGGTGAAGCTTTGAAAACAGGCTTTGAAAAAGCCTCGCGTCCAGCGGTTGAGGAATTTGCTATCCCGTTCCAGGCGCAATCCTAGTAGATACAGCGGAATCTGGCGACCCTTCACCTCGGCCAGCATGTTGGCCCAGAGGTCTGAGCGGCTAAAGAAGACCAACTTGGGTTGTAGCCGATCCAGGAAAGCATGGGCGTTCTTTTTGGTATCCAATGGCAAATACAGCACCGTATCAGCTACCCCCCTGTCTTTCAAGTGGTTGTAGCCCGATGAGGAAAAAAACGTAAGCACAAATTGCGCTCCAGTGTAGTGCTCCTGCAAGGCTTGCCAGACCACACGGCTGTCCTCAAACTCCCCTACTGACGAGCAGTGCATCCAAACTACCGGCGCTTGAGAGGCGGCTGCAAGCGATACCTGATTCCGCCATTGCTTTCTGCCTACTACCCATTCTTTGGCCTTGGGCACAAAAGGGGCTACTATGCGAATTAGAATACCGTACAGATGAATGCCTAACTGATACAAGAATTGCATGATCAGGCCATCAGAATTTTGGTCATCTCGGCCATATCTGCCACCACGTGGGTAGGCGCAGCGCTGCGTACTTCCTCCTCGGTGCCATAGCCGTACAGTACTCCCATGGAGTCAATACCCGCCTTTTTACCTTCGTTTATGTCTTGTGGCTTGTCACCCACCATGATGGCGTTACCCTTTTCCCAAGAATCCAAAATAGCTCCAGACTTAGTGAAGGTATTGGGGCCTTCCAGGGCTACTCCACGTACATCGGTAAAGTAAGATTCCAGACCGTGGTGCGCTAGCATCTGCTTCGCATACAGGGTAGGCTTATTGGTGGCCAGATACAGGCGGGCATTTTGGGCTATCCGAGGAATCATCTCGGCCACCCCTGGGTAGAGTACACTTTCGAAAAGGCCTTTTACCTTATAATACTCCCGAAAGAGTGCTACCCCTTGGGCCACCTTCTGGTCATCACCTGGAAAAAAGGTATAAAGTGAGGTAGTCAGAGGAGTACCGATCAGTTTTTTCAACTCGGCTTCAGTGACCGCTCCTACCCCCATCTGCTCCAGGGCGTTTAAAAAGCCCTTCTCAATACCGGGATAAGAATCGCACAGGGTGCCGTCAAGATCAAAGTAAATCTGTGAATAGTGAGCCATCGAAGCAGTTTAAAAGCTGCCACAAAGCTAGTGGGTTTGGCCGTAGGGGCAAAAAAGAGAGATATCCTTCGGCCCGCTCAGCCTAAAATGTAGTGGGTTAAAAATTGAGCGATTTTTCTGTGCACAGAAAAAGTCTACATTTTGAATTCGTGAGGGGTAGGATAAGGGTTGTTTCTGATATACTTAAGCAAGGATGGAATTATTTAAAAATCTGTATAACGATCAGTTCTTTGGCTTTTTTACTCAAGCCATGGGTGAGGTATACCCCAACTTTCAGGTTGCGATTTTCATGGAGGCCATCTACGATGAGGCTTGGGAGCAACGGGAACTAAAGCAGCGGATGCGCCATATTACGGAATGCCTTAAGAAGCAATTACCTGAGGCATTTGAAGAGAGTGCCCAACTGATTTTGGATTGCATTGCTCAGCTAAAGAAAAACGGGCTCAAAGAGCATAGCGTGGAATATATGTTCTTCCCGGACTACATAGAATGCTATGGGCTGGAAGAACGAGAGGTTGCCTGCAGGGCAATGGAGGAGATCACCCAATTTACCAGCTGCGAATTTGCCGTGCGCCCGTTCATCATCCGGTATCCGGAGGCGATGCTAGCCCAAATGCTGGTTTGGTCCAAGCATGACAATTTACACGTGCGACGGTTGGCCACGGAAGGAAGTCGCCCCCGTTTGCCTTGGGCTATGGCACTGCCGGCACTAAAAAAGGACCCCTCTCCCATTCTGCCTATTTTGGAAAACCTAAAGGCGGACGAATCTGAGTATGTACACCGCAGCGTAGCCAACAACCTGAACGATATTGCCAAGGACCACCCGGAACTAGTGATCGATACGGCCAAGCGATGGATTGGAAAATCCGCAGAAACGGACTGGGTGGTTAAGCATGCCTCGCGCACCCTTCTTAAGCAAGGCAATGCCGAACTCATGCAGTTGTTCGGCTTCGGGTCTATTGATGAAATCCGCCTCACTGATTTTTTAGTACATACACCTAGGGTAGTTCTCGGTCAGGAATTATTATTTTCCTTCAATCTGGAAAACACCGCGAAGCGGGCCGCGAAAATTCGTCTGGAATACGGAGTGTATTACCAAAAAGCCAATGGCTCACTCTCTAAAAAGGTATTCAAGATCAGCGAGAAGGAATATGCGGCACAGTCTACTACATCAATTGAACGAAAACAGCATTTCAAATCTATCACCACTCGTGTGTATCATGCCGGTAAGCACGAGGTCTCCCTTATTGTGAATGGGGTGGAGTTGGAGAAAAGGGAATTCATGTTTACGTTCTAAAGGAACTCCACAAAAATGTTCTAGCATAGGTCTGAAATACCACTTTAGATATTCCTTGAGGATGTTTTGACTTAAAGTCGTATTTTATCCACATGAGCACTTTGTCAGAACGCTACATCAATCCCTTCACCGATTTTGGTTTCAAAAAACTTTTTGGAGAAGAGCCCAACAAGGATCTATTGCTCGATTTCCTAAACGAGTTACTAAAAGGAGAAACTGGAAGGATCACTGATCTGACCTATATCCGGACCGAACGGCTAGGAGCCACCGAAGTTGATCGCAAAGCGATTTTTGACCTGTATTGTATCAGTGAAAAGGGTGAGCGATTCATAGTAGAGCTACAAAAAACTAAACAGACCTATTTTAAGGACCGGACAGTCTATTACAGTACATTTCCCATACAAGAGCAAGCAGAAAGAACTCCTTGGAATTACGAGTTACAGGCCATTTACACTGTAGCCATTTTAGATTTTGTATTTAACACCAAGGATGAAACTCCTGACAAATATCGCTACGACGTGAAACTAGTGGACACGGATACTCATACAGTGTTCTATGATAAGCTTACATTTATTTATCTGGAAATGCCCAAATTCCAAAAACCATTGGAAGCCCTAACTAGCCGATTCGAAAAATGGCTATATGTGTTGCGTAATCTGAATCGTTTGGAACAAATTCCCGTTTCATTACAAGAGCGTATCTTTGAAAAGCTGTTCAAAACAGCAGAAATAGCTCAATTTACTCCAGATCAGATGAACGCATACGAAGAAAGTCTAAAACACTACCGAGACCTAAAGAACTCCTTGGACACAGCCAGGGATGAAGGTAGAGAGGAAGGTAGAGAGGAAGGAAGAAAAGAAGCGCTTTTGAAAGCCATAAATGGTTTCATCCAAGCAGGAGCTCCTGATGAAATGATCAGGAAAGGACTTGGTGTTTCAGAAGAAGAGCTAGCACAATTAAAAAGAGAACTGTAGTCTTTAATTGCCCCTTAATTTATCCATGGTGAAATAACCGGAAGTCTGCCCTCTGAATATTTTGCTCCATTTATGAATAATAGTCCAATTTAGGTTTGCGACTTTATCTCTCGAACAGGATTTGATTTTCCAGACCTAATCGCATCTATTGCACCACTTCAAAACCATCACCGACTACTGCCAAGGCATCAACGTTTCAGGCCCTAAGCATCCACATTTTGATATCCGGAGCTTTGAGGAGAATATGCCTAGGGTACACAAACAAATGCCTGCCTTTCGGCACGAGTTCTATGCCATTGCTATAAAGGCTGACGGAGATGGCAAGGCCATTACCGGCCCGTTCTCGGATTTCCCAGAGGGCACCACCTTGTTTTTCAACACTCCCTTCCAGCTTATCTCTTGGGACATTCAACCCAACTGGAAGGGCTTCTACCTTATCTTCAGTCAGGACTTTATTGCCCAATCGCACGTGCTGGCAGATTTGCTAGGGCTTTTCCCCTTCTTGAAAATGGACCTGTCGCTTCCTTTTACCCTCCCCAAAGAGCGGCTACCCAAGATTTTGTCTATTTATGAGAGCATCTGGCAGGAATACCACGGCGAGGCCACGGACAAATTCCAGCTCATTGAGGCGCAAGTATACTTGCTGCTTTCGCACGTACGCCGGCTGTTTGAGGAGCAAGTGGACAGCGAGCTAGCCGCCAGCAGCCTGAAGGCGGCCAACCTGAAACTGCTCTCCCGGTACCAAACCCTGATCCAAACCAGCTTCTACCCAGATTCGCCGGTAGAAACTTTTTCCAACCTGCACTCCACCCGGTACTACGCTGAAAAGCTAAGCGTGCACCCCAATCACCTCAACGCGGTGGTGAAAGAAATGACCGGCATGACGGCCCTAAGCCACATCCACAACCACTTGGTGGCCCTAGCCAAAAGCTACCTGGCCCAAACCGACTGGAGTGTAAAGGAGATCGCTTACACCCTCTACTTCGAAAGCCCCAACAACTTCAGCGCCTTCTTCAAAAAGAATACTGGGTCAACTCCAGGAGCCTACAGACAGGCCTCTCAATAAGCCTACGCTCATTGACGATTGATTCGAGGTACGATTGACGAATGTAGGAGCGGGTTTTTGGTGGCACGGGATGGAGGAAGGTAGGAGCATCTAGGCGGGTCGCAACCCGCCGCTACACTCTAACGTCCAATTTCGAACCTACAACCCCGGTGCCGCAAGCGCATTCTTTGAAATTCATACTCCTTCCTTTGATATCGAAAACTGCCTGAGGCAGACCTTCCACACCTTTGTATCATCACAACGGAACAAAGCAATGAAGGCAATAATCATTGGGTTTCTTACCCTCTTTACTTTATCCCTTAAGGCACAAGATATGACTACTCCCAACACCACCGTGGTAGGCCTCTTCGTGGCCACCGACCAACAGCTCTGGGACCAGGTAGCCCAGTCGTTTCACGAATCCGTAGTACTGGACTACTCCTCAATGAACGGCAATCCTGCCGCTACGCTTACGCCTCAACAGATCGTAGATGCCTGGCAAGGCATCCTGCCGGGTTTCGAAAGCACCCACCATCAGCTAGGAAATTTCATCACCACTGCCGAAGGCAATAATGCCCACGTATTCTGCTACGGTACGGCTAGCCACTACCTGCCCGACGAAAAAGGCGATGTATGGTGGGTGGTCGGTGCCTACGACTTCGACCTGATCAAGGGCCATGACGGCTCCTGGAAGATCACCCACATGACCTTCCACTTCAAGTACCAAGATGGCAACGGATCGCTGGCTGAAAAGGCGATGAATACTGTCAAATCTTAAGATGAATGTGCTAAGAGTATCAGTACCCCTTGTGGGACTCTTACTGCTGGTCCTAGTGTCCATTGCCCAAGGAAGTTACAACCTAAATAGGCCTCTTAGTATCAATAACATACCCCAACCTAGAAGTGAAATGACACAAACGAAAGCCGATAGCAATAAAGCCACCGTCCGGGCTTTCTTCCAGGCACTGGAAGACGAAAATGTGGATGCCTTGGTGGCCTTGTTTGCCGAGAACGCCAAGCATATTAACCCATACGCCTCCGGGCTGTTTCCTGAAGGTGCAGACGGTAAGGAGGGCATCCGCAATTACTGGACACCCGTGTTTCCCAACTTCGACGGCATGCAGTTCCCCATAGAGCAGCTCCACGCTATGGAAGACCCTACGATGGTATTTGTGAAGTACCAGGGTAAAATCAAACTGAAGGATGGTGCGGGTACGTACGAGAACGACTACTACTCTACTTTCCGATTCAACGAAGAAGGTCTGATCACCGAATACTTGGAAATCTTCAATCCCATCGTGGCGGCCCGCGGTTTCGGGCTTCTCGATCAAATCAAGTAAAAACGGCTTCTAAACCAGGTATTCTGTTTGGCCTAACAGACCCCGATGGCTGTCAGCTTTCAGGCAGCTACAAGCTTCCTTTTGCCCATAAGTATAAGGCACTCAGTCGTCAATAGTATCTGCATCACAAAAAATAACCGATATGAAATCGATCGCCCTCTTGATCGCAGGTTTCGCAGTCCTGCTGAGTTGTACAACTCCTCAAAATACCGCGAGCAAAAACACATCAAACGAATCAGAAACGTCAGATCCGATAACCATGAAAAAAGTCAATTTCACAAGCGAAGGCGCCAACCTGGTTGGCAACTTGTATTACCCCAAAAACTACGACCCCGCTAAGACCTACCCTGCACTGGTAGTATCCGGTAGCTGGACTACGGTAAAGGAGCAAATGGCAGGCTTGTATGCCGACAAGTTGGCCGATGAAGGCTTTATCACACTGGCTTTTGACTTCCGCAACTTTGGCGAGAGCGAAGGAGAGCCCCGCTTCTACGAAAGCCCGGCCATGAAGAAGGTGGACGTACGCAACGCGGTTTCCTTTCTGGAAAGCCTACCGGAGGTGAACAAAGAGGAAATCGGAGCTTTTGGCGTATGTGCAGGAGCCATGTACACGCTGATGGCCGCTTCGGAGGACGACCGCATTAAGTCGGTAGTAACTACGGCTTCCTGGCTGCACGATGCCGAGGCAGTAAAGCTGTTCTACGGTGGCGAAGAGGGCGTGCAGACCAAAATAGAGGCGGCCCAAGCCGCCAACA
>DMST01000081.1:0-24781 GCA_003454975.1 Cytophagales bacterium | reverse complement strand
ACGCCGCGAGCGGCAATGTGGCTTACATCCCCAGTATCTCCACCGAAGATGCCAGCGCGGCCATGTACGGACCCTACGACTACTACCTGAACCCCGAGCGGGGCGCTGTGCCCGAATGGAGCGCTGATAAGTTTGCGGTAATGTCCTGGGAAGATTGGCTCACCACTGACCCCATGCCCACAGCCGCGCAGCTGACTCAGCCTACGCTGATGATCCATTCGGACGGTGCCGTACTGCCCGACTACACCAAAAAGTACTTCGAGAACATTGCCGCCGAAGACAAGGAGCTACATTGGATGGAAACCGAGCTGGAATCGCCCTACCACCAGTTTAAGTACTACGACCAGGAAGACGAGGTAAGTGAGTCCATCACGGAGGCCAGCGCTTGGTTCAAAAGCAAAATGTAAGACCCCTAAGGAAGCTAATGCTAGCTTCCACTTGGTGCAACCCCGATGCCATTTCGATGGATCGGGGTTTCTTCGATTTGCAGACAGGCCGATTTACGGGTTTTCCCGCCCCGCATTCACCTTATAGAAAATCTTGCTGACGATCTTCCATTCCCCGTCAATCTTGAGTAGCTGCATATAGTCCACGAAATAGAAATCAGGGTACTGGCTTATGAGCTTGGCCGTAGCCGCATTCCCTTCCACATCTATGGACACTACCGAAGGCGACATATCTCGCTCGGGGCCGGGGTTTATGTTTGCTAGGTAATCCGGAATGGGCACGATGACCTGTTCGCCATCGCGAACAAATTTCATACTGGCCTGCGGATCAAAAGCTTGGGTGACTCTATCCCGATCATTGGCCTTGCTACCCAATAGGTAATGATTGACGGCAGTACGTACCGCCTCAATCTCAGCCTGAGATTCGGCATTGGGAGTCCACGTAAAAGCACAAACGGCCAGAACCACTCCGGCCAGGAGAATAGATTTTTTCATGATGAATCAAGTTTGATTAAAGGATGGTGGTGAAAGCCCGAGCAAAAGCTTCCATTTCTGCGGGTTTGCCCATGCTAACGCGGTACCAGTACCCCAGAGGGTTGGGCGCTGAACGAATCAACAAATTATGCTCCGCCATGAGGGGAGTGATGTCCTGGGCGAAGCGCTCTTTGGGGACCTGGAAGAACATAAAATTGGTTTCGGAGACCGCTGCAGTAATCCCCACTGCTTCCAACGTCTTCCGCGTAAGGGCACGAGCTTCTTCATTGTTCTGCTTAGAAAAACCGATGAATTCCTGATCCTGATAGGTAGCCAGGGCCGCAGCCAGGGCTACGTTGCTCTGGTTGTACCAACCAAACTGTAGCGCTTGCAAAGCGGTTACCCTTTCGGGCTGAGCCAATAGGTACCCTACCCGTAGCCCCGCAAGCCCGTAGATTTTGGAGAAGGTTTTCACCACTAGCACGTCAAGCCCCTCCTGAAGGCACCGCACTGTACTGGGGTAGTTGGTTTCTTCTACAAACTCCAAATACGCTTCGTCTACCATCACCGGGGTGTGAGGAGCCGTTTTGCGGCAAAACTGCAACAGGCTATCCCCGGGTAGGGCAGTACTCGTAGGGTTATTGGGATTCACCACGTATACCAAAGCGGTCGTTTCCTTGATCTGGTCACTGAGCCCTGGCAAGTCATACCGGAAATCCTTATCCAAGGGTACCTCCACCACCTTTGCGCCTGCACGGCGAGCATAGGTTTGTAATAAGGAGAAAGTGAGGTCTGCGGTAAGGATCTCCACTCCGGGGTTGCCAAACCAGGTACCGGCCAGTTCCAATAGCTCCGAAGAGCCAGGCCCGAGCAGCACATGATCAGGCGTTACGCACTCTGCCTCCGCTATGCGGTGGCGTAGTGTCCGCTCCAGCTCTCCCGGGTACCGATTGCTGGTAGCCAAAGCTTCTTTCATGGCTTGGGTAGCGGCCGCAGAAGGACCATAGGGGTTCTCGTTGGCATTGAGCCGAATGGAGGGCACCCGGTTAAATGAAAGTAAAGTGGATTGTTGTGCCAATAACGTCGGGCCTCCCAGAGACAAACCCGTAAGGGCCAGGGCGCTTTGGCGAAGCCAATTTCTTCGGTCCATGAGTGCTTCACGGTTGATGTGCACCCAAATTATATACTGAAGTGGCCATATCCCGGGTTGATCCTACTAACGTCACTCGGGCGTCATGACCTGCACACCACAGCCTATTCCCAACGCAGTTTCAAACTCTTGAAAGCCTGTCGGCTTACCGGTAGTGTCTCCTTGTTCACCAAAACCGCCTCATACTTGCCGGCACCATAGTTATTCAAGTGTCGGATGCGCCCTAGCTCCACGATATAAGATTTGTGTATGCGCTCATAGCCCGAGGGCAAAATCTGCTGGAGCTTTGCCAACGATTTGTCGTGTAGCAGTGGAGTTCCCTCACGCATGTGCAGCTGCGAGTAGGCACCATGGGCCTGTAGATAGAGGACCTCTTGCAACGGGACTATTTGCAACCGACCGTGGGTACGAACAGCCAGGTATTTCAGCTGATGCGTCGGGGTAGTCTTGGCATCCAATAGGCGGTAGATTGCCGTTTGCAATCGCTCGTGAGTAAAGGGTTTACCAATAAAGTCCAGCACGCCATACTCAAATGCCTGAAGGGCCTTGTCATGGTAGGCCGAGATAACCACGGTGTGGTATGCTTGGGCCACGGACTCTTTGAGCAAATCAAACCCATTCTCTCCGTGTAAATTCAGATCCAGGAAAACCACATCTACCGGATGTGCGTCCAAAAAGGCTCGTGCTTCGGCTAAGGTACGCAGGCTCCATAGCTGGAAAGGATGGTCCACCAAGGCCTCGCCCAGCATCCTTTCCAGGCGCTGCGCTACCAAAGGCTCGTCTTCAACGATCACCCCACGAATCATTACAACCGTTCCTCCTTCCCATTCTTCTGAATTGTAATGCGGTTTTCCCAACCAGTAGCGGTAGGGCCATAATCGAAGGCCCACCGCTGCGGATAAGACTCCTCTAACCGGGCCTCCACATACCGTAACCCTGTGCCCACCCTCACGTCTGATCCGTTCGTTTCGCCGTCATTCCGTAATCGATAGATCACCTGTTGCTCTTCGGACCTGCGTGACAAAACAAACCTGCCTCCACGGTCCTTGTAACCGTGCTTGATTCCGTTTTCTACCAGCGTATGCAAAATGCCAGGAGGAATATATTCTTCCCCTCTAAAACCCAAGGTTTCCAGGCTGAACGCTTGCCCTTTCCGCACCTCCATAATGCGCATGTGTGCTTCTACTAAAGCTAATTCCGTGGCTAATGGGATGGTGGGTTGGGCACTTACACGGCAGAAAAGCTCCAACTCCTGGGCAAGTGATTGTACAAAGTGGCCCGCAGCTTCTACATCAGAGTAGATGAGCTCTTGCAGGTTGGTGAGCGAGTTGAGCAGAAAGTGGGGCTGAATGGTCTGCTTGAGCAGTTGATTCTCTAGCTGGGTGGAGCGAATTTCTGCCTCTTGCTTTTGACTAATCTGACTATGAATCTGCTGGCTTACTGCCAACAAAAGGCAAAAGATGAAAAAGAATATGCCCAGAAAATAGCCAAAATTCAGGAAGTCACGATAGCCCAAGTAGGTGCAAAGCGCCAGGCCTCCTAACCCGACAAGGGTAAGCACCGCCCCGCGCTGGCCCCTACGAATCGGCAGAATAAGCACCCCTGCGCAGAGCGCAAACATGGCGTTGATGTACCACCCTTCTTGAAAACCCACCAAACTGAGTAAGCATAAGGAGGCAGCAGCGGTCCACCATCGCCACTGGCCCTTGATTTCGTACTCAAACAAGATGAATCCCAACATACTGAGCATACCCAAAATGACAATTCCGTAGATAATAACGGGGACGGCGCTAGGGTTAAGGCCCGGAAACTCCTCCGTAAGCCAAGGGAATTTCATGAGCACCTTAGCAGCATGACTTACGCAATAGAGGGCAAAAAAGAGGTAGGCCACCCTGCGGTGAAGGCTGAAATATAAAATAACGGCGATGAGCGCTGAGGCAAAGAGCGCCGCTGCAATAGCAGTAATGGTATAGTCATAGGTGGGCCCCATGGGGATAAGGTCTCAAAAAAAGAGTAGATTGGCTACTGTATATTCATTAACTGCACTCAGGTTATATCATTTGCATGGGGTTTGCGGGTTCCCGCGCTTGGGATTGCTTTTAGCTGATGGATGCATGAACCACCTGCTACTTCACACATCGGCACTGCCACCCCAATGAAGGGCTTCATTAGGTATACCAGTATATAATCGTGGGGTGACAATTATCCGGTAATAACCACGAGCACCTGCCTTTTACCGATGGAAATAGCCCACCTGTCCCCTTTCAAGGCATATTCACAGCAATGTATCCCTCATGTCACCCAGCCAGGGTGGGAATGTCACCCCCACTTGAGCATCTTCGAACATCATTTTTTAATAGACGAACAACATGGGTGGTAACGATTTACCCACATGGGTAAGTAAGAAAGAACGGCTTGGCCAGATCGAGACGTTTCTGGTAGACGAGCACTTGCTAGTGCGGGTAGAAGCAGGCGGTTCAGGGACAATCCAGCTGATCAATTTTTGGAGAGCACCCGTGCGAGAGGCCGCCTTTAGTCCGCAAGGCGTTAGCATGGTAGAGGTCAACTCTTTGAATCCCGGCCTTTATTGGTTAGAGGTATCGATCGGCGATAAAACTATGGTCAGAAAACTAGTAAAACCCAGTGCCCGAGGTGAGATCTGCATCACTGAAGGCAAACAAAAGCTTTAGTTTGTTTTGATAATTTGCGTATTCCAATGAACGAAAACCGGTTACACTTTACGAACCGGTTTTTTTATGCTCTATGGGGGTGTTGATCATCTCGGTAGATTTCCCCTCCTCAAAAACAAATTGATGCTTCTGCTGCTGCTCTTCGGGCGTTAGGTGTCGGGTAGGTAGCAATATGTGAAACGAAGTACCCGAACCCAGGGTACTATTCACAAGAATATCTCCAAGGTTCATCTTCACGAAGTCATAAACCAAGGGGAGCCCTAGACCGGTACCGCTTTCGCCCTGGGTACCTTTTGACACTTGCTTTTGATCTACCTCGAATAGGGAGCTCAGTTGTTCTTCTTTAATACCAATTCCGGTATCCTTCACCGTAATCTGAATGTAGGGGAGGGCTTTTTTGGCCATCACTTTGATGGTGCCATCAGTATGGGTGAATTTAAGAGCATTGCTGACCAGATTACGTAAAATGGTAGCCAAGGCATTGTGATCGGCCCACACCAATATGCCTGGGGCAATATGGGTCTCCAAGTGTACCTTTTTTTCATTGGCCTTCAGTTGAAATAACGAAAACACCTCATCTACACATTTTCGAAGGGCAATCTTCTCTGGCTTGTAGGCAATCAGGCCTTGCTTATGCATGGCCCAACTCAACAGGTTATCCAGTAGCTGGGCTACATTTCGGGAGTTGGTATCCAGGGCTGCCACCAGGTCTTGAAGCTCGTCATATTTTCCTTCTGACAGGTAATGGCTAATGAGCCCCGACAGGCTGGTAAATGCATGTATGGGGCCTCGCAAATCGTGGGAGATAATGGAAAAGAAGCGGTCCTTGGCCGCCACTAGCGATTTCAGGTCATCGCGTTGCTCTTTGATCTCTTCGTTTTGCTGTTTAATCTCATGATTTCGCTGCTGAATTTCCGAGTACAGGCCTTCCAATTGAGCATTCGCATCCTGTTTTACTTTGAAGGAACGCGCAATGACCACCGCTACCACCAAACAGATAACTAGGGCCGCAATGCTAAACCACTGCATGATGGTTCGCTCGCGTAGCTTCGTTTTATACTCTAGCTCTTCCTCCGCCTTAGCCAGCTCCATCTGGACTCTTTCCTTTTCAAAATCGAACTCCGCCTGTTGCAGTACCAATTGGCTATACAAACTGCGATTGAGTAGGCTATCGGCCATGATTTGATACTCCCGAAGCGCCACATTTGCAGCCATAGTATTTCCAACACCTTGGTAGGCATCTGCCAGGAATCGCTTGGCATCGCGTACGTAATCAGGTTTGGAGGCGATAATAGACTCCTCCACAGCGGTCAATAGCCGAGGTATGGCTTCGGAAAATTGTCCCTTCTGGTTGTACATGCGCCCCAGCTCTAGCAAGGCTCCGGCCATCAGCCGATGTGAACCAATGGTCTCACTGATATCGAGGGCCTTGTATAGAAAGGCGTAGGCCGAATCGTATTTGGTCAGGTTGGTATATACCGAACCTAGCTCATAATAGACAAACGCAGAGCCACGCAACTCTTCTTCCTGACGGAAAGTCAAAAGAGCCCGGTTCAAGTAATAGATAGCTTGCCGGGCAGAGTCCAGAATGTTGTAGGCATGCCCTACGTTGCTTTGCGCAAGGGCAATATCGATTTTAGACCCACTCTTGTCAGCATAGATGAGGTTTTTCTGAAATACCTCCAGGGCCTTCTCTTTTTCCTCAGCATGGTCATATACATGGCCAAAGGCACGGTAGCACTGAGCCTGCAGATGGTCGTCATCTAGTTTCTCGGCAATTACCTGTAGGTTCTGGCAGTACTTCAGTGCTTTCAGATAATTGCCTCGGTGTACCTCGGACACGGCCAACAGATGGTACGTTTCTGCCTGTCGGTACTCATTGCCTAAATCCAGCTCCAGGGCCAGGGCCGTATCTAAATAGGGGAGTGCCAGATCAAATTGGGCTTCACTGCGGTATAAGAATCCCAGATGGTAATGGATCCTGGCCAACAACCGATCATTGCCCATATGGCGGGCTAATGCTAGAGCCTTCAGGAAATACGTCTGGCTCTCCGCGAAATTTTCCTCCTTTTCCAAAATACGCCCTAAGCCAAACAACGCCAATACTTGCCCTCTGGGATCAGGCTGGCTATTCGCCACCGTATAGGCATCCTGGTAGTGCTTCCTGGAATCCTCCAGCTTTAGCAGCTTATATTTGATTAAACCCAAATTGAGGTGAGCATCCAGAATGCCTTGGCCGTAGTGGATGGCCATGGCCCTATCCCGTGCCTCTTGTGCATAGGCTTCTGCTTGTACCAAAACGGAATCTTGAAGGAAGAAGGATAGCCAATTGAGCACCTCTACTCTAGCGGTATCGGGCAACCCTTCTTCCAGTAGGCCCTGCAGGGAGTCTATCCGCGATTGCCCACTTCCCTCCCAATAGAGGAATGAGATAAGGAAAGATGTCAAAAGGAGGAATCGCATAACGTGCCTCTTTGATGTGCTGCTTCACGGGTGCCATCAGAAAGATAGTATAATCTATAGACTAAAAGAACTGATGAAACCAGAGGTCAGCATAAGCTATCCACAGAAGCCCAAGGTATGTATGACAGTTGACAGCACAGGGGTCAGGGATGTTAAAATTTAACACCCCCAAACCTCTTAATCCTTGATGCACCTGCAATTCATAAACCCAACGGCCCCGTTAAGTTGCAAGTAACCGTTTCCGGCTCCCAGCCTTACGTACCGGAATGACGGAGCACCAAATACCCCCAAGCCACGCGTAGTAGCTGTCCAGAGGTGGGCATTCACCCCATAGGCTGTAAGAAAAGGTGTGCTGTTTGGCGCCACGTACCCGTACACCCGTAGGTTGAAGGCAAACAAATTAGTACCCCCATTCGCACCAAGAGGTTGATTGGCATCTACATCTAATAGGTTGGGGGCATCCCTGACGGGACCTTGGGATGTACCCGTGGCCTCTCGCCATTCTGCCTCCGTAGGCACATGCCAACTCTCAGGGCAAAGCCCTTGCAGCCTCACTTCCGTACTATCGGTTGCGGCATCCAAATAGCTGTCCGTTTGTGCCAACTCCCACCAGCTATAAAACCCTCCTTCGGCACAAGTACTGTCCAGACAGTATTTTTCGTCCAAATCATCAAAAGTATCCTCGGTATCCATAGAGCCTATAGGTACCTGGCGTCCGTAGTTGAGGTTGCGCGTCATCCATACCTGATTACCAATCTGTACGGTTCCATAAACTTGCCCATCCCGGGCATCCACCCAGGGGTCACCGGGAACCCAATCTGCATTGGTAGTATCGGTATCTACTACCGTGGTATCTCCCAGAATAATCTGCAAAGGGGCATTGCCCGGAGCATGGGTTTTAAGCGCACGGGCTGAGTAGCTACCTGAAAAACCAGGGTAACCAACCTTAGAAACAGTGAGCGAATAACTACCCGCGCTATCGGGCACCCGAATCAGGTTGGTACTAGCCTCCAGAGTCGTATTCACCCGTTCGGTACCATCCACTACCACCGTAAGGTCAGATGCCACCAGCTCGGGCAAGGCAGTAGTTTCGTTGATGGCAAAGACTACTATTTGGAAATTGAAGGTGGGTCTAACGGTAAATTTCAGGCTGGCATAGCCAAAATCATCGGGCGTTCCCTCCTCTGCGCTCAACACCTCTACTAGCACTTCGGTAGTAAGGCCTTCAGCTACGGTAAAAGGCTGGGGTAACGGTTGATCCACCAGCAAAGCATTGGGTGAGCCCGCAACCGGGGCTGCAAAAAGAGTATTGCCCAGATCATCCAGTACTAGAAACTCGGTAACTGTATAGTTCCCCGGAGTAAGCGGCACCGGCTCACTCAAGTACTCTCCATTGAAAGAGAGTAAGTTCACCGAAAGGCGGTGATGTACGGACTGGCCAGCCTCGGTTTCTATAGAAACTACCAAGGAATGAGGCGTGGCCTCCTGGTCTATACGACCGGAAGAATTGGTGGTGCCAGTGGAGAGATAACGGAAGGTGACCGACTGAGGCTCCAGAGGCGGAGTGTCGGAACCACCGGTGCAGGCTACCAGTATTACCATGGCTAGCAGCCCAACTTGCTGTAGGTACTTCATCATTCCAATTTGTATTTAGGGTGATAAATTGAATGAGTGCGTGGGACAATAGGTCCCAACTCACTCTAAGGAAGTTACCTGCGGGAAAACGAAAGAATCTAATTTTCAGACCAATACACCCGAAAATCAACAGTTATTGGGAAGAGGTGTACTGGTTATTGAGGAATATAAATTCTGTATTTGAAGGTGGTGATGGGACCTCAAAGAATTAAAGACCCAGAAATTCCTTCGTGCGGATGGTTCGGTCTTTCCTCAATTTGCGTCTTCGTCAGACGATAAAAGATGGGGCCCAGCACATCATCAATGGCCCGGTGTTTTGCAGGCTCACGCACTACTATTACTTTGTCTAGAGAGCCTAAAACAGCTCTCAAATTTCGGTGCTGAAGGAGTTGAAGTAGCGCCCAAAAACGGCCAGAGTCCGGGAAACCATCACATGATCTCAGGTCGACAATCCATTGATTGATGTGATACTGAGCAATAGCATCGAAACCTTTTCTAACGTAATGTACTACATGAAGTGAGGACAACTCTCCCTCAAAACGTAGGTTTAGGGCTGCATGCTCCGCCAGATACTGCAATTCTCCTCTTGCCATTGGCCTGGTGCGGATAGGCATAGATGGAGCAGAAAAATCAAAATCAGATTGATGATGCAAACGTGCCATTATAACGAAAGGTAATAATAGCTCGGCTTGCAAAACTCAAATTTCGAAGGCAACTGATTCTACATCGATGAAGGTCCTAAAAAGGCAGATGATCGAATTATTACACTAAATCGCAAGAGCACCCATTTCTGGGTGCCTTTATAGATAGCCAAAACTAGCTTTTGAGCCCTTCCTGCGTCATTACCGCTTTAATCCGCTGGGTCAATGCTGGGGATGCTTCAATCAGCGGCAGCCGAACCCAGGGTTCGCAAATGTCTAGCATATCCATGGCCGCCTTTACTCCAACAGGATTACTCTCCTGGTACATCAGCGGGTTGATTTTCAGCAGCTTATAGGCAGCTTGGCGGGCAGCCACAAAGTCACCCTTTAGGGCGCTATGCACCATCGTCTGGAAGGTAACGGGAAGCAGGTTTGCCAACACGGAGATAACCCCCACGGCGCCCACACTCATAAGAGCAACGGTGAGCAGGTCATCGCCAGAGATCAGTTGAAAACCCTCAGGTTGATGGCGGGCAATTTCCATCCCTTGTTCTATATCGCCCGAAGCTTCCTTCACGGCGATAATGTTGGGATGCTCGGCCAAACGTAAAATGGCCTCAGCCGACATATTTTTGGCCGTGCGGCCCGGTACGTTATAGAGAATAATGGGCTTAGGGCTGGCATCAGCCACCGCGGTGAAGTGGCGCACAAACCCTTCGTCAGTAGGTTTATTATAATATGGGGCTACCGACAGTACGGCATCTACCCCCGTAAGGTCTACCGTTTTCACTGCATTTACCACCACCCGGGTATCGTTTCCGCCAATGCCAAACACAATGGGCAACTGTTTAGGGTTGTGCCCGATGGTAAAGCGCAATATCTCCGCTTTGTCTTCTGGGGTAATCACCGACGCCTCGCCGGTGGTGCCTTGCACTACCCAGTAGTCTACCCCTTGCGCGGTATGTTGTAATACATTCTCTAGGCCGGTGTAGTCAATCTCACCGGCTTTGGTGAAAGGCGTGACCAAGGCAACCCCGGTCCCCTGAAAGGTGCTCATGAAGCAGTTTGTAATTTTTGCGTGTAGGCCGTGTATTCGCGAAATAGGTCGTCCCAGTGCGAAGGATCCGGGCCCTGGATCATTAATTCAAAGAAGGCTGTAGCTTCCGGTTGGTAAGCCCCAATGCGGCAACCTGCCTTACTTTCGGCCAGGATGCATTGCATCTCTGGCACCGGTGGCGGGCCAAAATAAAACAGATAGTCAAAGGTCTGATTGGTAAAACTTTGGACCGCCTCGTTGGATATGGCTCCCATTAGGGAGAAGTCTTTCCTGGTGTAGCACTCTATGCCGGTCAATGGATTCTCCAGGGGCTGGGGACTAAAGGTTAGCAAGGTCACTTGCTTTCCCTGCTCTTTAAGGCGGTCTGCAAATATGCGGATCTTCCCTGCCGATACCGGCCCCTCGAAAGGGAAAAGTATACCCACCTGAGTAGCATCCTCAAACCGAACGGTTCGCCGTTTCACTGTGGCCTTTAACCGCTTGCGGATGTGCAAGTCAAGAAACTTGGATTTGATTGGCCACATATTATTCCCCTATCATCTGAATGAACTCCTGCTCGGTGAGGATGGGCACCTCCAACTTTTCGGCCTTTTGGCGCTTACTAGGGCCCATGTTATCACCCGCTACTACGTAATCGGTGTTTTTGGAAATCGAGGAAACCACCTTCCCCCCATGCGTAGCAATAGCCTGTTTCAGTTCATCGCGTTCGAAGTGCTCAAAAACGCCCGAAACTACAAATTTTTTGCCTTCCAGCGCGTTGCTGGCCTGCTCTACCTCCTCCTTTTGTAGGGTAAACTGCAAACCGGCGTTTTTCAGTTGTTCTACCAAAGCCACATTGTCTGCATCGGCAAACCATTCCTTCACACTTTTGGCTATACGTTCGCCAATCTCATTCACGGCCACCAGCTCCTCTTCGCTGGCTGCGGACAGCGCCTCAATGGTCGGGAAGCCTTCCGCCAGCTTCTCCGCCACTGTACGGCCTACATAGCGAATGCCCAAGCCAAACAACACGCGCTCGTAGGGTATCTGCTTGGAGGCTTCTATCCCTTGTAAAATCTTATTCGTCCCCTTCTCCTGAAATCCTTCCAGCGCCACAATCCTGTCAAAGCTCAGTGCGTACAAATCCGCTACATTATTGAGCATGCCCTCCCGGTTAAACTGGGCAATGGTTTTACTACCAATGCTGTCAATATCCAGGGCGTTTCGTTGGATAAAGTGCTCCACCCGGCCGGTGATCTGGGGCGGGCAGCCCTTTATGTTGGGGCAAAAGTGGTTGGCTTCGCCCTCTACGCGTACTAGCTCCGTGCCGCACTCCGGGCAATGCGTCGGGAACTCCACCGCCACACTATTCGCCGGGCGCTTGCCAAAATCTACCCCCGTCACTTTCGGGATAATCTCTCCGCCCTTTTCCACAAATACGGTATCCCCCAGGCGCAGATCTAAGCGGGCAATCTCGTTGGCGTTGTGCAGGCTGGCACGTTTTACCGTAGTGCCGGCTAGCAACACGGGTTCCAAATTGGCCACCGGGGTCACCGACCCGGTCCGGCCTACTTGGTAGGTAATCTCCTTCAGCTGGGTAGCGGCACTTTCTGCCTTGTATTTGAACGAGATGGCCCAGCGTGGGCTCTTGGAGGTAAAGCCCAATTCGTCCTGCTGCGCATAGTCGTTTACCTTGATCACGATACCATCGGTATCCAGCGGTAGGCTATGGCGTTTCTCTTCCCACTCCTCTATGTAAGCAATGATTTCGTCCACATTGGCACACTTGCGCCAAGTTTGGGATACCTGGAAACCTGCGTCCGCCAGCCAGGTGACAGCATCCGAATGGGTGGCAATGTTGAGCGCACCGCCATCCATAAGCTGATACAGGTACATATCCAGCTTACGGCTAGCCACTATCTTACTATCCTGCATCTTGAGGGTGCCCGATGCGGTATTGCGCGGATTGGCCAGCAGGGCTTCCCCTTTCTCTTCTTTTTCTTTATTCAGTGCCTGGAAGACTTCCAAGGGCATAAACACCTCGCCTCGCACCTCAAAGTATTCCGGTAGATTGTCCCCTTGAATTCGCAACGGTACCGAACGGATGGTCTTGGCATTCCACGTTACTTCATCACCCCGGGTACCGTCGCCACGAGTGACGGCCCGGGTAAGCAGGCCGTTTTCGTAGCCCAGGCTTAGGGCAACGCCATCAAACTTAAGCTCGCATACGTACTCGAAGTCCTCCGTACCCAAGCCCTTTTTGACACGCTCATCAAACTCGCGCAGCTCATCATGGTTGTAGGTGTTGCCCAGCGATAGCATGGGGAACCGGTGTTCTACTGAGTTGAACTCCTTCACAACCGCCCCGCCTACCCGCTGGCTTGGCGAATCGGGTGCTTTCAGGTCAGGAAATTCTTCCTCTAGCTGGATCAATTGCGCCAACAGCTGATCAAATTCGAAATCTGAGATTTCGGTCGTATCCTGATTGTAATACAGATCACTGTGGTAGTTGATCTGTTGCGTAAGCTCAGCTATTCGCGAGATGGCTTCATCACGGGTCATGCGCGTACCTTCAAGTTTGGAGCGCAAAGATATAGGCTAGCGCGATCTGCCGATGCTATTTTGGTAGGAAAGGTGGAAATCTGTAAGAGAAGCTCTGGCTAGTGGGAAACCAGAGCCTCTCTCGGTTCCCTCATTGGTGCATCCGGCGGTATCATCCAAATAAAGAAATGAATCCGTTGGGCCTGCGGATGGCCGGTCAATCTGCCGGTGTCCTTCCTACCCAAGGGCGGCCATTGGGATTACAGAAACATACCCCCCGAAGCCTCCAGACGCTGAGCATTCACCCACCGGGCTTCCTCCGAGCACAAGAAGGCCACCACGCCTCCGATATCGTCGGCTTGTCCTACCCTACCCAAGGCAGTCTGCGAAGCTATGAATCCGTTGATTTCCGCATTGTCTCGTACCGCACCCCCACCAAAGTCAGTAGCGATGGCCCCAGGAGCAATTACGTTGGCACGAATGCCCCGGCTACCCAAAGTTTTTGCCTGATAGCGGGTAAGGGTCTCGATCCCCCCTTTCATCATGGCGTAGGCATCGTAGCCCGGCAAGGTAAACCGAGCTAGCCCCGTGGATACGTTGACAATACCGCCTCCGTCGTTCAAAATGGGAAGTACTTTCTGCGTGAGAAAGAAAGGCGCCTTCAGGTGGATATTCATCAAGGCATCAAACTGTTCCTCGGTGGTATCTGCGTAGCCGGCATGTACGCCTACGCCGGCATTGTTGATGATGAAGTCGATCATATCCGCCCCAAAAAAGTCGGAGAGGGTTGCTTTCATCTGCCTGATAAATTCATCAAAGCTGGCCGGTACGGAAACGTCCAAAGGCAAGGCCGCTGCCCTTTGTCCTAGGTTTTCAATATCCTTAACCACGGCCTCCGCTTCGGCCTTTTGAGTGCGGTACGTGAGTACTACGTCTTTTCCTGCTTTGGCCAGGGCCAATGCCATATTTTTCCCCAGCCCACGGCTGCCTCCGGTTACAAGTGCTATTTTGCTCATCATATTTTGTTGTTTTTGATGATACAAACATCGCACGCTGTGCCGCCTCCGCCGTTGCGAAATGGTTAGTAAGGATTGCAGATCGGTTGGCCCCTTGCCTAGGCGTTGTTTTTTACTCTAAAAGCCGTGGGAGTAATTCCTGTATGCTTTTTGAAAAAGTTGCTAAAATGAGCGGTTTCGGAGAACCCCAGCTGAAAACCAATCTCTTTTATAGAAGCTGACGAATGAAGGAGCAAAGCCTTGGCCTGGTTGAGGGTTTTGTCGCTGATCCATTGCGAAACCGAACTGCCCGTTTTACTCTTAATGACGGTGCTGAAATAGGAAGGATTTAAGTGTAGGACCTCGGCGTAGTCTTTGGCTTTGAACTGGGTTTGGATTTGACCCTCGGCCAGTTCGCGGTAGTGCTGCTCCAGTAGTCTTTTGAAGTTTTTCACAATTAAGGAGCTGCGGTCTCCTTCTTTCAAGGGGTGATAATCAGACCAAAACTGCTCCTTGAGCTTGAGCAGAATAACGACAAACAAGCTGCCAATGATGCGGTATTTATGCCCGGATTGGCCTTGGTCCTCCTTGAGAATTTGCTGATACAGAAGCTCAATCTCTGCAAACCCCGATTCATCAAAGGTCTGTGGAGGAATGGTCTCAGCCAGCAAAAAGGGAAATTCTTCAAAGATGTCCTGATGGACATTATTCTTCAGGAATTCTTCACTCAAGGTTACCAAGTAGGCATCCTCCAGGTGGTAAAACTCAAAGGCTTTAAGGTGGCCCGGGTTCGTGAAATACACCGTCCGGTCTACATACTCGAAAGTCTGATGGTCGGTAGTATAATTGCCCTCTCCCTGCTTGATGAACACAAAGGAGTAATAGTTGGCTCGGAATACCGGAGATTTATAGGAAGCTGTATCGTGGATATCCAACAGGCTATGGATGGTAAATTCCGCATCCTGACCAATGGGCATGCCCAAGTCCTGATACAGTTCCTGTAGCCTGTTGTATTGTAGAATGTCTCCTTTTTGGCTCATTCGTGACTATTTTACTTAGTACAGAACGTTCAAAACGCCTAGCTTCCCAAGGCTTTCCAGATCTTAACATTCAGCTGGGAGAGGGATATAGGGAGCAATCCTAATTCAAATTTCGGTACTCTCCAGGACTCATCCCGGTTTTCTTTTTGAATAGTTTACTGAAGTGGTTGGGGTATTCAAAACCAAGGCTATAGGCTACCTGGCTTACAGACTCTTGGGTATTGAGGAGCTGCGTTTTTGCCCGCTCAATCAAGAAAAAATAGATGTGATCCTGGGCCCCTCTGCCCGTTTCCTTCCGCAGGAGGTCACTCAGGTAGTGCGAAGACATATGCATCGTCTCTCCGCAATACTTCACCGTTGGCACCCCTAGCTCCAGAGGTTTGTCCGAGGCATAGTATTCCTTGAGCAAGGATTCGAATTGGGTAACGAAGTCTTTGTTAAGGTTGGTACGGGTGTAAAATTGCCGATCATAGTAGCGCGTGCAGTAGTCTAGCAGTAGCTTGAGGTTGGAGACGATTAGCTCCTGGCTATGCCGATCGATCACCTGGCTATATTCCTTTTCTATCTTCTCCACTAGCTCTGTCAGGGTTTTCTGTTCATCGTCCGACAGGTGCAAGGCCTCGCTTACTTCGTAAGAGAAAAACGAGTATTTGTCAATGGCCTGCCCCAAGTCCGATTTTCGGATCAGGTCCGGGTGGAACACCACCGTCCATCCTGAGCTGCCTTGGTAGTCCTCTCCCGTTTCTATGCTCAAGGATTGGTCAGGTTTGGTAAATACCATGGTTCCTTCCTGAAAATCATACGCGTTCCGCCCGTAGGAGATACTACCCTTGATGCCCTTTTTAAGGCTAATCTGGTATAAATCGAAAAGGTAGGTCACATCCCCGTAGTCAAAGTTGGTCATCTCATCGGTTATGGGCATTACCGAAATCAGAGGATGTTTGGGTTTGCCCAAACCAAAAAATTCATGCACCTGGCTTACCGAAGCAATCTTTACCTTCTTCCGCTTGGGCTTACCAGCACTCAGTTCCTCTCTGCTATTTTCGCTAATTAAGTTCATGGGTTCCTTTCACTTCTAGTACTCTTTCTTTCAGCAGCCCCAACAGTCTGCCATAAGCACGCTCTACGGGCTCGGGGTTCCAAAAGGGAACCATGATGCCCCGGTATTCTTCCCGTATGGTAACGGTAGTATAGCCCTCCTCGTCAGAGGAGATCACGTAGCGGTGATCAAACGTCAATACTCCAGGAATTCCCCCGGCTTGGTTAATGAGGGCATGAGGCTCTAGCTGCTTCACCTTCGCGTTCATAACAGAAGGTTTCCCCCCTTCCTCTTGAAAAAACTCGTATTGAATCGAATTCCCTTCCCGTAGTTCTCCCCCTTGGGGTACCAATACGGTGTTCCACTCCCCGGCACGCGCTACATCAGTGAGGACGGCCCACACCTCTTGCGGGGAGGCAGATATCTCCACATCAGCCCTTACTGATTTTTTGCCTACCAGGAAAAGGGCTAGCAGTACTGATAATACTACCAGTACTGCTACTGCCCATTTTGAAATCATGATCGCCATCATGAGCATGTTACGCTTCCTTCATGTGATTGTCAAACCACTCGATCATACTTTCTGGGTGCTCGGAGAAGTAGGTGTACCCTTTGAATCTCCAGGGGGTTTCCTCCACGTACTCAATTTTCTTATCCTCCACCGGCGTGTTATCAAAAATCTCCTGTACATCCGTCCAGCGGGAGTTAGTGTCATTTCTCACCTGCAAGAAGTAAGTAGGTATCTGGATGTTCTTGGCCTTGGGTATGATGTTGTGGTCTTCCACGGTAAGCCCCGTAATGCTGTTGTAGATGGGCTCAAAGGCGGCTACGGCCGCATCAGAGGGAATCCCCATTTGCTCTGACTGTCTTTCGATGGTGGTTTTGCCCTTCAAAGGTGCAATGGCAATCAAGGATTTGATGTCTTTAAACGCTTCAGGCTTTTTCTCCATGGCATTGATGGTAGCATTGGCTCCCATGCACATGCTCATCAGGGAAATATCCTGGTTAGCGGTATCCTCGCGTGACTTAATGTAGTCAATAGAAGCAAGTACCTCCTGCCATTCGTAGTAGCCCACTCCAGAAATCTTGCCTTCCCCATCACCACTTTCGCCGTGGCTGCGAAGGTCATACGCCAGTACGTTGTACCCCGCATCGTGCAAAGCCTTGTACCGGGGCAGAAAGTTCACTTCAAACCCACCGGCAAAGTCCAAGCCTTCCATGTGCCCCGCAAAGCCGTATCGGTTAGCCGGAGAGAAGTGGTTGCTGATGATCACTTTGTCTGAGTTTGCCGGGATGAACCATCCCTGGATCTTCACCCCGTCGGCGGTAGTGAAAGAGATCTCTTCATACTCCATACCGTACTCTTTGGGAGTCCGCAAAATGGGGGTGCGGGGAGGTGTGGATAGCCCCTGTGCCAATGCCGTCAGCATTTGCTGTTGTTGTTCGTTAACCATTTTGTGTATTGTTTTTTATGTGGAATTGTTAACTCATGTGTTTGTCGAACCAGAATAAAATCTCCTTCGGGTGCCGCGTCAGGTAGTCGTACCCAGCCGCCCGTTTCTTGCCCAGGTCCAGCCATATCATTTCCTTCTCTACCTCCAGGGCATCGTAGTATTCTTCTATGGACTGCTGGTTGAGGTACTCATCGTTGCGGTTTTGCACCAGCAGCGTAGGCACGGTGATGTCCTTCACGTTGGGCATAAAGGACACTGCATTCATATCAATGCCCGTGCGTTTGTTATTGAGCTTGGTGACGTTTCTGCCTATGAAATTGTTGAGCCCCAAAGCCTTGATGAAGTCCGGGTATCGTAGCGGCTGTATGGCCACCATGGCCTTTATATTGGGGTACCTTTTTAGGCCGTCTTTGTCTCCAAAAGCGTAAGTAGAAGAGGCTGCTCCCATACAGAGGCTCAGCAGCCCTATTTGGGCATTTTTATAAACCGGATGGGTACTCACGTAATCCACCGCTGCCACCACATCCTTTCGCTCCTCTGGCCCCCAGGTAACCCAAGGGCAGGAGCCCTCCGCGCTTTCGCCATGGTTGCGGAAATCATACATCAATACAGAGTATCCCTGATCTACCAGGTAATGGACATGCCGGAGAAAGGAGATGTTTTCCTTCCACATCTTACCCATTCCCTTACCTTCGGGGGTGTAGCCAGACCGGCTGGACTGCACGCCATAGTGAGATTGCACGATGATTTTATCAGTGCCTCCTTTAATTAACCAACCGGATAGTTGGACCCCATCACTGGCAGTAAAAGTGATGTCCTCATACGTAAGTCCGTAGTCCTTGGGGCTGTCAAAAACAGGTGAAACACCTCCTTTTACGATGGAATTGGAAAGATATCCTGTGATCATGATACGGTTCGATTTGATTACCTATCAAAGGTCCGAACCGGACTACCCGGAAAAGGAAACATGTTGCAGGACTATGGAAACATAGTGCAGTTTCTGCTGGCCGATAGTGGTTGAGGTTTATTTGATGGGGTGCATGGCCAACCTTTGGCTATACAGAAAAGGAGGCCATCAGCCCCCCTTTGAAAGTCTATTTATACAGTATAATTAAGGCCCTTAGCCAGTAGCCTGAGGCAACCCATTGGTTCAATGAACTACTTATCATCAGTGGCAACCAGAAGCCTTACATCCACGGTTTCCCTTGCATCTTTTCTAGCAGAAACTCCATATCCTCATCAGCACCTAGGGTCACCCGGGCCCAGTTGGGTTTTGTGGGCCACCCACCCGTGAGCAATATTTTATGCCGCCACATTAGCTCCTTGTAGGCCTGAAAATTGCCCACATCATAGTACACATGATTCGCAGCACTGGGGACGTACGGAATGTCCATGACCCTGAGTGCTTCATAAAACTGCGCTTTCCTTTGGTCGTTTCGTTTCCTGGATTTTTCAACAAAACCCTCATCCCCGAGGGCCGCCATAGCCGCTGCTACACTGAGAGAATTGGGCATGTTGCCGGGGAAACCCAGGGTATATTTCGCCTCCAGCTGGTGGACTAGTTCCGCAGGCCCCAGCATAAAACCGATGCGCAGCCCGGCCATCCCATAAATTTTCGAGAAAGTACGGGTCACCAGTACATTTTCACCCCTTTGGATCAAGGGCGCCATGGTATGATCTCTCCAAGACTCTACATAATGAATGTAGGCTTCGTCTACCAGCACAAAGGCCTTTTCAGAAACAGACTCACAGAAGGCCTGCAAACGTTCCGGATTCAGACGGGTACCGGTAGGATTGTTGGGGTTGCATACGGTAACTAGGCGGGTCTTTGAATTCACTCTCGATTCCATCCCCTCCAGGTCTATTTTGAAATCCTGATCTACCTCCACGGGAATCACCTCAGCCCCGATTTTTCTCCCAAAATTTCCCACCACATCAAAAGAAGGGCTAGGCACGATGATTTGCTCCCCATTACTCCCAAATTGCTGGGCCACCCAAACGAGTGGTTCGAAGGACCCGTGGCCGAGCAGGACATTCTCCGGTTGTAGCCCTTCCTGTTCCGCAATCCGTTGCTTAAGCGCTTGAAAATCATACTCAAAGAAGGTAACGTACTTATTGGCCCTGTGTAGTACCTCTGGGATGATTTTCTTTACACCTTCGCTGGGGCCATCGGGGTTTTCATTAAACAACAGCCGCCTTACTTCCTCATCTGCTACCACTGGCTGTGCTTGCGTTGCAGAAAACCCAGATAAGGGATGTAATCCCAAAGCCGTCAATGACAGGCCGGAAATTCGCAACCAATTCCTTCTATTCAGTGTGTCCATTCTTTTCAGTTTTTACCAAAAGAGCAAGAACACCGGGGCGGAATCTTATGAATTCAGGAATTCTGAAAGGCTATTTGTCCTCTCTCACGCATTTTTTTTGTAGGCGGAGGGCGTCTGCCCTGTATAGGCTTTAAATACTTGGTTGAAGGTGGCCAGGTTCTTAAAACCTGCATCGTAAGCAATGGCCAGAATCTTTTCCTGCCGCCTGGCCTTCAGCAATCTTTTGGCTTCTTCAATGCGGTATTGGTTGATAAAGCTGGAGAAGTTGGTTTCGCCGTATTTGTTCAGGATGAGCGATACATTTCGGGTAGAGGTGCCCAAGGCTGCCGATACATCCGATACGGTTAGCTCCGGATTCTTGTACATCCCTTCCGCTTCCATCAGCTCTTTGAGCCGACCGAGGTGCATTTTGGCCTGGTCTTGCGTGACTTGAGCTCCTTTGTACTGGGGTACCGGTCTGGAAAAGAAAGCCTCCTTGTTTTCAATGGCTACGGCTAGGAGGCAAAACATCAGAATGGAAAAGGTGATGGGTCCTAAGGCGTAGATCGGGATGATTTTTAGGAAATTCAATGTGTATACCGTCCACATGAGGGTGAGACAAACAAGGAGTCCGGTGAGCCAATTGAATTTGTGCTTCTTCAAAGCAGGCCGCTCGCGAATCAGCACGCCCATGGATAGGAATACATACAGAAAAGACTGCGTGAGAATGAGGGGATAGCTCAATTTCCAGTATAAACTTTCGCCTCCGTTGGGTAGCAGGGTGCAGGCGCCTACGTACAACAGGGTAGGAACGAAATGCAGGTAGTGTGCTTTGTGAAGCTCTTTGTGACCGCTTAAGGCTTTGGTATATAGAAAGAGTAAGGGACCTACAGCCAGGTTGGCGGCCAAACCCAAATTCCGAATAAACAAGGGCAGATCTACCGTGGCATAAAATATGGACTTGGTAATACGAAGCGAAAGCGCCAGGAGTAAGAAAGCCAATAGCCGATTTTGCAGGCTGGGCTTCCTTAGGAGATAGATACTGAAAAAGGAGCTGATTCCTAATCCTGAACTACTTATGATGGAAATCAAAATGAGCCTCTCCATACCGTAAACACTCAAATACTTTTGTTCTACCGTGGAAGCTAACGAAAAACGTCTGCAAATATGTAGTACTCCCTGGGTAATGGGTCTGCATTTCGGACCGGATGCGATGGGTGGGTTAAGCGGGTAAAACAGAATCCATAAGGATGCGTGAGGAAACTCTTCGGCGGGCTACCCATTGATGATTTAGAACACCTTCCATCTTACTCATTCAAGTGAAACTCCCAAGCTAAAGCGCTTGGCGTGAGGCGGTACACCTCTAACGTTCGCGTATCGGGATACCGCTTTTTCAGTTCCTTGAGCTTCAAATAGGCCCTTGGTGGCTGGGCCCCGTTTTTGGAATAGATGATTCCATCGATGAAGAAAGCGGCGTGGAGTGGCTTGCCGCGTGAGTCCCGAAATAGCAGGTAGGCTTTGTTCGGCAACCGCCTCTGCATTCGCCTCCAACACCTGGCCTTGTTTTGCGAAACGCAATGATAGGCGTAGCCCAACAGCCATTCTGTAGAAGGGCCTAACACCTGCGTACTGGCACTAAACCACGGATTGGGTCCGTTGGTCAGCTCGATGAAACTCCATTCGAAGGCGTAGCTAAAGCAGTTTTGAGCCATTTGGTGTTGCACAGAATCGAACCACGCCAGTTTCTCTTCCGATGGTAGCCAGGTAGAATCTTTTTCCAGCCTACGGAACTGGGCCAAGGGAAAGACGAGGCGATCGTTGAGCTGGCGAATCTTCAGTGTGTCCTTGCCTAGGCAATAGGCGATATAGGTATGGTTGAGACTGCGATCGAGGGTATCTGCCCGGGTAGGCAACCCCGCAAAGGGAAGCACTTGAGCAGTCAGGCATTTACTGCTCAGTAAGAACAAGACCAGGAAGAGGATACGCATCAGCAGGAGGTCAACTCACGATGCTACAAAACAATCCGGGAAATGTGTTAAGGGTTCGGTAATTTGTGTGTTAGAACTTGAGCGATACCCGGCACCTTTGTAAAGTAATTAACCGACAAAGTCATGGAGCAGCCACCCGTTACCATACATATCAAATCCATAAGTCAGCTACACAAACTGATGGGCTTTGAGCCCCCGAAACATCCTCTGATTTCGCTGATTGACGTCTCGCGGTTGAAATTCACGGAGGACCAAATCGGTCACCGCACGGATTCTGACCTGTATACCATCGCGCTGAAGGACGCTAACTGCGGAGTGATGTACGGCCGCCACCACTTTGACTTTGATCAGGGCGTGATGGTATTTACGGCTCCCAATCAGGTGAGCACCGTGACCCGGGCGCAGGAGGTAGGCGAGGTACATGGCTGGATGCTGGTTTTCCACCCGGACTTAATTCGCGGCACGCAGTTGGCCGATATGATTGAGCAGTACAGCTTCTTCAGCTATGAGGCCCACGAGGCGCTACACCTGTCAGAGGATGAGGAAAAGATGATGCACGACTTGGTGGAGCGGACCAAGTTTGAGTACGAGCAGCGCATCGATGGGCATAGCCAAAAGGCAATTACGGGCATAGTGGACCTGATGCTGAGCTACTGCTCCCGCTACTACGAGCGGCAGTTTCACACCCGTACTACGCAGAACAAGGACATTGTGAGCCAGCTCAATCGCTTGCTCAAGGAGTATTTCAACGCGGACAATCTGGCCGAGCACGGCGTGCCCTCCATCCAATACTTTGCAGAGAAAATCCACCTCTCGGCTAATTACCTGAGCGACCTCCTAAAAAAGGAAACGGGCCGCAGCGCGAAGGACCACATCAACGATTTCATCGTGAACAAGGCCAAGAATCTGCTCATTGGCACCAACGAGTCCATCAGCGAGATTGCCTACAACCTGGGTTTCAACTACCCCCATTACTTCAGCCGCTTGTTCAAAGCGAAAACCGGGGTTACCCCGCATGAGTATAGAACAGCCCAATAGCAATTGATTCGATTAGTTCGATTGCGGATTGACGAATGGAATACTTATTAACAATGAAAATATCTACTCCGTGCTAAGTCGATCTGGATACGGAGAGAAAAGGGAAGCGGCCTTCGGGTCGCTTTTATTTTTAAAAAGCTTTCTCAAACCACTCTATATCATTAGTCATATCTTAGCTAGATGAAGGCCCGTGGAATTCTACTACTAATTTTTATCCTTAGCATCATATCCGCAGTATTTATAGGTTACCGTTTTTCTCGTCTACTTCTCCACTATGGAAAAGAAAGCAAAGTCATGGATAGCCCTGATACCGTCACCTTTGAATTTCGTCAGGGGATGTATTTGTTTTCTGGTATAGCGGAGGAAGGTGCCCTGGCTGAACCGGGGTACTATTATCTTTTTAGAGAAGACACTTCAATGGCTATTGATTTTCTACTGGAAAAGGTCCCTGTAAAGGATGAACAAAGGGACCGGAACAGAAGTGGGGGTTTATTAAGTGGTTCCAGTTCCGTAAGGATTGGAATCTTAGAGGTGGAAGAAGCTTCCTCACTCACTATCTCTAGTGTTATTCCTAAGGAGAACATTGACGGGGTGATGATTTTTCCAATTGATAGCCCTGCTAAGAAAAAAATCGAACGCTCTCCCTATTTGCTCGCTAGTTCTATCCTATTAGGGCTGCTATCGGGTCTGATTTGGCTAGTTCTATGGGTAAAATCCAGACGATCACTTTAACTAATTCTATACCAACGGCAGTGAAAACGACTTGAAATTGGAGATATTAAATCTTCATCATTCATCCGCTGATGCGACCATTTTTTCTACCCCTGCTCGCTGGTTTGCGCGGATAGCATCCGGATACTGCGTAGAAAACCCAGAGGCACTTGGCTGGATTCCCAGATCACAACCTCAAATTGTACCGCACCTTAGCAAAGCTCCTAGACAAAGGCTAGAACTCTATTGAGTCTCCTGGCATGTAGTGTTGTAGCAACCGAGGATTTGTGTTAGCCTCTCAGGAATTCGTGTGGTTTTCCCTTGCAGGATTGGCCCACCTTTGAATCATCAAACAAGTACAAACATTCAATCCCCATACAACATGAGTAATACTGTATTAATTACCGGAGCAAGCACCGGCATTGGCCGTGCCACCGTAGTGAAATTTCAGGCCGAAGGATGGAACGTAATCGCAACGATGCGCACGCCTGAAAAGGAAGAAGAACTGAACAAACTGGACAACGTACTGGTAACCCGACTGGACGTAACGGATTTGGAGTCGATTGACGCTGCTGTACAAGCGGGTATTGACAAATTTGGCAGCATCGACGTGCTGGTCAACAATGCCGGGTACGGCGCCTATGGTCCGTTGGAAGCTTTCCCTCGTGAGAACATCCTGCGCCAGTTCAACACCAACGTGATTGGTCTGCTAGACGTAAGCAGGGCTTTGATTCCCCACTTCCGTTCCCAGAAGTCAGGGTCCATCATCAACATCAGCTCCATTGGCGGTAAAATGACCTTCCCTTTCGGTACCCTGTACCACGGCACCAAGTTCGCCGTTGAGGGTATGAGCGAGGCCCTGCACTATGAGCTAGAGCAGTTTGGCGTGAAGGTGAAGATTGTAGAGCCCGGCGCTATTGCTACGGACTTTGGCGGCCGCTCGTTCGACTTCCAGAACGACGAAAGCCTGACAGAATACCAGCCTTTGGTAGGTAAGCTGATGGCCGCTTGGGGTTCTATGGGCACGCAAGCAGCTCCTGCCAGTGTATGTGCTGATGTGATTTGGGAGGCTGCCACCGACGGCACGGGCACCCTGCGCTACACGGCTGGCGAAGACGCCAAAATGTTTATGGCGGG
>DMST01000471.1:4629-7648 GCA_003454975.1 Cytophagales bacterium | reverse complement strand
CAGGCCCATGATGATTCCTGGTGGATGGTGCTGCACGGCTACCGCAGTGTAGCGGGGTATCCTCCTCACCATACCTTGGGCCGCGAGACTTGCCTGGTGCCCGTGAGCTGGCCAAAAGGCGGCTGGCCTGTAGTCAACGGCAACGGTACCGTACCCGTAGCCGTAACCCATGCCACCCTACCGCAACAGCCCACGGATAAGGGTAGCATATATACTCCCTTTGATCAGCCCTTGGGACTAGAGTGGAATTACCTCCACCCTTTTCAGGCAGAGCACTACCAGCTGGACTTGGTGCGGGAACAATTCGTGCTGCAAGGGGCCGCCGAAACCTTGGGTGAGGCGGGGAGCCCTACTTTTGTGGGGCGCAGGCTTACGGACATGGGCTTTACCGCCACCACCCAGCTGCATTTTGATCCGGCTACGGATCAGGAAGAGGCTGGGCTAACTCTGCTCAACAACGGTGCACATTTTGACCTGGTAGTTACTACTCAGGCGGGGCAACGGGTCGTACAAGCCATTCTACAGTTTGGGCAAACCCTATATCGGTCGCAGGCCATAGCCTTGGCCCCTGGTCCGGTGCAGCTGCGCATAGAAGGATCGGGCCCTGAGTTTGTCTTTTCTTTCGCTCAAGATGGGGCGAATTTCCAGGTTATAGAGAAGGCAGATGCTCGTTTTCTCAGCACCGAAACGGTAGGCTGGTTTACGGGTGTATATGTAGGACTATATGTCACAGGTAATGGGGTGCCCTGTCAGGCCAAAGCCCGCTACGAATGGTTTGAGTACCAAAGCAAGTTGCCAGAATAGAGGGATGCAAAGGTCAGTTTTTAGCCTCTTGTTGGTATGCTGCCTTTCGTGCCGATCTAGCCCCAATAGTCTTTTCTATATTAATGAAAATGGTGCCCGAAATCATGCCCACTTTCTTGCCTGTTTCATCAAAACACAAATAACTCTGGAAAATATGACCGAGTCACTCGCCGCTTTCTTTCTCCGAGATTTGGAACGCCTCAAAAAAGAGGTAGAACAATACCATCATGAAGCCAACCTGTGGCATGTCGCCGAGGGCATCAGTAACTCCGGCGGCAATCTGGTCCTGCACCTGATCGGTAATCTGAAAGGTTGGTTTGGGGCGGGGTTAGCCCAAGATGGCTACCGCCGGGATTTCTACGCCGAATGGACACAGAAGGACGTTTCTCGTGAGAAACTACTGGAAGAGATTGAAGCCGTGAAGCAGATTGTGCGTGATACCTTGCCCCAGATTCCGCCGGAGCGGCTCAAAGGCTCCTATCCCATACCCATTCCCTATCCCATGAATATGGAGGAGTTTCTGTTTCATCTGTTAGCCCACTTCAGCTATCATCTGGGACAACTCAACTACCACCGTAGATTGTTGGATGCCTAGTAGCCTTAAATTTTTACTTCACTCGATTTTCATTCCACCTATGAAAACGTCGTTGCCAGTCTTCTCCCTGCTTTTGATAAGTGTTCTGATGGGGTGCAAGAACAAATTTCCTACCGTAAATGGAGTGCAGAACCTGACTACTGCAAGTGGTTGCCTGTTGACCAAAGAGTTTCATGACGGTTGGCTCGACTGGAGTCCCTCCGGTGAATTTCTATTTTTCGCGTCCTCCGCCTCCGATAACCTGAACCTTTGGCGTATCAATATGGAAGAGGTGGAATTGGCAGTAAGCCCCGAAGGCGTTATGGTAGCCTCCCATATTCTCGAAGGCAACTTTAGCAAGATAGCTGAACAGGTTACTTTCCTGACGGAGAAAGACGCAATATGTCCTGTACTATCACCTAACGGGGAGCAAATGCTATTTATCACGTACTCCTGTAGCGATTCAGGCTGTGCCGATTTTGATCTGCGTATCATGGATTTTAGCACCGGAGAGTCCAGGATTCTGCTGACCGAAAACGTAGACTATTTCGATTTCTTGGGTCAAGACAGGTTCGTTTTCGTGACCAAGGATAATGATTCTACCCTCCAAGAATATGAACTGAAAACGGGTGAGGTCCGAGAGTTTCTAGCGTTTGACCAACCCCTTTTGGCCATGCAGTTTACCTCTGGCCAGTTACTGGTTCGCACCGGAAATGGTGTGGAAGCTATTGACTTGGAGACCTAAGAGCGTACCCTCTTTTATGAAGGAAATCTGGCGGCTACTCGACTCAACCTTACCGGCAACCGGTTAGTAGCCACCTTGGTTGGTCCTGGAGGCCCAGCTGCAGGGTTTGTAGACTTGGAGACTCAGGAGGAGGGGCGCTACTTCAACTCCTATGATTACGAACCTACGGTATCTGACAATGGGGAATTTGTGGCCCTAATCAGCGAAGGTGCTGGCGGAATCCTGATCAAGCAGTTGAAGTAGTCCGCTGCTAAGGACTGCTACGTGCCTTGCATGGGGTATGATCAAGCATTCCCACTTTGGGGAACGAGGGATCCTGCTATTTTTGAAATATGCACCATAGACTCACCTCGCCGTTAGCCATTCTGTTGGCTTCGTTGCTGATGCTCGGTTCCTGCATGGGCAGGGGAGGCAACAGTAACTCTACTACCAACATTCCCCCTGTGCCTGAGGAGCAAAAGGAGGGGCCCGTCGATTATGAATCTGCCGAACAGCAAGCCAAGTTTAATACTCGGGCCATGGGCATGCCCGATTCGCTTTCTTACTACGATGAAGTAAAGAAGGCCTTTTGGGGAGACTCGGTAAACTATGCGGCCTTGGACAGCCTATTCGCTACTGGTGTAGACATTAACCAAACCCTGTACTACGAAAGCCGTGGGGGCTTTGGGTTAGGTTTTAAGTTCTCTCTACGGGGAGGGTTCCAAAGGACCTACGGCTCAGGACTACCTCGCGGGCAAGAGACCACGGCCATTGCAGTAGCCCTTGATGCCTTCAGCCATTCCGTTATTTTCACCAGTGCCTTTGATACCTATGCGGTGCAAAGAAGCTTTGATTTGGTGCACTTCCTACTGTCTAGAGGAGTGGACCCCAACGCCGAAGGGCTGGCACCCCTATTC
>DMST01000471.1:0-4600 GCA_003454975.1 Cytophagales bacterium | reverse complement strand
ACCCCTATTCAAGGAAATCAGCATGATGGCGAGCCATTTCGACCGAGACGAAAGCCACCTGCCGCAGCTCATAGAGCTATACAAGTTTTATGGGTTCGACATGGCACATCTGGACCTATCTGCCTGCAACAATGAGTTTGAGGTGTTGCACTTTTTAATCAAGGAGGGGGCCAGAACCTACAACATGAACTCCTTTAGCTTTGAACCGCAAGTACGGTATGTGTACACGCGTAAAAAGGAACTAAAGGACCAGGGAGTCATTTTTGATTTCACCGAGGTAGATGGGCATACTTTCCCCTTCGAAACCGACACAACTTGCTTGCGTATGTTCCTGGAAATGGGCCTTTCGCCCAACCATGTGACCCCAGAGGGTAAAAAGCTGAGGAACGATTTTGGCCCCTTTAGTGGTGAGAGTTTACGCCGGGTGCTGGACCAATACGTGGCGGAACAAGAAGCGACTAACGCATCTTTGTGATGAAATGATGGCCGATGACGGCCCAATATTAGGTGTTGATTAAGCCAAATGGTCCTAACTTGTGTCTGGTATATACATCACCCAAGCAGCACTGCCCTATGCAAAAAGTAGCAACGTTCTTCCTCTTAGGTTCCCTGATGGCTTGTGGGACCGAAAGCATATTTGATCCTAACACGGCCGTGAAGGTGGAGTCCATTGAAACCATGGGAGACAATGGGTTTCTTCAGTCGTTTGTTTTCGGACCAGGAGGTCAGCTGCAGCGTATAGAAAGCTCACGACCGTACGATGAGGAGTACCAATTGGAATATGTGGAAGGGCAGCTTACAGGCATGCGCATTTACTGGCCCCAGACCCAACTCTTGTATTCCAGTGTAGCCATTACCTACAACCTAAGTGGTGCTGTTCGGGAAGTAGAAGTACAATACTTCGATGAAAACGGTGAGGTGACGGCTACCACACACTATGCCTATGAGTACGATAGCAGGAACCGGATACGCGAAATCTGGGGTACTCGATCTTCTGCCTCCAACTATTCCTTTGGTAGGCGTTTTCACTGGAGCCAAGGAAACATTAGCCAAGTAGACTTTTTGGATGAAGACCGGGAGCTGATGCACGAATTTTTCTACAAATACGATGGCCGAAACAATTACCAGCGGGGCTTACCCACCAGCATTTACAACCCGCTGTTGTGGGGAGATCACAACATCGTAGAAATGTCAGCGGAAGATTATACGGGCCTATTGGACCTGGCTTGCAACCCCTGCAAAACAAAATACCGGTACAATTTGGCCGGATATCCGGTGTCCGTAACCCAAGAGTGGGGTGAGGACCAAACCATTACTTACCTGGAAGAGTGATGCACCACCGGGGAGGTAGCGCTTGGATAGTTTGCTTAGCGACCCGGTATGTGCTATCACAGCGGATTTATCGCTTTCTTGTATCTGTAAAGTAGCCCATGAACGAGGTTGATAGGTATGAAAAAGTTTAGTTTACTACTCCTGCTAAGTACTCTGATGGCCTGCGGGACTGACAGTGTCATTGATCTCACCTCCGCTGCAAAAATTAGTACCATCGAGCGGCGAGATTTTAGCGGGCCTGACCGGCTATTCTATTACGATGCCGAAGGCATGCTGCAACGGGAAGGATCTACGGCATCCAATGGCTGGAGCTACGAACTGGCCTATGAAAATGAACAACTCATCCGGGTATCGCTTTATTCGAGCACTGGCGAACTGCATTCGGTAGCCACCATCGATTACCATCCTAGCGGTACCATCCGAAGTATCGATCGGGATCTCTATGCAGGAGAACCTGAAGTTAGGTCCACCAAGCACTATCGATACACCTACAACGCTAGAAACCGGGTACGGGAACGGCACGTTAGCTATTCTTCTGATCCGGAGGCGGTTTCCGTGGTGCGCTACCATTGGCGAGGCGGTAATATTTATAAGGAAGCCTATTTTGATGAGAATGGGGAGCGGACGCAAGAGTTCTTTTATACGTACGATGGTCAAAATAACTACCAGCTTGGACTGCCCACTAGCATTTATGATCCCCTCCTGTGGGGCAAGGAAAACATTGTAGAGAAGTCCTACACAGATTATACAGGCCTCTTTGATTCGAATTGCCTTCCTTGCCGTACCCGGTATGAGTACAACTCCGATGGATATCCGGTGGAGGTGTTCCCTTCTGTAGGCGATAACCTGATCATTACCTATCAGCCATAATTCGGGTTCAGGCAGAGGCATGCCCCTGCGCCTCCGCCAGCTAACACGACCTTTGGGCAACAAATCCCCCGTCTCAAGATCAACCGGGGGTACCGGCCTTATTCTCATATTCGGGTTGGAAAGCTGGATGGGATTGATTTTGTTCGGGCCGCCAAATTCAAATGCCATCCCCCCCCCAATACACTATCGTATGAAAAAGGCCCTGCTTGCCTTCTTTTACTTGGCCGCCATCGGCCAATCAAGTTATGGTCAGGACCTTCGAGTCATCTCTGGCATCGAGGAGATGAACCCGGGTGCTTATACCATCGTCACCATGCAATTGCATGAAGGTTGGCTCGATTGGTTTCCGACCGACGAATACGTGGTTTTTGCCTCCGATTTTTCGGGTACCGAAAACGTGTGGCGACTCCGGGTAGCCGATCTGGATTTGGTGGAAATGTATGATGGGATCTTCAAGGCTTCCTTTCTGCTTCAATATCAGTTTGCCAGCACAGCAGAACAGCTCACTTTTGAAACCGAAAGGAAAGCCATCAATCCGGCCGTATCTCCTGATGGCAATGCGATGCTTTATCAGGCCTTTCGTGGTACCGACTCGGTTTGTGAGGACTATGCAGTGCAACTACTCGACTTGGAGAGCCGTACTACCACGCCACTGGCAAAAGAACGATGGCTTTTGTATGATTTTCTCTCGCCAGAAACGGTGATTTACGTGCCCTATGAGCAGGACTCTTTGGTGATGAAGTTGAATCTGATAACAAAAGAAGTGTCCGAGTGGCAATCTTTCAACTATCCTATTTCCGGGCTGCAAGTGGGTTCAGAACAGGTATTGTTGAATGGAGGAGGTGAGGTGCACGCCGTGCGGCTGGCAGACGGTAAACGGACGCTCCTTTATGAAGGTGAGGTATTGGGAACCCGCCTTAACCTGACAGATTCTCGGTTGGTAGCCACCTTGCCGGCCATCAGTACCACCGCTGGTGGTTATGTAAACCTGAATACGGATGAAGTAACCGTTTTGATGAATGGCCTTTCTGAACCGGTAGTATCTCACAACGGTGAATTTGTAGTGGTGAAAAGTGAATTCATCCAATCACTGCTGGTTTTTCGGTTAGAATAGAGCCAAGGGAGCTCCCATCCGATACCTCCCCCAAAACCCAACGTAAGTCATTTTTAGCAACATTTTCCTATATTATCTTCCTGCCTAAATACCAAGGAAGTAATGAAGGATACCTACGAAACCACCTACGTACAAAGCCTGTCCGACCCGGCAAGTTTTTGGACCCAGCAAGCCCAGGCCCTGGCCTGGGACGAATTTCCCACCCAGACTTATACCCAAGACGAGCACGGCCATGCTACCTGGTTTCCGGACGGCAAGCTCAACGTGAGTGCCCTCTGCCTGGACCAGCACATTGAAGAGGGGTATGGCGAGCAGGTAGCCCTCATCTACGACTCCCCCGTTACGGGCAATATTCAGCACATTACCTACCGTCAGCTGCGCGAGCAAGTAGCTTTGCTGGCGGGTGGGTTACGCTCTTTGGGCCTGGAGACCGGCGATACGGCCATCATCTACATGCCCATGATTCCTCAGGCGGCCGTAGCCATGCTGGCCTGTGCCCGGCTGGGCATTACCCACTCCGTGGTATTTGGCGGTTTTGCCCCGCATGAGCTTGCCATCCGAATAGATGATTGTGCCCCCAAGGCCATCATTACCGCCTCGCACGGCATCGAGATTGATAAGCTGATTCCCTATCAACCGTATGTGGATGCGGCCATCGAGGAGGCCAAACACAAGCCTGAGCACGTCATCACCTACCGCCGACCCAATGCTGTGGTGGCCCACGATAGTGACCAGCACATAGACTATGAAGAACTTATTGCTCAGGCCAGCCCGGCCGATCCTGTCTCGGTACCCTCTACCCACCCACTGTACATCCTCTACACCTCGGGTACCACCGGTACGCCCAAGGGCATCATCCGGGATAGTGGTGGCTATGCCACTGCACTCAAGTATAGCATGCACCATGTGTACGGTGCCGAACCTGGCGATACCTACTGGGCCGCCAGTGATGTGGGCTGGGTGGTAGGCCACAGCTACATTGTGTACGGGCCTCTGCTGCACCGCTGCACTTCCGTGCTGTTTGAGGGTAAGCCCATCAAAACGCCCGATGCCGGTACCTTCTGGCGGGTCATCAGTGAGCACCAGGTCAAGGTGATGTTCACCGCCCCCACCGCTATTCGAGCCATCAAAAAGGAGGATCCCGAAGGCTTACTACTGAAAAAGTACGACCTCCCGGGCCTCAAGTACCAGTTTCTGGCTGGTGAACGCTGCGACGTAGCTACCCTCCGCTGGGCCGAGCAACACATGGGCGTGCCGGTGATCGACCACTGGTGGCAGACCGAG
>DMST01000445.1:4048-5757 GCA_003454975.1 Cytophagales bacterium | reverse complement strand
ACAAGCAAAACGTGAGCCCTAAGCCGGTTGAGCGGGCTTTGCCCGATTTTCGGGCAGCTGCTTGATAATATTTGTCGAATACGTGCGTGGCCTGCTCTTCGCTCATGCCCGCTCCCATATCCGATACTGATATTTGCCAACGGCCTTCCGGGCCGGGGGCACTTGTCACCGTGATGGACTGCCCCATCTCGGAGTATTTAATAGCATTCGTAAACAGATTCATGAAAATCCGCAGTAGAATTTCCTCGTCCGCGCGCACTACCAAATCAGGGGCTACCTGATTGAGCAGCGTCAGGCTTTTGCCTCGCAACAGCAGCTCTACTTGCACCACCGCCTTTTTCACTACATTCCATACCGACAGTGGTGTATACATCAGCTCCAGCTGTGCCTCCTCAAACTTCTGCACGTCCAACATATTGCCCACCATCTGCAGCATCGTCTGTCCGGCCTGTTTCAGCGGTTGGGCTTTTCCTCCCAGATTGGGATCCTCAGATACCCCCAAGATGATATTGAGCGGATTCTTGAGGTCGTGGGCAATCATGTGGGTGAGATCTTCCTTGTATTGACCCAGCCGGTGCAAGGCTTCATTCTTATCCGCCAGCTCCTGCGTACGTTCAGCCACCTTCAGTTCCAGAATGTTACGCTGTTCCTCCACCATCGCGAGGCGCTGCAACTGTAGCTCATTGCGCCGGCGCTGTGATAGGTATCGGTATCCAAAGTAAATCAGCACGAACACGGAGATTCCGCCGGTAACCGCTAACTGAAAAATCCGTTTCTTCTCGGCCTCAAACGCAATGGCCTGTTGGGCCTTCTGGTATTCCAATTCCGTGGCTTCCAGCTGAAACGAGTAACGCTCCGAAAGCAAATTCAAATCCTTGGTATACAGCTGGTTAGAATAATCTACTACCATCTGCAAATAGCGCTCAGCTGCTTTATAGTCCTCCTGAGCATTGGCAATATCAGCCAGGGTTTCGGTAGCCTCCTTGGCCCGGCTAAGCGAATTCACTTCGTCGGCCGCCTCCAGGCTCAGCTGGCCATATCCAATGGCTTGGTCATACAAACCCAGTTGCAACAGCGCCTTGGCCAAACCCTTGGCCATTTGGGAGTACAGGTCTATATCATCATCCTTCTTCAACAACTCCAGCCCCTCCTCGTAGGACTGCCGGGCCTGTTCTGGCTTGCCCCAGGCCAGGTATACATTGCCCAAGTCTTTTCTGTTCACATATTGACCCCGGTAGTTGTTGGTCCGAATTCGGATATCCAACGAAGCCTCTACACTTTCCAGCGCTTCTTCATACCGCCCCAGCGCATTCAGTGCTCTGCCGTAGTTCAAGTAGAAATAGCCCAAAATATTATCATCCTCTACCTGTTGGGCTAGTGGTTTTAGCTCTTCCAAATAGGCAAATGCCTCATTCGGTTTTCCCAAGTACAGGTTCAGATTGGCTACGTTCATATACCCGTAGCACTGCTGCTTCAGATTTTTCTCTTCCAGCGCCAGCTCTAACCCCATTAGGTAGTAGTCCATGGCGTCCTCATAGTATCCCATGTTGCGAAACGCCACCCCGGTAAAATTGTAAGCATTGATCAGGGCCAACATATCCCCTTGTTCGGTAGCGGCCGTCACGGCTTGCAAGCCAAAATCACGGCTCTCCTCGGCATCGATGGCCCGTAGCTTCCACGCCAGCGCATTGAGAATTTGTGGCCGCTCC
>DMST01000445.1:227-4032 GCA_003454975.1 Cytophagales bacterium | reverse complement strand
CTCCTCAGGGCTTGCCTGAGGAAGCACCCGCCGCAAAGAATCGATCTGCGCATGGCTGGGAAATGCCCAAATAAGGGCCCCAAAACAGAGTAACAGTAGTCTTAATTTGATCATAGCTCGTAGCTTCATTACCCGAGTTCGATTATCCAAATAAACGGAACCTCCTTCAATTTGGTAAGGCAGTCACCACCCGGGTGTTTCCCCGTATGCTACCCCATACAATCCACCAAAGTACTGATAATAAGAGAATTGTGTAGAATTATGCTAACCAGGCTCCTACCCTGCGCTATCCAATAGCTAACCCTGACACTACCCAATCGCTAACTACCCACTCACTGTTTTCAGGGATGCCAACTGTTATCATTGTAACACACAAAAGATAACCAACCACGGGCCAAACGGGAGGGAATTTTTCCTTCCTCCGGTCTCAAGATTACGAATAGGCAGTGAGTACCCAAATGATTATTTTACTATGAGTCATTTCCTTTTTTGGAAACAACGGTATCAGAAGCTGTATGCGGAAAATATAGACCGCTTACGCAACTTCTTTTTTTATGGCTGTGGAGACCTGGCGGAGTCGGAGCTGATGGCCGAAAATGTGATGTGGCACATGCGCCACTACGGCAAATTCTTCTCTAAACGGGAAGCGCAGAAGTTTCTCTTCCTGGAAGCGCGCCTGATGGCCGCCCAAATCCAGTTTGAGCCGGGCAAGCCCATCACCTTTTTACGCAAATATTCCTTTGCGACCGAAGATTTCCATTTTGCAGGAGATCACCATGTACTCAAAGAGAAACTAGAGACCGCCTTTTCAGTGCTTCCAATCCGGTTACGGCAGATATTCTTACTCCACCGGATCGACAAGCTGAGCCCGGCCCAAATTGCCCACACCCTGGGCTTACCCCTTGGACAGGTAGAAGATTCCTTGGTGGAAGCCCTGGATCGGCTCAATATGGCCCTTAGAGAAGCCTCTTAAAAGGACCAGTACAGTTTGAGTGTGAACGCGCGAGTAGAGAGAAAAAAGAGATTATATTCCTTAGGATGTGCCACCTCGTGGCTGCCATATCCGAAGAGAATACTGCGCTCCACCCTACCCCAAAAAAAAATGTTCATTGGCTCATGCGTGTTGGCTAGGCAAGTGGTATGCCTCTGATTGGACAGTAAAGGAAAAAAAGGAAAGTCACCACGTCAATTCTGCTACCGGCAAAACTCACGCCTAAAGCCTACCTGAGATAGCGTACGCAGCCAGGGTACCAATTTCCTTTTACTCAAACATAGTTCGGAGTTACTTCGGGCTTGTTAAAAAAACCACTAGCCAACTGAATTTCAGGAGGTTAAACTCTACTTCAAATCCAAAGTTTTTCAGCGGAAAGAGCCAATACCTTGGACATCCATTGCAGCGACCACGATGGATGACTTTTCCAGCAGGATCCATTTAGAATTCTACCACCACGGGGCTGCGGAATGGATATTCTCAATCCTTTTTAGCTTCTCTATGCTATATTCTCTGCGCGCTTGCCACCGCATCTTGAGTAAAGGTGTAAGCTCACACGAAACAGGACTACAGATTAAGCACATATTGCCGCAGGCTATCGTCTGGGGATAGCTCTAGCTTCTTTTTCAAGCGATTCAGGTTCGTTTTCACCGTGCCTACCTCTACCCCTGCCATCTGGGCTACCTCCCGGTTGCTCATGCCCATCTTGATGTAAGCAATCAGATTGAGATCGTTGGATGTCAAATTTCTAGTCCGCTTTCGCACCTCTGTGAAAAAACCTCTATGCATACCTTCAAAGTGCATCAAAAAATGCTCATCACTCCGGTCCTCTTCCAGCTCTTGGGTCAGTCTGCGCTGTAGTTTGAGGAACTCAGGCGTGTCCTCCAAAGCCAACTTCTCCCCTATCCGGCCCAACTCCTGCTTCACCTCCATCATAAACTGCACTTTTTCCTTGCTCATCAATGCCGAAGCTGCCAGTTCCTTTTTCTTGAGTGCCATTTGTTCATCCATCAAGGACTGTATCTCCAGGGTCTTTCGTCGGCTTTCCTTCAGGGTATCACTCAGGGTAAGAGCGGCCCGGACCCGGGCCCGGAGCTCCAGCGGATTGAAGGGCTTGCGGAGGTATTCCAAGGCACCTGCCTCCAGGGCTTCTTGCAGATCTTCCGCGTTGGTCATAACGCCGGTGGCGATGATCACGGGGATATCCCTCGTGGCCTTGGTCGCTTTCAACTTCAGCGTAAGGTCGATGCCATTCATCAGCGGCATGGCCCAGTCCGAGATAATCAGGTCGGGCAGCTCCGCCTTGGCTACCTCAATGCCCTGCTGACCGTTGGCCGCAAATAGGATGCGGTACGGCTGGTCCTTAAAATAGTCCATCAGCACATCCAGGTTGCTGTCATTATCATCTATAAAGAGTAGTGTATGCAGTAAAATTCCTTGTTCCATAAGTTCCCGTGTTAGTAGGTATCCGCAGGGGCAGTCCTCCTTGGTTTGTTAAGGCCTCATCCCCGGTTTGAGGTTTTAAAAGTAACCGCTCACCCGCTAAAATGCCCCCCTTCCGTAACCCCTCAATCCTTGTCTGCTACCCCCTATTTTTCCGCATCATCCTGTATATCAAATACATAACACGAATACTGTATACCTATCCGACTAACTACAATGTAACTGAGTTGCTATCCTATTGCTACCACGTATGCGGGCCCAGAGGCGAGGATCGTGAAGATAAAAAGCCCATACCCAATAGGTTTTTTATGCGAGAAGGTACCATGGGGTAAGTGTTGTTCCTTGTGTGTAGAAAACTGCCTTGAGTGTCAAGAGAATCATCCCCAGCGTTGGCTGAAGACCTCGTTTTCGGGAAGGACTCGCAACCAAGGGCTTTACGGATGCTGAGGGAGGAACCCTGAGCGGCAGGGGCCCCTACAGGGTGGAATTATTCATGACCAGGATCTACCTGGGTGTAGTGTGTGGCCCAGTGCTGGGCAAAGTACGTCTGCAATATTCTATGCCGAAAGCGCCAGGTGCCCCCGTTCTGTTCCATCAGGCCCGCTTGGGTAGCCCAGTTCAGAAAGCCCACCAGGTCCTTGGGCAGCAGCCCCTGCCGCCGTAACACCCGGCGCAGGTGCCAGTGCTGTAGGATGGAGAATCGTAATGCGGTGGCCGAATTAATAAACCGGCGGTAGGGCTTGTCCATCGTAAGCAGGGTATCCTTTTCCTCTAACGCGCCGACCAGACCTCCGACCAGACCAAAGACCAGACTCCCGACCAGACCTCCGACCAGACCATTGTACAGACCCAAGACCAGACCTCCGACCAGACTGAGCCCTAAGATACCTTTCCAATCTTCCAGGATGCGGGACAAAAAGCGCTGACCCATAGATGTACCCTGAACAATACCTACATAGGTTATAATATCCACCTTCGTATTCCTGCTATACTTCAAAAGACCTAGGACCAGACCTCTGACCAGACTAGAGCCCAGACCTCCGACCAGACTAGAGCCCAGACCTGCGACCAAACCGAAGGACAGACCGAAGGACAGACCTATGACCAAACCGAAGGACAGACCTACGACCAAACCTTCGGTCATCGTAGCCCCCAAGCGTTGCCGGTTGCTGAGGCGTGTCCAGGTATACTGCAGGTCCCGCAGCTCCAAGCTTACCAAGCCCAAGCTTTGCATACGGCTGGCGATAAAGCCCAAATACTTGGTAGCCTCGGTGGGGGCTACCGTGGTAGGGGTACGGGTGGTATGGGCTACAAAAGCCTCGGTGAGCTCCACGGCCCGGGCTTCCGGAGCCTCGGCTACGAACCCTAATA
>DMST01000445.1:0-154 GCA_003454975.1 Cytophagales bacterium | reverse complement strand
CGGCTAAAGTAAATAGGGGTGGTAACCACCTCGGCAAATACCTGATCCGCCTTGATGGCCTGCAGCAGGGCCCGGCTTTCGGGTTCGGTATCATGCGCCTGCAGGTGCTTTCTGAGCTGAGCAAGGGTAAAGGGCTGCACCATGACCTGGGCCC
>DMST01000061.1:2828-17214 GCA_003454975.1 Cytophagales bacterium | reverse complement strand
GGGCATAGGCGTGCGCCTGAAGCTGCGCGGGCTTTTCTGAGTTATGATGCACCCGTACATCGCCCATACCATACCCTGAGAGTTGTTCAATGCCAGACTTGAGCTTGGCGGGCAAACCGGTCACTTTTTCCGAAGTTTTGCGCTGCAGCACTCCGGTTTTTTGATGGTTTGCGGCATTAATATTGGCCTGCAGCTGGGTTGCTTTCCGCACCCTTTGACTATTATTTATAGATGAAACCAATTTGCGCTGTGCCAATGTAGAGGGGCGCAAGTCAGGCATGGTTTGGGAAGGGGTCTCCGATCCAGAAGAGGCGGTGAGCACCTTATTAGAGTCGGATTCCCCTTTTGCTATCTCCTGCTCTTGCGGTATGCGCGCTTTCATCATCTTAGGGTTTAGGGTAGGTTATTCTAATGTATGAAAAGATCCCCCAAACCGGAGAATCATTCCTTCTAGGTAAGGGCTCTAGTCCAAAAACAACGAATTGCCAATCTGTAATTACTGTCGTGAGCAGTGGATCCATGGTCACAGAGCCTCATATTCAAAAAGTAGCGAAGCAAGAGGAGATGTTCTCCAAGATGGTATAGGACCTTAGGTACCCACCGCAGCGCCATTGATGCTAACGCGAGTGAGGAAACTACTGGATTGGATAAGGGGTGGAACCGTGTTAAGCAATTTGTGATGGGTAGTTGCTTCGTTCCATACATCGTCCCATTTGGACAGGCTCTTCGACTTCACGGCGCCCACCCAATTGGTAATATCCGACTTCGCCCAACCGGTAGTGATGTCATCAAAGTAGTCCACCACGTTGGTAGGATTGGACTGCCGTAGGGATAGCTTTTGGTTTGTCGCTACCAAGGTACCGCTGGGATTAACTCCTTGGGTAATGGTGGTGGTAGTGGAGGCCCCGAAAGCGCTACTGCCCGTAGGGGCGGTAATGGTAAATGCAGATACATTTCCTGTAAGCCCCGCATTGCTGCCCACTACACTGTTTTCTTTGGACTTGCTTACGGCCTCGGTCCCTACCTTTTTAGGATGATTGTAACTACCGTTGTAGTCGGTAGTGTATTCGGTGCTTTTATCAAACGGTTCTGCCCCTACCGATTTATACCTGGACTCAATCTTTCCTGTGTGTACCGTACCGGGTACATCTTTCAGGGCAGTATCCAAGCGAGCGAAAGAAAACTGTAAGTCCGAGTCGACGGTATAAAGGGACAACCCAGTGTCATAGCCAACGGATATATTACTCACTTGCACTTCGTAACGGTAGACGTATCCATCTTTAATTCCGTTTTTGATATACTGCTCTACATAGGTCTTATGTTGACCATTGGCTTCGTGGGTAATGGGGAATAAATTGGCTTCGTTGGCTATCCCTCCCAAATTATCATTCAGTAGGTGTCCTCGAATGTAAAAATAGGGCCCTGAACCAGAGCCGGTCTTACTCCGGTTATTCTTAGAAGGCAGCTTAGTCATCATGCCTACATGGTCAGAATCAGCGGCCGCTTTAGATCCCGTAGCGTGGTCCTGGCTTAGAGGATACGCCCTCATGTTGTTGCCTACAGTATAGGAGCCACCACCCGTATGGGTAGAGGTAGACAAATTCAGCTTGTTGGGTGTCCAAAGCACCCGAGTTTGAACTGAACCACCGGTACCTTCCGATCGCATTTCTACCGCATGCCCCCCAGACAACTGAATCTCGAATTCGGGGTTGATTTTGAACCCTAACCGAATGGGATTTGAATTAGGCACATACCCAATTTTTACCATCCCGTATTTACTCGCCAAATACGGAAATTTGGCCGTCAGCTCGTCCTGTGATTTAACCGAAGCTGCGAGTGCTTGAATCTCCTCTACAGCAAGCATGCCACGCTCCTGGGGCGAAAACTGTTCGGCAACAAACTGTTCATCCAACCCGGCGATCTCCTCAGGGCTAAGCTGTGGTTCCGCATCGAAAGGGCTCTGTTTCTCCCACCTACCATATTTTTGTTCCAGTCCTTCCAGGATTGCCCCAATGAAATTAATCTGATCATTGTGGTAGCTGATCATCAAATCCTGGGCTAGTTCTGCCATTTTCCCGTCTTGCTTCGCTTTTTTGATAATGGACATATAAGCCACCTGCATACTTGAGTTGCCACTCCACTCCATAATCTTATAGAAGGCTTGAGAATAGCGGCTTTGTCCCGTTAATGCCAGTAATTCTTGTTTCCGGGCTCTATCAACCTCATTCATTTCATCAAAAGGGACATTCCATTGGCCTTGTACCACTGGTTGTACAGAATTACTTACCAGTAGAGCTCCTTCAGAAAGCCCTTCAGTACTGACCAAGCTGTTGGCCTTGGCCCCCATCAGGTCTGCTTCACGCTCCAAACCCGCATCATCATTGACCGGTACGGTACCTTTCAATTGCAGAGTAGGTTGCACGCGGCCTTACTTTTGCTGGACCACATGCCAAGCCTCATGGGGCAAGTGCTTCTCTTGGCCAGCACCCAGGTGGATATCGGTCCCCTGAGCATAAGCATGTGCCTGTAGCTGAGCCGGTCGGCTGCTATTGTAATGCACCTTCACATCGTCCATACTGTGGCCAGAAAGGTGCTCGATTCCTGTTTTCAACCCACCCGGCAGTCCTGTAGTATTGCCCGAAGGCTGGCTTTGTACTGGGATAGCACTTTGCTTGGCTACGTAGCGATTGGCCATTTCCTGTAGCTGGACGGCTTTACTTACTTGCTTACTACCATTGGCCGCAGCAATAAGTTTGCGTTGTACGGCAGTATGGTTCCGTTGATCCTGGAAGGGCTGTTTTACTTGCTCCTTGGCCGAGGGGTGAGAATCCTTATCCTGCAAAGGACGCCTGGATGGCAGCTCACTCGGGGAGTCTGGGCGTTGCTTCATGGCCATGCATTTGAGGTTTATACCCAAAACATGAAAACGTTACCCAAAACCAAGTAAAAACTCTTATGATCTTTTTTCAAACCCAATTTACCACCCACTATTCCCTATTTCTAATGCATCGGTTTGCGGTACCCCCTAGCAGGATTTTGGATTGAGCCATGCCATATTTCTATATCTTAAAGGCTTAATCATCATCAAAAGCAATTGAAAACCGCACTTCTATTATCTCTGGCTGTTGGGGCCAGCCTGGCCTTGGTGGGCTGTAACGCCAACGAAAAAGCCGCTGACCGGGAGGCGAGTACGCCTCCGCCTACATTAAATTCGCCGCATTTTCTTCGAGAAGAAGTCAACGGAGAAAAGCTCGTCATCTATCAGATGATGACACGCCTGTTTGGCAACCAAAACACGACCAATAAGGAATACGGATCTATCCATGAAAACGGGGTGGGCACCTTTGCAGATGTCACCCCCACGGCCCTACAAGGTCTCAGGGATCTGGGCGCCACGCATGTATGGTACACCGGTGTACTGGAGCATGCCACCATGATAGACCAACGCGAGATAGGTATCCCCTTGGACGATGTGGACGTGGTGAAGGGTCGGTTGGGTTCACCGTATGCCATCAAGGACTACTACGACGTGAATCCCTACCTGGCAGAGGAACCCGACAACCGCATGGCCGAATTTGATGCGCTGGTAGAGCGCACGCATGCAGCCGGGCTGAAGGTTCTCATCGATTTTGTGCCCAACCACGTAGCCCGCAGCTATGCTTCCGACGCAAAGCCAGCGGGCGTGGTAGATTTTGGGGCTAACGATGACGTGGCGCTGGCATTCTCCCCCACTAACAACTTCTACTACCTGCCCGGCGAGGACTTTGTGGTACCCAGCGAGCACAACCCCGGCGGGCCGAACGAGCTACCTACTGAGGACGGTACGTTTGCCGAGTCACCCGCCAAGGCTACCGGCAACGACGGTTTCACGGCCACCCCCCAAAACTGGGACTGGTTTGAAACCATCAAGCTGAACTACGGTGTGGACTACCAAAACGACCGGACTCCAAACTTTGACCCTGTACCGGATACCTGGCACAAGATGCTCCACATCCTGAACTTCTGGGCCAGCAGAGGCGTAGACGGGGTCCGGTGTGATATGGCCGAGATGGTGCCCGTAGAGTTTTGGGAATGGGTGATTCCCAAAGTGAAGGCACAAGCAGGACAAGAGTTTACTTTCATTGCTGAGATCTACAACCCTACGCAGTACGGCAATTACCTGGACCGCGGCCAGTTCGACTATTTGTATGATAAGGTGCAGCTGTACGACAGCCTGAAGGCGATCATTCAAGGGCGTGGTTCTGTTACGGGGATCACGGATACCTGGCAAGACCTGAAGGGCTATAACGGCCGCATGCTTCGGTTCTTGGAGAACCACGACGAACAGCGGATTGCCAGTCCTGACTTTGCCGGCAATGCCTGGAAAGGCCTGCCCATGATGGTGGTAAGCGCCACTATGCACACCGGTCCTGTGTTGGTGTACTTTGGCCAGGAGGTAGGTGAGCCAGGCGAGGGCAAAGAGGGTTTCCAGGGGGAAGACGGTCGCACCACCATCTTCGACTTTTGGGGCGTACCTCAGCACCAGAAATGGATGAACGGAGGCGCCTTTGATGGTGGCGAGCTGAACGAAGAGGAAAAGGAACTGCGTGGCTTTTATCAGGAGATTTTGAAACTCGTTCAGGAGCCGGTATTCGCTCAGGGGGATTTTTATGACTTGCATGCTAGCCTGGAGAAGGACCAGCAAGGGCAGGTATATTCTTGCCTGCGGCACCATGAAGGGACCACGGCACTGGTAGCGGCTAACTTCTCCAACGAATCGGTGACCTTCACCACCGCAATACCGGAGGAAGTTAGAGAGGCCTGGAAGCTATCTGTGGGTGCCCAGGAAACGGGTGCCCAAATCGTTCCCGGAGATGCATTCGGTCAGTTTGAAATTGACCAACTCGAAGATGTGGAAATTACTTTGCCTCCCTACGGTTCTGTCGTGATTTCCACCCATGAATAATGAACACCATTCCACCATGAAAACTATAATCAAGTTAACTTCCCTGGCAGCAGTGGCATGGGTAGCCACAGCCCTTTTTAGCCAATGCAGTTCTTCTACAGAGAAGGATAGTGAAACGGAACAAGAAGAGACACAAGCGATGGACGATCCGCGTAGCTACGACGGTTGCCGCTGGACGAACGGCCTCACGTACGAAATCTTCATTCATGCCTTTGCTGACGGCAATGGCGATGGCATTGGGGACTTTAAAGGGGCTACCCAAAAGCTGGATTACTTAGCTGAGTTAGGCGTAGAAGGCATCTGGCTGATGCCCATCCACGAAAGTCCCAGCTACCACAAATACGATGTGGTGGACTACCGGAGTATTCACCCGGACTACGGCACGATGGAGGATTTCAAAACCTTCCTGAACGAGGCCCATAAGCGAGGAATCAAAGTGATCATCGACTTTGTAATCAACCACAGTGGGCGGGACCATATCTGGTTTCAGGAAGCCATCAAGGGCAAAGACAATCCGTACCGAGACTTCTACGTCTGGAAGACACTGGAGGAAATAGAGGCGGAAGGATCGGTAATGAAGGAGGCCACGGGCGATAGCCCCAACCCCACCCAATGGCATGAACGCGAAGGTGAGGACGAGCTGTACTACGGCTTCTTCTGGGGAGGCATGCCCGATCTCAATTACGACCACCAGCCCTTGCGCGATTCCATCTATACCATTGGCAAATGGTGGCTCACTGAGGTAGGGGTGGACGGTTTTCGTCTCGATGCCGCCAAGCACATTTACCAAGACTACCGTATGGAGGACAGCCATGCCTTCTGGGTGGAGTTCCGCGAAGAGATGGAGTCGGCCAAGCCGGATGTGTTTCTGGTGGGTGAGGTATGGGATGAAGCCGAGGTAGTGGCCCCCTTCCTAGCAGGGTTGCATGCGGTATTCAACTTTGACCTGGGTTGGAGCATCCTGAACCTGCTGCAAAATGACGAAGAGCTACCTGAAGACCGCACGCGCATCGATCAGCAGGCCTTTCTAGAGAAGTATGCGGAAATCCGCAAGTTCTACATGGGCGTAACTCCGCATTTTGTAGACGCTACCTTCCTGACCAACCACGACCAGAACCGCATCATGAGTGAGTTGAGCGGAGATGAGGTACGGGCGCGTATGGCAGCCAATCTGCTGTTTACCCTACCAGGCTCGCCATTCATTTATTACGGTGAGGAGATTGGCATGAAAGGTGTAAAACCCGACGAAGAGATTCGCGAACCCATGGTGTGGGGCGCACCGGGCGAAGACCCCGTGCAGTCTACTTGGCGCGAGCCTGTGCACAGCACCCACGAAGCCGTGACTCCGGCTAACCAACAGTACAACGACAAAGGCTCGCTCTGGGCGCACTACCAGATGCTGGTACAGCAGCGTAAGGCCTCTCCTGCCCTGCTCAACGGCGCTATGGTACCGGTAGACCTGCAGGTGGATGGCTTGTTGGCCTACTACCGCCAGGCGGAGGACGAAAAGGTACTGCTGGTCCATAACCTGACTGACGAGGAAATTTCCCTTACCCAAGACATGCTGCCGGAAGGCGTAGAGCTAGATGAAGCCAAGCTGATAAGTGTGAATGAAATCTCTGAGACCGGAAAGCTGAGAGGCTTTAGCAGCTGGATGTTTTCGGTGGCTTCGGCTGAGTAACTCATTCGAAAGCCAGGAGGCTTTCAAGAGACGTTGTCACTCACGTAGAAGAAACCAACGGTATACAAATAAGCCCCCTAAACTGATCGCTTAGGGGGCTATTCAATTAGAGCCATCCTATTCTCCTATTTCACTGAAAGGTCCTTTTAGTTATTGCAAAAATATTAAGTAAATAATACATACTTTCAGCATTACCATAGTGGTTTTCTGTCAATATTCTAGTATTCACACTTATGATCGTATTCTACCTTTAGCAAACAGATCAAAGAATATTTATTATTGTTAAGTAGATTTTCACTTAACAAGTTAATCTAAGATGATTCGCTACTCCTATTTTTTATTTCTAGGTTTATTTTTTGGTATAGGCTGTTCCACCCACGAAACCCCACTTCAAATCCCGAACGAAGAACAATTAGTCATCAATCTAAAGGCAAATGCCTTACAGGGAGATTTCCAAATACAAGCCACGGGTGCGGAATGGGTCATTTCCAATACCGATTCCAACGCTGACAATGATTTATCAGGGATCGTGTTTACCCTCCAGTCAGAGAACACTTCTCCTATCAACCTTAAAATTTCAGAAGGTAAGGCCTACTGGAACAATGAAGAGGTTTTGGTAGTCGATTTTCAAAATAATGATGTGTACCGATTTGCAATCACTGGAAGGTCGCAAAGTGCATTTCTGAAGGCTTTCCCTCCAGAGTTTTCTCAACAATTGAAGGGCGAATTATTAGGATATGGGTTTGGTTTTCAAAAGAGCCCAAATCTGGGTGTTGAGGTATCTAATTGGATAGAGGGGAATCCCAATACTTCTGTTTTTACTGCATCCACAGATCGTGTAAGTCCGGTAGGTAATATTGCTCCAGGCGGAGATGAGAATTGTCCGTCGGGCGGAGAAGGAGCAACTAGTTGCAGCGCATCAGTAGGAGATGTTTCATGTAGTATTTCCTGTAAAAATGGATACTATGCTTGCTGCTCCGATGGTCCTGGAAATTCGGTTTCTTGTAAATGTGTTAAAGAATAACCCTCTTCCTTAATGTCTGGAAGCTATTTGGAAGCAATAGCCGTAAATAAAATTGCAGATACTAAAAGCCCCCTAAACTGATCGCTTAGGGGGCTTTTTATTGACTCAAGATTCAGCCTATTTCTTGAACCACAAGGCTTCTATCTGCTCCAGGCTCTTACCCTTGGTTTCCGGAATGAATCGCATGGTGAATACGATAATCACCAGAATAAACGCCATAAAGATGAAGTAAGGCAAAGAGCCGTTCACGGCGGCGTTGGCCTCGCTACCCACTACGATAGGGAAAGACTGCGAAACGATGTAGTTACACCCCCACTGCACCGCCACCGCAACCGACATGGCGATAGAACGTACCGAGTTAGGGAACATCTCGGAAAGTACTACCCAAACTACCGGGCCCATGGAGAGGGCAAATGATCCTACGAACATCAGTACACCGATAAGGGATACGATACCTACCTGGTCCAGATACAGAGAGCCACCCAGCAATGTGAAGCCCAAAAACATACCTACCGAACCGGCAATAATAAGCGGCTTACGGCCCCATTTGTCTACCTGTGTCATGGCGATGATGGTACACAGTACGTTCACCCCCGCCAACAAGATTTGCTGCTTCAGCACGTCCTCTTCACCAAAGCCCAAAGCTTTCTCGAAAATGTCGGCACCGTAGTAGAGCACGGCATTAATCCCCGTAAACTGTTGCAAGCCGGACAGGATGCTACCAATCACAATAATCAGGAGGAAGGGAGCCGCAAAAGCTTGCTTCAAACTCACCCCACCTTTGGACTGCTCCAGTGATTCGTGAATTTCTTTCATCTCTTGGCCAGCCATCTCTTCGCCGTGAATCCGCTCCAGAATGGCTCTCGATTCTTTCTCACGACCGGCAATTACCAGCCAGCGGGGACTTTTAGGCACAAAGAAGAGCAGCCCGAGGAACAAGAAACAGGGTATAAGCTCGGACCAGAACATGACCCGCCAACCGGTTTCGGTATTATAATCGGAGGTCTGACCTTGACCAATAAAATAGGTAACCAGGAATACAAAGAAGAACCCCAGTACAATGGCCATTTGGTACCAAGTAACCAGCCTACCGCGTTGGTCAGCGGGGGCTAGCTCTGCGATGTACATGGGCGCATTCATAGAAGCAATGCCAATTCCCAAGCCACCGATAATACGGAAGGCTACCAACATAGGCACTGTTTGAGGCAAGAATGACGGTAAGCCTGACCCCCAAGCCGAAATGGTGAACAGGATAGCCGAATAGATAAGTGAATTTTTTCGGCCGTATTTTCGGCTGATGATACCGGCCCCAGCGGCACCTACCAAACAACCTAACAGCGCACTACCTACTACCCAGCCTTTGAGGGCATCGGACAAATCGAAATATTTACTGAAGTAAAACTGGGTGCCGTTGATGACCCCCGTATCGTAGCCAAATAACAGGCCCCCTAAGGACGCAATGATGCTGACCCGTAATAAAAATGCTGTGTTAGTTTTCAATGATTCAAGGCATTTGATGATGAAAGAATAAATCCAGTACGTCGTTTCGAATAGGTGCCCCAGACAGATCAAAACGGGAGTTTATCACTACCAAAATGAGCAATCTCATAACGTTCATTTATAGCACATTCTTCATAGCGCACTATGAAGTACATTTTGTGAAAAAAGGCAAACACCAAGAATTTTCCTAAGTATGGAATGAATACACCCTAAGTATGCAACGCAAACGTTTGACAAAATGGAATACCTGAGCGCATTCTCGGGTAGATACCACCTTTGGACCTATCTTTGCACCAGAATGCATATCATGAATATACGATTGTCTCTATTTCTCCTCGGAGGATTGCTAAGCTCCGCGCTGTGGGCACAGGAAGCCAATACGGTAACCATCCCCCAAGACCAATGGACTCAAGGAGCCACCTTTCGGTATCAGGTTAAGACCAAATTGGAATCGGACCGCTTTGACGAACCCCAAACCAGCGCTTCGGAATGGGTAATGAAAGTGGATACTGTGCTGTGGAACGGTTACCGACTGCGGTTCTACAGCCCGCAAGGGCTACAGCTCTATCAGTTCGACCCTATCATATACAACGCAATGGCGGGCAGGCTCCAGAACATAGAGGCACTCCCCTACGCTCCCCCTTTGGTTTACATAACCAACAAGCAAGGCCAGATAAAGGAGATGGTCAACTTGAACTACATCGCTTCTATATACGTGCCCTATTATATCAATTTGAAGTTGCGGGTAGAACGGGAGATTACCAGCCCCACCGTCAGGAAAGAAATTGTAGGGCTTATTTCCCAACGCCTATCCGAATACGGTATCCAAAAGACCTACGACCAGTTCTTGGGTCCCATTCATGCGTGGTACAACCAGCCCTTGCCTCAAGAAGGCCAGCTGGGCAAAATTGTGTATTCGTCGCCTCCCGAAGACCCGACTACCATCCCCTATGCTATGCGACTAAAAATAGCGGAGGATAAGCCGAGGTATTTCGTGATCGAACGCTTTGACGAAATATACATGGAGCGGGCTGCCGAGATGATGCTGGACTATCTTTACGGTACCTATACCAGCCGTGGGGAAAAGACCACCTACATGAATATGATCAATACTTCGGACATTGATTTCCGTACAAAGTATACGTGGAAGTTTGACAAAAAGAAAGGCATGGTCACGGCCTATTCTTACGAAAAGTACAATCACCTGCAACTGATCACCGATATTGAACCTACGGATTTCCATTTCCGATTAGAGCTCGAACTGAAATAGGAATTGATCAATACATGGAACAATGGCCCGGGGGGAACCTTGGGCTTTTTTTGTGCAAAGTGCGGGGATTCTCCCGTTTAGCATGGGGGAAAGGCAATACATGTGTCGTCACTTCCTAAAAACAATTCCTTAGCGCTTCTCAATTCTCGCTTCTCCCTTCTACTTTTGCGGCCATGCAAGGCAAAATCTTCGGTGTTGGGTTCCAAAAGACGGGTACTACTTCGCTGCGCGACGCGCTCACCATCCTGGGCTACCGAGTGAAGGACACCACCCCCCGGGCACTGATGCCCATTCTGCGAGGCAACTACCGCAAGATTGAGCGCATTTTGGAGGAGTATGATGCGGCCGAGGACACGCCTTGGTATAAAATATACCGTGAGCTAGATGAGCACTTTCCCGGCTCCAAATTTATCCTAACTGAGCGCGAGCCCGAAAGCTGGTACCGCAGTGTAGCCCGACACATCGGTAATCTACGCAGCGCCACTCACGAATGGGTGTACGGCCGCCACAAGGGCCTACCGAAAGATGACAAGGAGAACACCCTTAGGGTCTACAATACCCACAATAAAGAGGTACGAGAGTACTTTAAGGATCGGCCCAACGATCTGCTGATTCTGGATTTCACCCAAGGAGAGGGCTGGGAGAAACTCTGTACCTTCCTAGGCAAGGACATCCCGAAAGCCCCCTTCCCCCACCGTAACAACAGTGCTACTACTAAAAAAAAGAAATCGGCCCTGGCCCAAAAATTCAAGCACACCCGGCAGCAGCTCAAAAGCACGATAAAGATTGCGTTAATAGATTTAATGGGATGGTGGCCTAAGGAGTTTTAGAGTTATTCATTGTTAGTTGCAGGAAGGGGATAACAAGCTAGCCTACTAATGATCTCATTTCTTAAGGAAGTATTCGGACATTTTCTAAAGAGCAATACCTTTCAAAAAGGGGCCGCTCTGGCCTATTATGCTGTATTCTCTATCTTGCCCACCTTCGTCATCATCACTTCGGTACTGGGTATCTTCTTTGGCGAGCAAGCGGTAAGTGGAGAACTTCAATCCCAATTGGAAGATGTTTTGGGACAAAGGGCCGCACTTGAGATTCAGAACTTCATTAAAAACCAACATAAGAACTACAATAATGTACTCACCAGCATCCTGGGGTTCGTTACTCTGGCCTTGAGCGCATCGGGTATGCTGGTACAGGTACACAATGCGTTCAATAGCATTTGGAATATCAAACCCAGACCCGGCAAGGGGTTGCTGAGGCTCCTCACCCGACACCTTACCTCCTTACTCCTGCTGATTGGGCTCTTCTTCCTGCTCATCCTCAGTACCTTGACCCATAGCCTGTTAATAAGGTACGCAGGCGCCCTGCAACCAGACCATCAATTCCTGTATCTGCTAGAGCATGGCACTTCCTTGGTGCTACTGAGCATTATCATCGCCTTCACCTTTAAGTTCCTCGGCGATGCCAAAATCCACTGGAAAGCGCTGGTGTGGAGTGGAACCGTTACCGCGGTGTTGCTTACCCTGGGCAAAACTGGCATCGGCTATTACCTGGGTAGCAAGCACATCGATTCCACCTTTGGCTCTGCCAGCGTCTTGGCGCTTTTGATGCTCTGGGTATATTATACTTCCCAGATCCTCTTCCTGGGGGCCTCCTTGGTGGAGGTAATCAGCCAGCGGATCGGTCATCCACTACAACCCAAGGCCCATGCCATGAAGGTAGAAACACAAGAGGTGAAAGAGAAGTGATATTCATTTTCAGTTCTATGTTAGTAATCAACTAACCTCTACCCGATATTTTCTCATCGGCGGATAAAAACCCCATTCTCGCCTTGGCGCATTATCGCATTTACACATTTTCCTGACCAAAGTCAGTTTTTCACGTGAGCCCCCTCATTCAGCCCCGAACGGTCGGTAGGCATTTTTGTGCTGTTCAGAAAAAACAGCAGACGCATGACCGTAATCTTCATTCTAATTGGCATTAGCCTACTGGTAGCTACCGGATTTCTACTGGCCTTTTTGTGGGCAGTACGGAGCGGCCAATATGACGATGACTATACGCCGAGTGTGCGGATGTTGTTTGACGACGATAGTCCCAAATCTACTAAAAGCACATCGCGCGTATGACTCCCTCGGTACTCACTCAGGAATCGGCCGTAGCCTCGAAAACCACAGGCAAGCTGGAGCAATTCGCGTACGATAACAGCATCGTACGCATGTTCTTGATTGCGGCCACCACGTTTGGCATCATTGGGATGCTGGTAGGGCTCACCGTAGCCCTCATGCTGGCATTCCCCGACACGTTTAACTTTGAGATCAGCTTTCTCTCCTTTGGCCGTATCCGGCCGCTGCACACCAACGCCATCATCTTTGCCTTTGTGGGCAACGGCATCTTTGCTGGGGTGTACTATAGTATGCAGCGCCTGCTCAAGGCCCGGATGTTTAGCGATACCCTTAGCCGGATCCACTTTTGGGGCTGGCAATTGATCATCCTGGCAGCCGCCATCACGCTGCCTTTGGGTATTAGCACTAGCAAAGAATACGCAGAGCTGGAGTGGCCCATCGATATCGCCATCGCCCTCATCTGGGTGGTGTTCGGTATCAACATGATCGGCACCATTCTCAAACGCCGCGAGCGCCACCTGTACGTGGCTATTTGGTTCTACATTGCCACCTTCATCACCGTAGCCGTATTGCACATCGTCAACTCCTTTGAGATGCCGGTGCACTTGTTGAAAAGCTACAGCTGGTACGCGGGTGTGCAGGATGCACTGGTACAGTGGTGGTACGGCCACAACGCGGTAGCATTCTTCCTTACTACGCCTTACCTGGGGCTGATGTACTACTTCATCCCAAAGGCAGCCAACCGCCCGGTTTACTCCTACAAGCTGTCCATCATCCACTTCTGGGCGCTGATCTTCATCTACATCTGGGCCGGCCCTCACCACTTGCTGTTTACCAGCTTGCCGGACTGGGCACAGAACCTGGGAATGGTATTTAGTGTGATGCTGATTGCACCCTCGTGGGGTGGTATGCTCAACGGTCTGCTGACCCTACGCGGCGCCTGGGACCGAGTACGCGAAGATGCCGTGCTCAAGTTTATGGTAGTAGCCGTTACCTGCTACGGCATGGCTACCTTCGAAGGCCCCATGCTCTCCATCAAGAGCGTAAACGCCATCGCCCACTTTACGGACTGGGTGGTAGCCCACGTGCACATTGGCGGTATGGGATGGAACGGCTTCCTCACCTTCGGTATGCTGTACTTCCTGATTCCCAAGCTATTCCGCACCCAGCTGCACAGTCAAAAGCTTGCCAACACGCACTTCTGGTTAGGTACTTTGGGTATCATCTTCTGGGCTGTGCCCATGTACTGGGCGGGTTTCACCCAAGCGCTGATGTGGAAAGACTTTACCCCTACCGGGCAGCTGGTATACGGTAACTTCCTGGAGACAGTAACGCAGCTACGCCCCATGTACATCATGCGTGCTGGCGGTGGTGCTCTCTACATAATTGGGGTATTCCTCATGGTGTATAACCTCTGGAAAACGGCCGCCAAGGGCAAATTCCTGGCGAACGAAGAGGCACAGGCTCCTGCCCTCACCAAAGGCTACCGCAGCCCTAAGAGCGCTCACTGGCACGAACGCATCTTCGAACACAAGCCCATGCGCCTTACCTTCTTTGCCCTCATCGCCATCCTGATTGGGGGTGCGGTAGAGCTGGTGCCTACCTTCCTGGTGGAGAGCAACGTACCCACCATTGCCAGTGTGCAACCTTACACCCCGCTGGAGCTGGAAGGCCGCGACCTCTACATCCGTGAAGGTTGCAACAACTGCCATAGCCAGATGGTGCGCCCCTTCCGGTCCGAGACCGAGCGCTACGGTGAATACAGCAAAGCGGGCGAGTTTGTGTACGATCACCCCTTCCTATGGGGTAGTAAGCGGACCGGGCCCGACTTGCACCGCGTAGT
>DMST01000061.1:0-2752 GCA_003454975.1 Cytophagales bacterium | reverse complement strand
AGGCACTTCAACCACATGTACGATCCCAAGCTGACCTCGCCGGGCTCTATCATGCCGAGCTACCCTTGGATGTACGGGGAGGATGCCACCATCAACACCAAGTACACGGCAGATAAGATTGCGGCCATGCGTACCCTGGGAGTCCCCTACCCCGAAGGATACGAAGAACAGGCTGTAGCCGACCTGTGGGAACAGGCAGAACAGATTGCTGCGGACTTGGGAGAGAAAGGCATCGAGACGGTGGCCGACCAAGAAATCATCGCCCTCATCGCTTACCTACAGCGATTGGGTACGGATATCTCTAAACCCGCCCCTGAGGATCTGGACGAGGCCAACGCTGGATTGTAACCCAATGTAAAACACGAAGAAAAGGTAAGGGTAGAATTTTTTCAGGGTGGCTGGAACGTGGGACCCTCCGGCTGGTCTGTCTACCCTTCCCCCTCCCTTCTCAAAAAGAACTTAGTCATGTTAAAATTCATAAAAGGACACGCGAGCTCGATTGACGGTATAGAGATCTACCCCATCATCTCGCTCACCATCTTCTTCTTGTTTTTCCTGGGGCTGCTCGTATACGTATATCGCATTCATCGCAGCCACATCAGCACCATGGGCCAGCTACCGCTGGATGACCGCACCGTCGAAAATGACCACCCTGTAAACACGCAACCCTTATGAAAAGGATACTAACATCAGTACGATTTTGGGCGGCCTACGCGCTAAGTGCGGGGTTGCTACTCCCGCTAGCCTTGCGCAGTCAGTCAGCTACCAACGATGTGCTTAGCCCCCAATGGATTGAGATGTACCAGACAGAACTCCTGATGGGGACTATTCTGCTCTTTCTATTTTTCATTCTGGTTATTCTGTTCGTCCTCTACCGTGTGCTGCGCACCATGCTGTATAAGGTGCTGGAAGAAGCCGGAGCCGATATGGCTTGGGAGAGCCCTTGGAAGAAGTTCTTACGGAATATGACCCAGGCAGTGCCCATAGAAGAAGAAGGCTCTATTGTGAAGCACGAGTACGACGGCATTGTGGAGCTGGACAACAAGCTACCACCCTGGTGGGTAGCCATGTTTTATGTCACCATCATCTTCGCCGCCGGATACCTGGTGTACACCGAACTGATGGATACTCCTGGCTCAGATGAGGCGTACGCCCTTGAGATGAAGGAGGCTGAAGAAGCAGTAAATGCTTACCTACTCTCTTTGGAGGAAGTAATAGATGAGAGCAATGTATACGTCCTTACCGATGAAGCCCGCCTAAAAGCAGGCCAGGAGTTCTTCGAGAAAAACTGCGGTGCCTGCCACGGTATCCAAGGTGAAGGACTCGTTGGATTAGGCCCTAACCTGACGGATAGCTACTGGCTACACGGAGGTGACGTAAAAAGTATGTTCACTACTGTGAAGTACGGGGTGAAAGCCACCAGTATGATTGCCTGGGGTAAACAACTGACCCCCAGCCAGATGCACAACGTAGTGAGCTATGCCTACTCGCTAGGCGGTACCAACCCGGAAACCAACCGCGAGTCAGAAGGAACGTTGTTCGAACGTAACCCTGAGGATGACTTCCAAGCGGAAGACTTGCCAGGTGGCGATGCGGTTCCTGCCGAGGAAACCGACGAGGCCGAAGTAACTGAAGCTACCGCTACCGCCGCTGAAGTGGAGCGTGAGACATCAGCTAGTTCGGATGATGATTGACCCGAAGTTTGAGGTAGGAAGTTGAAGGTTGGACATTAGACCCTAGATAAAAGTGGGGAATCCCCGCCGATTCCCCCTACTCCTTCCCTTCGCACTTCCCGCTTCTGTATTCTGACTTCTGTTTTCTGTATTCTATAATACCCTGGTCCCATGAGTGTTATTTTTGATGAAGTAGAAGAGCAAGAGGAGGAGTTTCGCGACCGCATCTCCACCGTAGACGAAGACGGCAAACGCATTTGGGTATATCCCAAGAAGCCCAAAGGCCGTTTTACCAGCGCCCGTTCTTGGGTCAGCTACGTTCTCCTTGCTTTTTTGTTCGCTGGTCCCTTTCTCCGCATTGGCGGGGAGCCCGTATTGCTGCTCAATGTAATTGAGCGGAAATTCGTGATCCTGGGGCAAATCTTCTGGCCCCAAGATTTCTATATCTTCCTATTCGGTATGCTGGTGATGGTCGTGTTCATCACCCTGTTTACCGTGGTGTATGGCCGCATCTTCTGTGGCTGGGTCTGCCCGCAGACCATCTTTATGGAGATGCTCTTTCGCAAGATTGAGTATGCCATTGAGGGCGATTATATGGCCCAAAAGAAACTCAGCAAACAGCGCTGGAACCGGGAGAAGGTTCTCAAAAGGGGGCTTAAACATACCATCTTTGCGGCCATTGCTCTTTGGATAGGAAACACCTTCCTCGCCTACATCATCGGCAGTGAGGCTACCCTGGCGCTCATTACGGATGGGCCGCAAGAACACTTGGGCGGTTTCATCGCTATGGTGCTCTTCAGTGGGGCTTTCTACGGCGTGTTCGCCTTCTTCCGCGAGCAGGTGTGCACCAACGTTTGCCCCTACGGCCGCCTGCAAGGCGTACTGCTGGACCGAAAAAGCGTAGTGGTAAGCTATGACCACATACGGGGCGAGGGTCGCGGCAAGTTACGCAAAGGGCAAGACCGCGAAGCACAGGGCCTCGGTGACTGCATCGACTGTAGCTTGTGTGTGAAGGTTTGCCCCACCGGCATCGACATTCGCAACGGCACCCAGCTAGAGTGCATCAACTGCACAGCCTG
>DMST01000060.1:2046-2900 GCA_003454975.1 Cytophagales bacterium | reverse complement strand
TAGTCCTACCTTCAACGATTGGCTAGGGCTGCACTGGCCTCCGTTCGAGGCGCGGTTCATTGACGATGAGCTAGTGGTGACCAAAGTGCGGCCTGGCATAGAGGGGCTGGCGCCCGGTGATGTGATCAGGACCATCGATTTGCAACCGGTAGCCAGCTGGGTGGAAGAATTTACGCCCTACGCCAATGCCTCTAACGAACCTACCCGAGCCCGCAATCTTATGCGAATGATCATCCGGGGGCAGGCAGGGCCCTTTGACATGACGGTGTTTGACGGGCAGCAGGAACGAACCTATTCGCTAACGCGAGACTTCAATTACCTTCAGGAATTGAACGCCACCGAAGAGCCCATCTACCGGGTAGAGTACCAGAACGGCTGTCGGGTAGGCCGGATAGATATGGAGCGGCTTGCCGGAAACCAAATTGAGGACATGTTTACTCTTTTTGAGCAAACGGACGCTATCATCTTCGACATCCGAAATTACCCCAACCCCATACTGTGGGATTTGGTCAGTTACCTGCACCCAACCCCGTTCGATTTCTTAAAATTTACCACTCCCAATCTCAATTTTGCCGGACATTTTTCTTGGAGAGAAGAGCGCTTCGATCAGGTATCTACCAACCCCTATGCCGGGCAGGTATTCATTTTGTTCGATGAGTATACCCAAAGCCTGGCAGAGCTCACCGTGATGTCTCTGGAGCCAATTCCTGGCAGTGTGAAGGTGGGCAGCACCACTGCAGCCGCCTTTGGCAACATCAGCTACATCGTGCTGCCCGGGAACATCCGCACGGCAGCTACCTTTTTTGGCGTTCACTATCCGGACTATTCGCCTACCCATCGGGTGGGCAACGTCC
>DMST01000060.1:0-1957 GCA_003454975.1 Cytophagales bacterium | reverse complement strand
GGCGGCCTATAGCGCGCTGGACGTAGGTGCCTGTATCTATACTAGCTTACCCCCGCTGGAGAATCCCGATGCCATCCGCCTCTATCCCAACCCGGTGCAAGACCAAGCCCACTACACCCTGTCTCCGGACCTGATGGGGCAACCGCTCACGCTTCAAATCCTCGATGCAGAAGGCAAAACCGTGTACGATGAGGCTAGCCCCGGCCTGGAAGGTACTTTGGAACTGACCACGCTGGAAAGTGGCATCTACGTACTGCGGATAGCCACCCCCACCGGGCAAGCGAGCCGCCTGCTGTTCAAGCAATAAGTCGGTAGGAACAACTTTGATTCATAGTCTTTTTACGAATACGCTGGCATTCGTCAACCAGATTGCCAGCGTATTCGCCGCTTACTGAATATAGAGTGGCTTGGCGAGGTATCCAGGAGTATTATCAATCATCCGAACAACACACATACTCACCCATTATGCAAATGACTACGCCAGTTCTCGCTAAATATTGGGCCTGCCTGCTATGTCTTCTGTTACCCCAATTCATCACTGCTCAGTCCGCAGACAGTGTCTATCACGAAAGGCTATTTTACCTCTGCAAAGCCTGGGGGCATGTCAAGTACTTTCACCCGGAAGTAGCCAACGGCAATGTAGATTGGGACGACGCCCTGCTAAATGTGGTTCCGCAGGTGAAAGCGGCCGAAGACAATGATGCCTTCAACGCCGTGGTGCTCGAATGGCTTGCAGCCGTGGGCGATCCTGGGAATTTCCCCAACAGCAAGCCCCAGGTACCCGATAGCCTCAACAACAATGCTGACCTCAGCTGGATGGAAACGCCCGTTTTTTCTACGGAGGTACAAGCCAACCTGCAAAACCTGTGGGACAATGCCCGACCCCGAGACCACGTACTCCTAAGGCCACAGTTCAACGGTGGCCCGGCCGACTTCACCATCGACAATCAGTACCACCAGGGTGATGTGTTTCCTGATGAACCCCAACGGGTGTTGGCCGCATTCCGGTTTTGGAACATCATCCATTACTTCTTCCCCTACAAATACATAATGGACCAGGACTGGGACACCAGCCTGCGGATGCACCTGCCCGATATTGTTACGGCGGCAGATGCGCTGGCTTACAACCAAGCCCTGGCACGACTCACCGTAGAGGTGGACGATACCCATGCCTTCTACAGCAGTGCCACCTTTTGGGAGTGGAAGGGGAGCAACTATCCCCCCTTTCTGGCTCGCTTTGCTGAGGACGAATTGGTCATCACCAAAGTGCTACCCGGGGTCACAGAAGTGGCCGTAGGGGATGTAATCAAGGAAATCGATTCTCAAACGGTAGATCATTGGGTAACCCATTACCTTCCGTACGCCTACGCCTCCAACGAGGTAGTGCAGCAACGCACCCTGATGGAGAGCATCCTGTTTGGGCCGGAAGGCCCGTTTACGCTTACGGTGTCAGACGGCACCGAGGAGAGAAGTGTAGAACTCACGCGTAACGGCGGAAACAGCACTGCCCTGCGAGCCAGCACCACGCCGGTGTATACTCTGGAAGAGCAAAACGGCTGCCGGGTGGGCAAGATTGATATGGGGCAACTAGAGACCGAAGAAATCCCCGAGATGTTCAACACCTTCCGGCGGACGGATGCCCTTGTATTTGATATCCGAAACTACCCCAACGGCACCCTTTGGACCTTGGTCGATTACCTCTTTCAGGACCGCATTCATATTGCCAACTTCACCACCCCAGACCTTCGTTTTCCGGGCCACTTCTACTGGAACGAGGTTTCCATTGGCCAAGGTACCTCTCAGCCCTACGAGGGGCAGGTGGTCATCCTGTTTGATGAGACAACCCAAAGTCAGGCAGAGTACACCGTCATGGGCTTGGAGCAATTTCCCGGTAGTGTGAAGGTGGGCAGCATCACTTCGGCGGCCGACGGCAACGTGAGTGGCATCCGGCTGCCCG
>DMST01000280.1:23487-24856 GCA_003454975.1 Cytophagales bacterium | reverse complement strand
CCGCGAGCGAGATGCGCGTGCGGCCGAACTGGAAGCCAAAGGACAACGGGCTCAGGCCATCGCCGAACGCAAAAAGGCAGACTCACTCAGAGAACAGGCGGATAATTTGGCCGCAGCCGCCGAACTCGAAAAAAGAAGAGCGGAGTTTTCTGCCAGAAGATCGGAAATAGCCGAGCGAGTAGCCAATGATGAATTAGAGAAAACCAAACGACAGCAAAAACTGTCCCAGGCTTCCAGCAGTGGGGCAGATGCTTTCCGCTTGCTGAATGAGGGTAAAACGGAAGAAGGAGCCCTGCTGGCTTTAGTGGCTTACGATTCCAACCAGGCCTACGAAGGTCCTCTGCTAAATGAAGATATCTACCCTGCACTGGATCGTGCCTGGCGGGAAATGTCAGACAGGCCGGTATATGAATTTGTAATGTCTAGCTACGATGTACGCGTGGTAGCCTACAACGTGGAAAGAAAATACCTGGCTAGTGCCGACAATGGTGGCATGGTGCAGATGCATACCCTGGGCAATGAAATGCGAGAGCGTAGCCGAATCTATTTGGGTGAGCCCGTTCGGTCACTCACCTGGGCTCCTGACGGTGCCTATTTGTTCGTAGGCCTGCGGGGAGGGCAAGTATTGGCCATTGCCACTACCGAGATGGAACAGAACGAAGAGTTGGATTATTCCTCCCGGGTTCGGCAATCTGCCACTCCAAAACTGCCCGTGACTAGGCTAACTACCACGGAGATTGATGGACAAACATTCCTGCTTTCGTTAACCAATCAGGAACTAAATTTCTATACTCTGGAAGATCCCAGTACTTTGGTAAGCAAGTGGGTTCCTCCTTCGGGTAGAGCCAATTTTAAATCCATCACTGTGCACGAAGGCAAGGTGTACTTAGGGGATGGATCTTCACTACGCCGACTAGTGCCTAGCTTGACGCCGGATGGGGAAATCGAGATGGAGGAAGATGGCTATTTGAGAATCAATGAGGCTAACCTGGAGATTACCCAAATTACCCTGCAAAAGGACCATGTAGCCATCGGGGCAAATACCGGCACTATCTGGCTTTTGGATGAAGACGAACTAGACGCTAAAACGGCTACCCCACAATCCTTCACTTCACAGCGTTATCGTTTCCATCAGGCTCAAATTACTAGCCTGCAGTTTAGTCCTAAACGTGACCAATTGCTTTCCACCAGTTTGGACCAAACCGTTCGTCTTTGGCCCCAGGAGTATTGGACTTCTGAGGAGGCCGTGAAACCACAGGTGATTGTGCTGCCCATGCATGAAAAATGGGTATGGAGTGGCACATATGTAGACGGAGGTGATTACTTTATTACGGCAGGTCAGGACCGGCGGGTCATCCGTTGGTATGCT
>DMST01000280.1:16037-23454 GCA_003454975.1 Cytophagales bacterium | reverse complement strand
ATGCTTCCATGGAAGCCTTGGCTGATGAGGTGCGTAAGCTAACCAAATAACATGCGACATCTGATTATTCTAGTTTCCCTTTGTAGTATGATGGTCTTACCCTCAATGGCTCAGAACCAGCAAGAGGTAAGGGAACTGCAGGTGATAGAACAAGCCGAGAGGTTCGTAGCCAAGGGGCAGTTTCAAGAGGCATTGGACCGTTTGGAGGACAATGATTTTAGGACCCCCAATGGGCAGCGTGCCTCGCGGGTGTTGTTGATCAAGGTGTATTTGGTGCAAGATAGGCTTCAGGATGCTACTAGTATGGCAAAGACGCTGCTCATTTCTCAGCCTGGATATGAGCCTGCCCTAACGGATCCTCAAGGGTACAAAGATCTCATTGTAGAGGTAAGAGGACAGCTAAGTTCACAGACGATTGCCTCAGTGTCCAAAATTGCTGAACGACCCGAAGAAGCGCCTGCCACGGTGTACATTATTTCTCATGACGACATAGTAGAGCGAGGCTACAACGACCTCATTGAGTTGCTAAAGGATCAGCCTGGCTTTGATATTATGGGTTTCTACAGTGCTACCTATGCTAATATTTATCAGCGCGGTTACCGGTCTACGAATACAGAAAGAACATTACTGCTCATAGATGGAGTAGAAGAAAATGATTTGTACTTCAACATCCCCTACATATCCCGGCAATATCCTATCAGCAACATTGAGCGGGTAGAGATCATTTACGGACCGGCCTCTACTATGTACGGTCCTAATGCTTTTGTAGGGGTGATCAACGTAGTAACCAAAAATTTCACTGGCAAAAACAACCGCCCCACCGGGGAGGTGCATTTCGGAACGGGTTCTTACAATACTTACTGGGCAGATGCTTCCGTAGGAGGGACTTCTAAATCTGGCCGGGTGCAATGGAATGTAACCGGTCGTGGCTTTTGGAGTGATGAGATGGATCTTTCCACTGACCCCTTGGCTGGTCAGGATTTTGATTATTCTGTCAATGAGTTTGATACTACATCCCGGTACGATTCTACCATGGTGATAGAAGTAGGGGAGGATACTACTTTGGCCGACTTGGGCATTGTGGATACCAATGGCTACCTGACCGAATCAGTGTCTGACGGAATCCGGACCATCTCGTTGTCCGACGCAGGATTGGCCGCCGTACGGGCCGCTGACCGCCGGTTGTATGAAGAGGGAACAGACGGCCAGCCGATCAGTGGGTTTAGCAATAGCAGCTTCAATTATTATCTGCGGGCTCAGGTTAGTTTTGATCGTTTGAGCGTAACGGCGCAACATTGGACGCGCGAAGAAGGTACTTCTGCCCGCTATCGCGATGTGGTGGCCGGACCTTCTGGCAACGGTTCTATTTGGACTCCCCAGAACTACACTTTCACCCTGAAATATGCTACCCCGCTGAATGCAGACGGTACCTGGACATTCTCTTCACTGACCAGCTACCGGTACCACCGGCTACAGCCTACTAGGTCCAATATCTTGTTCTCTAGAAACTACTGGCGAGGAAATTACAACATTTACAATCTGGTAGCAGATGATGATCCGTCTACTTTCTCGGATGATGTGATTTGGGTTGACCGGAATTTCTTCCAGGAGGCCCGGCAACTACGCACCGAGCAAAAGTTTGTGTACGCAGCTACGGAGCAACTCTCATGGGTATCTGGGTTCGAGATTCGAAATACTCAAATGCAGGGAGACTATATCGTATCCTACGATACCGTAAATGTAGAAGACCGTGACACTGGGTGTGAAACCTGGCCTAGCCCACAGGAATGCGGTATCGTGAGCTCCAATCAAGACTTGGGAGGTAACCAGTACGGTATGTGGGATGTAGGGTTGTACTCTCAGGCGCAATGGAAAGTGATTCCTGCTCTGAAATTAGTTGCTGGCTCACGGATAGATTATAACCGGATCCGTTCTGAGGAAGGGTTTGGATGGGTTGTAAACCCGCGCCTGGCGGTGGTATATACCCCTCGAAACTGGGTACTGAAAGCCATCTATGCCCAGGGTATTCAGAATCCTTCGCAGTGGAGTAGATATTCCACGGGAGGAACTCGAATACCCAGCAATAACCTCCAAGAAGAGATCATTCGAAACTTTGAGGTGTCGGCTCACTATTCTCAGAATAATTCGGCAGGCGACAGGCTACTGACAGCGGAAGCATCCGGGTACTTTTCCCGCATTGAAAATGTAGTGGGGCTAAAAAAAATCAGCACCAACGTAACTCAAAATGCAAACATTGGTGAATATGACATCTACGGTGCGCAGGTAGTAGCTAGCTGGCGAGTGAGGCCCAACATTACGGTATGGGGTAACTATTCCTATACCAGAGGCATCGTTTCCCGGTTAGACGATAGTGTGGCTGCAGGAGATGTATCCGACGGGGGCTTTGCCATTGATAATGTGATAGCAGACATTGCGCCGCATCAGGCCAAACTCGGCGTAAGCGGCAACTTCTTAGACAATCGCTTGAGAGCCAATATTCGGAGTCAGTTTGTGGCGGCTCGCCCTACCGGTGGAGGAACTACCAACCCTGACAATGATGGACAAGCTAGGACCATGAACGGGGATTTCTTCAGTGCCTACCTCTTATTGCATGCCACCGTAGGGTGGGATTTCAGTAATTGGATTTACAATACGGGTATTGGTAGCGGCCTTACGGCCCAGTTGAGCTTCTTCAATATCACCAATCAGGCTTATTATAACACAGGACCGCTAAATGGTGATGGCGTCACAAATCCCTCCTTGATTCCCCAACGTGGCTTTCACAGCCAATTTCGTGTCCTCTACAACTTCTAACCCAGCTAAGATGGATAATGATTATCGGAACCGACTTGTCAACCTGGAAAAAGTTCATTGTGTAGACGGCGACATGTTTGACCGTCTGTTTTCCGTGGCAGACCTGTCTCCGAATATGCGGTTGCTGGATGCGGGTTCGGCTTACGGGGCGGTTACCCAGGCGGTCTTGCAACGCAATCCACCGGAAGGGATGTCTTTCCACCTGTTGGAACTAAGCGAGACTCAGCTCTCCATTGCTCGGGAGAAACTGGCACAGCTACTAACTCCTGAGCAGATGGTATCCCAGACGGCCTTCTACAACGAGTCCATCTTAGAGCCTAGTGCACCATCAGGTAGTTACGATCGCATCATAGGGAAGCTCTTATGGCATGAAATTGCCCAGTCTCACCAAGCCGAGTTGGCTGGGGTTATGCATCGCCTGCTTGCCAAAGAAGGAAAGCTTATTCTGTGGCAAATCACCTTGGAAGGCGAAGTAGGGGATTTTTATAGAGCGATCGTGCGTGAGAAGGATCGCCTGGCGGGATTCCATACCATGGCTACCCACCGGTATTTTCCCAACGAATCTGAATTGCTAGATCAGCTAAAAACTGCTGGCTTTCAAGCCGTCAAACGTAGCGACTCTTTGCCCTACCACTTCGATTCGGCCACCCGGTTGGGCACGGACTTCAAACAGGACGAAGATAAACTGGCTCAGTGGCATACCTTTATTCGTAAAGCCGCTCAGAAGTTAAGCCCTACAGGTCTAGAAGAAATAGAATACGTAGACGCCACCACCCATCTGGAAATGCATTTTTCTTGGGGATTATATGTAGCCCAAAAGTAAAACCATGGCCACAGCTACGGTAGATACATTAGAGAAACAAAAAGTAGTTTGGTTGCGGGTGCACGCCTTTGCCACCCAAACCTTTATCGCTATCTATTTCTCTGTGGCCAATGCCATGTTGGTCCATTATTTCGATAGTAGCCAACTCCCGCTGGCCTACCTGGCTTCAGGTGTAGTTGGGTTTCTGTTGGGGGCCCTTTATAAACAATTGATTGGGAAAATTCCCAGAGGGCGGGTGTTTGGCGGTACCCTCATCGTGATTGGTATATTAGCCATACTCCTTACCATCAGTGGCATTATTGCCGGTGCTGGGGGCGAAAGTGAAGGTACTTCTGTGCAAAAGGCCGTAGCCTTCGGTGTTTTTATTTTTGCTTCCCCTTTCATCACCTTAGTTGGGTTAGAGAGTGGAGGACTTTCCCTCAGCTTACTAGACCTGCGCCAGACCAAGCGCCTGCAAGCACGCATCAATATGGGAGCCACCGTGGCGTCCATTATTGGTTGTTTCCTTATGGCCGGGCTGGTGCCCAAAGTGTTCTCCAACACCCTCTACATGAACTTCATCGCCTTGGCGGGTATTGTAGGAGCGGTAGCCTCGCTGGTGGTTATTCAGCGAAAGTTTGAACTGAAAGAGGCCAAGAAGGCTCCCGCCAGTTCCAGTAAAAATTCGCCCGATAAGGGCACCTTTATGAAGCAAAAGTATACTGCCTTTCTAGGCATCACAGCTTTCGTTTCTATGGTAGCCTTTTACATGGCCGATTTCCTTTATCTTTCTTCCATACCGCACCAGGAATGGCTGAAGGAACCCAGCCAAAAGGCCCAATTCATTGCAATTGCCTTTGGGGTAATTAAGACCGGGGAGTTGATATTGGGCTACTTGTCGGGCAGTATCTTGAGCAGATTTGGCTTGCGAGTCGGTCTACTCCTATTGCCCGTGGGGTTGCTTATTTTCATGCTTTCGTCCAGTGTGGTGGGCTTCTATGGGGGCATCACCGAAACCCTGCCTACCCTCACTTACATTGGAGAAGACCCTTTCTCGCTATTCTTTGCGCTGGTGCTGCTCGTGAAGTTTACCGAGCGCACGGTACGGAAGTCCATCGACGATCCCGCTTTCCGGACGCTGTACCAGCCTTTGCCTGCAGCCAAACGGCTCACAGTGCAAAGCATTGTGGAGGGACGATTTAAGCAAGGGGCCATCATGCTCTCAGGGCTGTTATTGTTGGCCTTGGGCCACATACTGCCCAAAGATGAGACTAACCATATTTTGCCCTATTATCTCGCAGCGGTAGGCATCCCCATACTGATAGGTCACTTCTTACTGGCTAGGCAACTGTATGGCCTATACCGCAACAAGCTGACCTCCTATCTACGAAAAGGCGGTGGCTGGCGCATGATACAAGACGCCTTGTTTGGCTTTGATATTCTCCGCGACCATGCCAAAGCCCAACATAAAAGTGAATTCAGAACCATTAGTTTGCGAGTAATGGAGGCCATACAGCCAGGTAGTGGGGTAAAAGAACTGCCGCATTTATTGGCTGGAAAAAAGAAAGATCAAGACCTGGGTTTACAACTGCTAGCCCATACCTACGAGTCCGGCCCTGAGATTCGAGAACCTCTCACCAAGATGGTAGAGACTAGTAAGTCCAAGGTGCATCAGGTGAAGGCCAAGGCCTTCCTAAACAAATACCAGAATTACGATGAGGTAGACCCTAACCGGGACTCGGTATTCCGCCTCTCGCTCCAGGAAAAAGAATCCCTGCTTCGCCATTGGTACCAAACCCCAGATCCACCACGCCCCGAAGTAGTCTTGCGTCTTCTCAAAGATCCGGATCGGCGGGTGCGTTCGGGAGCAGTACGTTTGGCGGGCAAGTACCCAGACGGTATGTATAAATACCCCTTGCTAGAACTACTGGAGAATCCTGAGTTTGCCTCTGTGGCAGCAACCGCTTTGGGTAAATTTGGGGGCGATATTCTGCAAGATCTGGAAGCACTATTCTACCGGAAAAACGACCATCGATTTAAGCTCAAGATCTTGCGTATCTACCGGCACATTAAGGAAGCGAAGGCCTCGGAAATCATATTCGATTACCTGAGTTATCCAGACCGCGAGATCCAGATGGAGGCACTGAAGTCGCTCAACTACTTGCAGTACACCGCTTCTGGTGACCGTTTGGTTCAGGTGCGCCAGCGTATTGAAGAGCGGGTAGAATACCTGGTTTGGCTTTCGGCTAAGGAATACGGCTTGCAGAACGGAGTAGGAGCGGATGATTTGCGAGAAGGCTTGCATCAAGAAGGGGAGGTCAACCGGGAGATCATCCTGATGCTATTGGGTTTGCATTATGGCCACAGCAAGTTGGCCTTGATTCGTCGCAATCTGCAGGATCAGAACCAGCTGACCAACCGAATTTTTGCCCTGGAACTGATCGAAAACTTGCTGGAAGATGAGGATAAGGTGCGATTAATGCCGCTCTTCGAATCCAAGAGACCCGTGCATCAGATTCGGTACTTCAAAAACCGGTATCCACAAGCAAAACGGGATTATGTAGCCAACCTGAAGGATATCATTATCCATACCCAGGCCAATACCGGTTTATGGATAAAAGCACATGCGGTTCAACTGCTTGGTCCCTTAGTACAGGAGTTGCCCCACGAGATTGCTACCTGCTTATACCACCCGCATCCGTTGGTTTCGCAAACAGCCGCAGAGGTAATTGCCCGTGATTTTCCGGAAGACTGGCCGCGTATGCTTAGCAAGCTGCCTAAGGAAAAAGCCCGGTACTTGTTTGAGTTGGTAGACGAAGACTCCGATCCCGATCAATTGATCTATCACAAAGTGGAACTGATGATGAAGGTGCCTCTTTTCCGTGATGTGCCTCCCTTTCGTTTGTTAGATCTTGCCGATGCCTTCTCCGTGCGCAGGTTCGCTCCCCATGAGGAGTTACACTTCTCTCGCATGAAGGACCGGGAGGTCGTGTGCATCGTGCTGGATGGCGCATTGGAGGCATACCGAAAGGACGACGCCTACTTTTGGTTCTCGAAGCACCAAGTGTTCATTCAAGACATTATCCCCGATAGCCCTACCGTAAAGCTAGCCTCTCGCCGGGGTGCCACCGTACTCATTGTGGACCGCGAGCATTTCTTTGACTTGGCTATCCACCAGTCTCCGCTCATTGAGGCTCTGCTGGAAGGTATTCATGCCACTTCGGAGAAGGAATATGAGATGGAGAATATCCTTTCTTTGATCCGGAAGAAATAAATTCATTTAGCTCTGTAAGGAAAGCCATTTATGCTCTTGCATTGGGCTTGGTTCTGCTTGCTCAGTTGCGATGCAGTTTACCGCGCTAATGTCAGGAGATAAGTGTGTGAATTAGTGATGTGACAATCTCTGTGGTATAGTTTAGTGCTCACAAAAACCTAGTCACAATCTAAATTCCTCTTGATGAAAGTCATTGTCTAGAAAGGCTTCCTTGTCTACCTTGGAGTACAATCTATCCCTAATGAAGAAATTACTGCTGCTGGGCCTATTGGGCCTGCCTTTCCTGACCTATGGCCAAGGGACCATCCCTGAGGGCGAAACCAATGACTTTGATTTTTGGACCAAGTATAGTCCCGAGCTGATTTTTCGGTTTGAGGGCCATCGGTATGAGATCCGGTATCGGCCCATGGAAATCGTGTACCCACTAGAGGGCACTCGGCAGGACCTTATGATTGGCTACCGCTTTCAGAAGGCGCCCTTGCGCGTATTCAATTATGCCAAGTTTGATACTCGGGGCCGGATCTGGA
>DMST01000280.1:11113-16015 GCA_003454975.1 Cytophagales bacterium | reverse complement strand
AGTCCGGCTGGACTACACGCCCCGCTTCGCACAGCACGGTCGGGCCATGATTCAGGCCCGTTACTTCCAAGGCCTGGTAGATGCTGCACGCAATCAGGTGTATCTGGTCAATTTTGCAATGTATCCTTTGGACTTACAAAAGGCACAAGCTACGGGCAAAAATCCTGATTGGTATACGGGCGTATTTAGCTTTGGCCGCTATCAGTTTAAAGGCGATACTGACGGTGACTACTTTGGTTTTGTAGGGCCGATGCTGTATTGGACTCCTGACGAGATTTGGGGCCTTTTGGCGGCCGCCACCTGGGATGTACTCGGTACTAATGAACTCTATTGTTTGCTGCGGATGCAAGTGCGGCTTACGTGGCCGCAATCACCTTGATATTCTCTGCCTCGTAGGCTTTTTTGGGAGGGGCATAAGTGTACCAATCTTCTTTAGTAATTTTTCGACCTATTAGTGCGAAGACTTAGGTTCCCAAAATGCCGGCTCAGAAGACCATTAGGCATGGTGATAGTCTAGAGATCCGGTTTTCTCACGATCTGCCCCTATGCTAACGGTTTGCCCATTTACCGTCCCCTCTAATGCATCCCATAGCTCGTTAGCCACATTATACAGATAGGTCACCAGCAAACGCTGGTATTTTTTTTCACCCAATGTTCAACTAACATGAAAAAGTTACAGAAATTCCAGAAGCAAGCCTTGCCAACTCAAGGATTGGCCAAGACCCTGGGAGGCACCGATTATGGCTACACCTGGGGTATCGTGGAGACTATTACAGATGGGGACAGCACCATTGTAATCAGAGAGCATTCAGAGCCTGATTGATTCAGCTCCCATTCCGCAACCAACCCGGTGACCATCTCATCGGGTTTTTCTTTATCCCCTAATTCTATGCAATCCTTGTCCAGTCTGTCGAATTTATCCAATGCATAGGTGACTGCGAAGCCCCAATTTTATTTAGTACCGCCAGTAAACACTGGAAGGGTTTTTAACATGATAATCATCTAATATGAAAAAGCTGCAGGACTTTCAAGCGCAAGCATTGACCACTCAGGGAATGTCAAAGGCACTAGGGGGCGACGATTATGGTTACACTTGGAACGTGGTTACCGAAGAGGTAACAATTGGGAACAAAGTCTATACAAGAATCATTAGCCAAAATTCGGAACCTGATTGATGTAACCTTCATTCCGCATCTAACCCGTTGAAGACCTCATCGGTTTTTTTTATGCCGGTATTAATTTGCCAATAGTCCCTTTTAGAAATACATGTTGTGAGGGGTGTTATTATATATCTGCAGAGGTGAATACATAATGCGTTGTGCCGATTTTGCACGAAAATCAAGCTTTTTATAACAGATCATACATCGTTCAACCCTATTCTAACGGTTAGCCATTTTGGCGAGTTTTGCAATTTTTTCTCGACTTACTTTAGTCCTATAAATGCAGTCAAGTCTGTATTTTTTTTAAACTTAAACTTTTAGGTCAAATGAAAAAGTTACAAGAATTCCGTACAACAGAAATGAATTCAAAAGGGATGTCTAAAACCCTGGGAGGGTATGATTATACCTGGTACCATTGGGAAGGAACCGGAAATATGGGTTCGGATGGTAACGAAATCATGAGGAAGGTTTTTCATGATCAGCCTGATTGAAAATCCATTTTTCAAACAACCCGATGGCATCCCCATCGGGTTTCTTTTTTATGGAGCCCAGGTAGCGGTGTAAGGATCATAGCTACAGCCGGCAGGTTTCGCCAAAGGATCACTTTCCTCTACTCTATGTGCCCGGCAATCGGTACAGATATACCGAAACTCACAATCTCTGCAGACCGAAACCTGGTCCTTGGTGATGCCCCATACCTTTTGAAATTCCTGAATGGCAATAGCTTCGGCCAGTTTTACTTCTCGGTGATGGCCAAATTGCTGGGGCATGCTTGGGCAATTACGGATGTAGCCCTGTTCATCAATGCCCAGCTTACGATTGAGACAGCTATTGTAAGTTAAGGCCTCATTAGCTGCTGTGCGGTTCACACTGAAGTAATCTGGGTGAACCACTCCGCAGTGAGTGTGGCTATCCAGCACCTGCGTGGTAGAAATCAGATGTGCCAGGAGATGCTCAGGGCGTTCCCTTCTGCCGATCATGGTCATGCCATCTTCGGTAGCGCCAGCTAGAGTAATACTGTTTACTCGTGGGTACTTTTCACAAAGGGTTGCTAGCCAACCAGCAGATGTAGCACTGGATGCTTGTAGTAGCAGCTGAATACCGAGAATGTCGGTGGTTTGGGCTGGCTGGAGAATATCATCCAAAAGGGCTTCGGAAATAGCGGTGAAAAAACGTAGTTCCAGCTGTTCACAACCCAATGCGTCGAGCTGACGCAGGAGACTAGGGTAATCATGCTGGCTTTCTACTCCGTGATCTATGATGGCGTTGGTGATCAGTGCAGGGTGATCCCAAGTACCATTTTTCGTAGGAAAACATTCTGGGGAGGTGGTCCAAAACCCATATTCTTTGGCTACCAAAAAATCGAAATACGCCTTGAGGATATCTTCATCAGCATAGTCATCTAAAAGCTCCTGCCAGGTAGGTTGCGGATGGTCCTGTAGTACCTCTACCATAGTTTTGGGCACCTGTACGTACTGGCCGCGTTGTAGATCACAAATAAGGCCCGCAGCATGGCCTGCTACCGGCAAACAGGAGGGGTGCAACAGAAATACTTCATCCCTCATTGGTCAAAGGAAATTTAACCATTCGAGAAATCCATTTCGTGCCGGGGGTAGGTACTAATGAGTGAGTCTGAAGCCCGCCCGCTTGTACCAATTTCTTCACGCGCTGAGGGGTTTTGGAGGAAGCCTTTGGTGCGGGCTTACCCTCCAGTTGTTGTAAAAAGAAAGGCAGCTCTTGTGCCAAATCTTCAGGCATCAATTCTATTAATCGTTTCTTATTGTCGGCCATATCAGTTTCCAGATTGCATTAGCCATTCAGCAATGTCATGCTCTATAGGGAAGTGGCAGTTACTACTGATCATCCCAAAGGAACCCGTAGGATTTACCTCTAGAAAAACATACTCCCCCGCGGGAGTCAGTATAAAATCTAGGGCGCCCTGATTAAGCTCCAATTGGCCCATCAGTAACCCAATCTTCTCTTCCACCTCACTAGGTAGTTGGTAGGGTTCCATCCTATTGGGTACTACTGAATTGTATTGCCGAAAATCGATGGCTGTCTGTTCGTTTTGTTGAGAAAATATGGCCATAGAATAACACCGACCATCCAGATAGTATATCCTCAATTCCACTTCTTTAGGGACTGCCTCTTGCACATAGCTAGGAAATAGCACCTTCGGCACGCGCTCCAGCCAATGCGCATCTATCTTGGCCGTGTAGGTTCGGAAGCTATGGTCAGCTACCGTAAATTCCGTTGGGTCCGAAAGAGGCTTGGTGATGGTGTCCTCAGCCAACATGAGCTGATTGGCATCGGTGGTCACACGAGAAATAGGAATGGATATACCTACCGACTTGGCAGCTACTAATTGTACTAGTTTGTTGAGCTGTCCATTTTGTGGATGTCCGAGGGCCCGACCGCATTGACTCGCTTGCCTAAGTAAGTAATCATAAGCCACCCTCCACTCAGCTTCTAAGTAATCCGTCAGACTGTGTCCGTAGTATCGGGTTTGGATGGCCTGGAATTGAGTATACGTTTCGTCATCTACATTCCACACCCTACGTACCCTCCGGTACCATACTGCGGAAAGGTCTTGTAGATCAATCCAGGGGCTACCCACGCTTTTTACCCGAAGTGTTGGTCCATGCGAATCAGAAGGAAAATCAAACTCAAACTGACACGGCTCATCATAATTGAGTCTAAGCACTCGCTTTCCTGCTCTCTTTAGCCATTGCATCACCCGATGGGTGCTGAAATCCTCCGTATTGCTAAAAATTAATATCATGGTGTGGCAAAAAGAGATGGATAGTTCCACAAAAGCAGCCAGAAGGTAACCAAAACCAGACTCAATAAACTTGATTTTGTTACAAAAAGTGAGTTTTGGTTTTTATGTCGCTTTTGTACAAAAGTTGATTTTCTACGCTTCTGTATTCTTGCGTATGATGGGTGAAAACTGCGCTCACTTTATTCCGGGGTTCTTTTTTTATTCCTGGGCTGGTTAGGCAATGGGTATAGAGGCTGTGTCGGGTACTTTCAGCAAGGTTTTGTTTGTACAATTCGGAGGTGAGAAGTCATGTAGGTTACCTGCGGAGTATTCGCCCGTCCAGTTTCTTTAGTAGTAGGGGAGGGTAACTAGGAGTTCGGCCTGGCGAAATAGCCACTTGTGAGAACAAACACAGAGAAGATGCTTATCCCCCTAAACAAAGAAAGGGGCGCTAGGCCCCTTTCACTAAAAGTATTCTTTCATTCTTTCGAAGAACCCCTTCTCGCCTTTTCCAGGGCTGGGTTTGAAATTCTTCGATTCCCGTAGTTTCTCCAGGGTTGCTTTCTCGTCGCGCGAGAGCTGCTTTGGTGTCCATACATTCACGTGGATCAGTTGATCACCGCGGCCATAGCCTTCAATGTCCTTGATCCCTTTGCCGCGCAAGCGGAGTAATTTACCGCTTTGGGTGCCGGCCTCAATCTTGATCTTCACCTTACCGTCGATGGTAGGTACCTCTACACTGGTGCCCAAGGCTGCATCAATGAAACTCACGTAGAGATCAAAAATTACATTATTGCCGTCCCGCTTGAGTTCATCGTGCTCTACCGCTTCTACCACAATCAGCAGGTTGCCAGGAATACCGCCACCAGGGGCGTCGTTGCCTTTGCTGCTCAAGCTCAGCTGCATGCCGTCCGCTACCCCGGCAGGAATCTTGATCTCGATTACCTCTTCCTTGTAGGTAAGGCCAGAGCCGTCCACGCC
>DMST01000280.1:10792-11060 GCA_003454975.1 Cytophagales bacterium | reverse complement strand
CCGGGAGGTTTATGATCTATCATCTGTCCGCTACCCTGGCAGGTAGGACAGGTGTTGGTGCTTACCATCTGGCCAAGCATGGTGTTCACCACCTTGCGTACCTGCCCTTGGCCATTACAGGTTGTACACGTTTTAAAGGTAACGCCATCAGCGGCTACCAACCGGTTTACCTTGATCTTCTTGGTGACCCCGTGGGCCATATCCTCCAGGTTCAACTTCAGCTTGATGCGCAGGTCCGAACCCTTCCGCTGGCGTGTACGCCGGCCTA
>DMST01000280.1:8604-10752 GCA_003454975.1 Cytophagales bacterium | reverse complement strand
ACCAAAGAAACTTTCGAAGCCACCGCCGAAGATGTCACCGAACTGGGAGAAAATGTCGTCCATGTTCATGCCACCGCCGCCAAAGCCGCCACCGGCTCCGCCAACACCTTGGTGACCAAAGCGGTCATACTGGGCACGTTTCTGATCGTCACTTAAGATCTCGTAGGCTTCAGCTGCCTCCTTAAACTTCTCTTCTGCCTCTTCGTCGCCCGGATTCTTGTCCGGGTGATATTTGATGGCCACCTTTCGGTAGCTCTTCTTGATTTCATCTCCGGAGGCATCCTTGCCAACTCCTAGTACTTCGTAATAATCTCGTTTGGCCATGCCTATATTATGATCCGGTTACCACCTTCGCGTAGCGAATTACTTTCTCGCCCAGGGTATAACCAGGCTCTACACAATCCACCACTTTCCCTTTCAGGTCCTCCTGCGGGGCAGGAATCTGTGTGATGGCTTCCTGGAATTCTGTGTCGAATTCCGAACCAGCGCCAATGTCTAGTTTCTTTAGTCCTTTGCCTTCCAAGGCCCGTACCAGCTTATTCTGAATCAGGTTATTGCCTTCCAATACCGACGCCAACTCTACACCCTCTTTGGTGTTGTTTTGAGCGGCTCGCTCCAGGTCATCCAATACAGGCAACAGTTCCTTAATCAGGTCTTCGTTGGCGGTTTTCACCAGATCCAACTTCTCCTTGGAGGTACGACGACGATAGTTCTCGAACTCGGAGTACAGGCGAAGGTACTTGTCCTTCTGCTCTGCCAACTCGGCTTCGAGCTTCTCTTCAGCAGAGATTTCCCCTGTCGAATTGTCCTCTTTTTCTTCCTTTTCGTCAGTCTCCTGAGCACCTTGTGGGTTCTCAGCAGTAGCCTCGGCGGCTGCTTGCTCCTGCTCTTCTGCCGGATTTGCGGTCTGCGTATCTTCTGACGCCATATCTGCGTTCGTTTTCTGGTCTTTTTTCTTGTCTTTGCCCATGTCTGTTCAAAGTCTATCCTTGGCAGAGGCGATTACTATGCCAAGTGGATTTTTCTGTCATCTTGACACCGTTACTCGTTTAGGCTTCGCCAGATTAGGTCCTTTAGCTCCTGTATATGATAGTTGGTGACTGAGGAGATGAAAACACTAGGGATTCCTTCAGGAATTTCTGCCCGCATTTCTTCCATCAATTCCTCATCCAGCAAGTCCGCCTTAGTAACCGCCAATAGGCGTTGTTTATCAAGTAGCTCCGGGTTATACTTTTCCAGTTCGCCAAGCAAAATTTCGTATTCCTTCCGAATGTCATCGGCATCAGCAGCAACCATGAAGAGCAAAATGGAATTCCGTTCTATATGGCGCAAGAACCTCAATCCTAGCCCTCGGCCTTCAGATGCCCCCTCTATGATGCCTGGTATGTCGGCCATCACGAAGGATTTATAGTCTCGGTAACTTACCACACCTAGATTGGGGAGCAGAGTGGTAAACGGGTAATTGGCAATTTCCGGTTTGGCGGCAGATACCACCGATAGCAAGGTGGACTTACCTGCGTTGGGGAACCCCACCAAGCCTACGTCAGCCAACAGCTTGAGTTCCAGGATTATCCATTCCTCAGTGCCCTCTTGGCCCGGCTGGGCATATTGGGGGGCCTGTTGAGTAGCCGATTTGAAGTTCTCATTCCCCAGGCCGCCTAGCCCTCCGGTGGTGAGGATCCGTTCTTCTCCGTCCTCGTTTATCTCAAACCGCACCTCGTTGGTCTCAGCATCTCGGGCAATAGTGCCCAAAGGGACCTCCAAAATGATGTCCTCCCCCTGTGCTCCTGTGCGCTTACCCCCCTCACCGTTTTTGCCGTCACCGGCGATTACGTGCTTTTTATACTTCAGGTGAAGGAGTGTCCAAAGTTGGGTACTGCCTCGCAATATAATGTGGCCACCCCGACCGCCGTCACCGCCGTCAGGTCCTCCCAAGGGTACATGCTTTTCCCGACGAAAATGAGAAGCGCCTGCTCCGCCTTTGCCAGATCGGGAACAGAACTTTACGTAGTCAATGAAATTGGTGGAAGTAGCCATGGGACTATGAATGTGCGTTTAATAACCAATAGCAGGGCGAACCGGCATGAAGTGCTTATTCAAAATAGTAGCTCGCCAGATAAAGAAAACGGCTGCCGATGTTTGGGAATT
>DMST01000280.1:0-8574 GCA_003454975.1 Cytophagales bacterium | reverse complement strand
CAGCCGATTGCGATCCCCAAAGGGGGTGCTTAATTGTTCAGTTGATTGATCTCTGAGCAGATACTATCAAAGATAGAATCGATGGTGCCCACACCGTTGATGCTGGCGAACTTATCTTGCCCTTTGTAATACTCAGCTACGGGAAGGGTTTCATTTTTGTATACCTTAATCCGGTTCTCCACCTTATTGATATCCTGATCATCAGCCCGGCCAGAGGTTTTGCCCCGTTCCAGTATCCGGTTTTTCAGCTCCTCTTCATTTACTTCCAGGGCAATCATGCCGGTTACAGGAGTTCCTTTGCCGTTCAAGAGCATGTCCAAGGCTTCAGCTTGAGCTACAGTCCGGGGGAAACCATCAAAAATGATCCCTTTGATGTCCCCACTGTCCTTGATTTTATCGTCTACCATGTCGATCACTACCTGATCAGGAACCAGGTTGCCTTCGTCCATGTATTTTTTTGCCAATTGGCCTAGCTCAGTACCCTCGCTCAGGTGCTTACGGAATAAATCTCCGGTACTTATATGGGTAAGCGAATATTTCTCAATCAGTTTCGCGGATTGCGTTCCCTTTCCGGCTCCTGGAGGGCCGAATAGCACGATATTCAACATAAGTATTTGGTTAATCCGATTTTCTGGAAAAAGATTGCAAAGATAAGCATCTCATTCACAAACCTTTGCAAAAAAGGTGGAAGTATTACTTCTGCACACGATAAATGTCTGGCAATTCGCGCCCAAAACTGTCGTAATCCAGCCCGTAACCAATCACAAAGTCATTGGGGATTTCGAACCCCAGATACTTTATATGAATGGACTTCTTGAGCGCATCGGGCTTGAGTAGGCAGGAGGCAATTTCTACCGATGCTGGATTGTGGGTTGCTATTTTATCCAGTAGCATGCTCATAGTTTCGCCCGAATCCACAATGTCTTCCACAATGATGACGTGCCGATCCTGTAAGGGTTCGTTGATGCCCATGAGTTCCTTTACGGACCCTGAACTTGACATGCCGTGGTAGGAGGTGTATTTCACGAAGGAAATTTCGCAGGGGGTATTGATTGTGCGCATCAGGTCCGCTGCGAAAATAAAAGCACCATTTAGAATGCCCAGTAGGAGAGGGTTTTTATCCTGATAATCCTGACTGATTTGTTCGCCCAAGGCGACTACCCGTTGTTGGATAGCATCGGCCTGAATAAAAGGTTCGAAGGTGTAATTCCGGTGGGTGAAGGTCATGGAAATCGTGTGAATGCCTACCGCAAAGGAACAAAATTGGGGGCAGGCGTGAGCAACATTATTTCACAAATCGGTGCAGAATGCGTTGGACTCCACCCAAGTAGCTAGCGCCAAATAAATTCACGTGTACCAACAGAGGGTATAGGTTGTATAGGTCTACTCGCTCCTGAAAGCCAGGAAGCAAAGGAAGGGCCTCCTGATAGGCCTGATAGAAGGCAGGATCGAAACCGCCAAACAGTTGGGTGAAGGCCAGTTCGATCTCCCGATTCCCGTAGTATACTGCCGGATCTATTAGGCAAGGTAGGCCTCGATGATCTACCATCACATTGCCACTCCAAAGGTCCCCGTGTAACAAGCTAGGTGTTTCTTCTGGCAGCAAATCGGGGAGTTTTTGGTAAAGGGCCTCCATTTGTTGCATAAAATCAGGTCCTACTTGATGGTTGTAAAGAGCGAGTCCTGCTTGTACCCTCAATCGATGCTCGATGAAAAATTCTAGCCAGTTTGCTCGCGGATCGTTTTTCTGTGGTAGTCTACCAATGTAGTTATTGTACTCTAATCCGAATTGTTTGGCGTTATTTTGGTGTAAGGCAGCCAAACCTTGGCCCATCATTTCCCAATAGTTAGCCTCTTGGTACCGACTAGCCACGAACTCAAGGAGAAGGAATTGCCGCTGGGCTACTTGCCCATGTCCGTGAATGTGCGGGACATAGAGGGGCGAAGCGCCATGGAGTAAGGCCAAGCCTTCTGCCTCGGCCGCAAACATTCCTTCCAGGCTGGAATCTTCGTTCCATTTAATGAAAAAGTCCCCATGGTTAGTAATCAGCTGCACCGCATTGTTGATGCAACCTCCAGAAGTAAAATGCATTTGCTGGACCTCTGGGGAAAGGCCAAGCACTTGGAAAAGGGCTTGCTCGAAGAACTGCTCTTCGTCGCGGGAACTTATTCCGTCCATCCAGTCTCCTTTGCAATCTGGTCCAGTAGGTGATTGTGGGTACGGGTAAGCATAGTATACACCACCTCAAATCCCTGATCGCCACCATAATAAGGATCGGGTACTTCATCATTAGAGGTGTGCGCGGTTGGGGCAGGATCTTCAAAGGCACGCATCATCCACACCCTTTCCTTTTGGTCAGGAGAAGAAGCTAGCCGAACAATATTGTCATAATTGTTCCGGTCCATGGCTAGGATGTAATCAAAATCATCAAAGTCGGCCTCTGTAAATTGCCGGGCACGGCTAGTTAAAGTGACTCCGTGCCGCTGCATGGTATGTCGGGCGCGAGGGTCTGGCAGCTCACCAATATGGTAACTCGAGGTGCCTGCCGAATCAATAGAGATGCGATCTTCCCAACCACGCTCGCGGACTAATTGGGTAAATACTCCCTCAGCCATGGGAGACCGGCAAATGTTGCCGAGACAAACAAAGAGTACGTTCATGTTGTAATGTGGGGCGATGCCAGAGAATATTATGTGCGTTGTGTTTATGGGCAAAAGAAGTGTTTGTGATTGGGAACGCAATCGAAATAGTCCATTTTTTATATAAAATAATTAAAGTGGATTTGGGTAATGCTGTGAATATCAGCTAATTTTGCGCAGCAAACCGTTAACCGAACCTAGCCCACTGTTTAGCCCATATGTGGAAATAGGATTCGTTAACTTATGACAAAGATTACTGCTCATTCCAGTTTTATTGCCAAAGCGGGTGCTCTGTTTTTAGTACTCGTGGTAGGTGCCTACCTCAATCCTTCTAAGTCTGAGGAAATTTCTCCAGAATCTGTTATAGATATGGCCGAGGAAAAGTACAATGAGATCGATGCAAATTCGCTCATTCGTACGGTTTCGTATCGGAATAATACCGAGCCAATTTTGGCGATCAGAAAAAAATAAATTTTTTCTCATTTCTCGGTTACCTTTTTATGACTTCTGGTATATACCAATACATAACACAAGTTTATTCATACACCTGTTTAACATTTCAGATAAACCTGCCCCTTTGAGGCAGGTTTTTCTTTTTACGGGTGTTGAGAAAAAGAAGGGGATGTAGCGCAAGCGCTGCATCCCCTTCTTTGTTGGCGTTCGTCAATGGTAAATTTTCCCTTAGGCGAGGTGTTGGACAAATTAGCCACCAAAGAAAGATAATGCTTCTCTCTTCCCACTTCTGGCTCCTCGCTTCTTATTTAATCAATACCTCCAACTGGTTAGGTCCGCACCTGCAGGGGCCAAAGCCCGCACCTCTTCAGTCCATTTGGTTATAAACATCCGATGGTAACGCAACCGGGTAATGTGGTTGGGTAGGTTCGGGTCGCCGTTCCAGCAGTGTTCTGCCCGATCGCCGTAGGTAACCTCGCCTGAGTAATCAGTGGTGTTCAGAAACTCTTCCGCCAGGTATACCGCATTGTTCAGGTAATAGTTGTCCATGTCGCCGCAGTAAATGTGCAGTTTGCCTTTCAACTTGGGGCCTAAGGTTTCCCAGTCACGCTGCATAATGTAGGTGAGATCGTAATTCTCCCGCCAGTAGTCGGCTACTTCGGGATTGATGTCACCCGTGTATTTGTTCCAGATCCGTTGCGGATAGCCGTCATCGCCTACGGGTGAGTACACCGCTTCCCAGATGTCCCATTGTTGTCCGCTCCTGCTTTTGGAGCCTAAGGCCAATTCGCGATGGTTCATGTCTTGTAAGGTGGAATTTACATGCCCTAAATAGTCGCGATGGCCTGGTCGAAGGCTTTTTTTGAATTCGCTGTCTAAGTAGTAGGCGTTTTTATCCTCATAAAGATTTACCAGGCAGTAGGCTCTAAAATCGATGGGGTCGGGGCATGCCGCGTAGCAGCCGCCGTACTCATCCGGGTATTTCACCTGCACGGCTAGTGCCTCCCAGCCTCCGGTAGACCCACCGTATACGAAGCGAGCCCAACCCTCACCTATGCCCCGGAATTGCTCTTCAATGTGTGGTATCAGCTCGTAGGTGATCGCATCACCGTAGGGCCCCAGGTTCTCGGAGTTCACGGCGTAGCTATCATCGTAATAGGGATTGGCATGCTGAATTTTAATGGCAATAACTCGGGGGAAGTTCGGTCCGGTCCAGGCCTGGTAAAAATCATACGCTTCTTGTTGTACCATCCGGTTATAGCCCTCTACACCAAAACGGGCACTGTATTCCGGCTGTAGAGTAGAGTCAGGTGGGGTAGTGCGCCAGCCGCCAAAGTCAGAAGGATAATGGCCGTGCATGATGGCCAAGGGGTATTTTACCTCTGGGTGCTCTGCCCAGCCTTCCGGTAGCAACACATGAGCACCTAAATACATATCGCGTCCCCAGAACTCGCTGAGAAGCTCGCTCCTAATTTTGATGTGTTTGATGTATTCCGTGTCCTCAGGCTCAGGGATCGGGGGGATGATCTTATCCAAAATAATCCCTTTGCTGTCGTATCCATTGAGGGTCATTTTTTGCGGTGTGCTATACAAGTTGCCAGGTGATTGGTTCCATTGCTGGCCCTCGCCATTATCCATGGGTAGCTTTACCGTATGGCCGTCTGACCGTTTGAAGGTCTCATATACGTGCAAAAGTGCTTGTACATAATAATCTCCAGGAGGAATCTCACTCAGCCTGGGCATGGGGTAGCCAAACGAGCGGGCATCAATCCGCTTAAGGTCGCCAGGTTCCATACCTTCCACGTCCATGCCAAATACTATTTGTGTATTAGGGCCATCCGAGATCTGGAAACGGGGCTCAGCGGTACTATCCTTACTGAGCATCACTAGCAGGCGGCCATCCAGGGTTTGGCTGCTTAGGGAGTCGGGAAAGGAAACGTGAAACACCGGTCCGGGGGCTCCACTAGGGGCGCAACCCGCAAAAGCAAGCAAGGCGATTGCCAAGAGGGAGAAAATCAGAGTACGCATATGGTTTAGGTGGTTTGTGGGGGTAAAGTAGCCAGAAATGGGCAATTGGTAAATTTCGCATGCTCAGAATTGTGCTACTTTTGCCCACTATGGGTAATTCGTTTTGGGAAGAAGTACAAGCTGCCTGGCTGGCAATGTCCTATTGGGAAGTGGCGGCGGTAGCGTTTGCGGTGGTATATGTGGTGCTTGCCGCACGTGAACATGTGTGGTGCTGGCCTGCAGCCTTACTCAGTAGTGCTATCTATTTTGGCTTGCTTTATGAAGCCAAGTTGTACCTGGAGACTGGCCTGCAGGTGTTTTACTTTTTGATGGCCCTGGTAGGCTGGTGGGCATGGACACGAACCCCCAAAGACGAATCGGCTCCTCAGCGGCCCATTGTCAGTATGACCAAAAAGGAACACGGTTGGTCCATTCTCATTGGAGGAGTGTTTACCGTTGGCTTTGGCTATTATTTTTCGGTAGCTACTGACGCAGCCATGCCCTTTTGGGATGCATTTACTACCGGGTTTGCCCTTTGGACTACCTGGTTGGTAACTCAGAAAAAGCTGGAAAACTGGCTGTACTGGGTGGTGATTGATACAGTCTCTATTTATCTGTACTTCTCTAGGGGTTTCTATTTGAGCGCGCTGTTGTTTGTGGCTTACACAGTAATAGCTGCCGTAGGCTATGTGCAGTGGCTAAGACAATACCGGGCCCAGCAGCAAAGTGCTGTCGCATGAAAAAAATCGCCATCCTGGGACCTGAAAGTACGGGCAAAAGCACCTTGTCGGCTGCCCTGGCTGCTGCCTTGCAAACCGAATGGGTGCCTGAGTATGCCCGTGTGTACTTGGAGGCATTAGATAGGCCTTATCTTGAACATGATCTCTGGACTATTGCCCAGGGGCAGCTAGCGGCGGAAAGCCGAAGTCTCCAAAGGGCGAATGGTTGGCTAGTGTGCGATACGGAGATGACTGTGCTAAAGATATGGAGTGAAAATGCTTATGGTAGGGTGGAGCCGCAGTTGCTGCGAGCCTGGCGTGAGCAGGATTATGCGCACTACTTTCTTACCTATATTGACATTCCCTGGGAGGAAGACCCACTGCGGGAACATCCGCAGCTACGTGAATATCTGTTTGCGTGGTATGCTGCGGAGCTTACGTTGAAAGGAGCACCCTTTACGGTAATAAGAGGTACGATAGAAGAACGCCTTGCCCAATGTCGGCAGGTTATTGCTGGGTTGAATTCTCAATAATATAGAGCCATGGAGTTTGTCATTGTTGCCGTGATAGCTGCGTTAGCCGGAGCCTTGCTGGGGCGGAGGATGCGAAAGAAGAAGGAAGCTAATGGTCCAGTGGATGTGCCTCCTAAATGGAAGGCTTTCTTAGCGGAGCGAGTACACTTTTACCAAAACCTGGAACCAGAACAGCGCGTGCAGTTTGAGCAAGATGTGGCTCGGTTTCTGAAAACTATACACATTACTGGTGTAGAGGTGGTAGTGACTTATGAGGATCGTTTATTAGTGGCTGCCAGTGCAGTCATCCCGCTTTTCGGCTTTCCCGAGTTTAGCTATCAGTATCTGGACGAGGTTATTCTGTACCCGGGGCCATTTGACCGCAATTTCAATTATGATAATCCTTCGGAGATCATAACGGGTATGGTGGGTAATGGGCCCATGGAAGGGAAGATGATTTTGAGCAAGCCCTCCCTTCATGCTGGTTTTGATATCAACAACGACAAGAAGAATGTAGGCATTCACGAGTTCGTGCACCTGTTTGATAAGGAAGATGGAAGAATTGATGGGGTGCCTCCCGGGTACGAGGATAAGTCCTATTCTTTGCCGTGGCTGGGCTTGGTGCAGGAAAAGATTCAGGAGATTGTAACGAATACGGCCACGGATATCAATGATTATGGGGCTACGAACCATCAAGAGTTTTTTGCAGTGGCTAGTGAGTATTTTTTTGAACGGCCTCATCTGCTCAAACGCAAGCATCCTAAGTTGTACGGTGTGCTAACAGAGGTGTTCAATCAGGACCCAACCACGGTGATAGATCCTCAAAGCTTTGGCAAAGCCGATCCTCCTGGCCGGAATGATCCTTGCCCCTGCGGTAGTGGACTGAAGTATAAGCGGTGTTGCATGGAGTGAGCTCTGGTGAAGGCACAAGCGTACCCCCTCATAAAGAATTTGGGGGTGGGCAACCATTCCTATGGGCTGGTTCTAAAAGGGTTGTGGACAACCCATGGTATTTAGGAAACAAAATCCTACCTTTGCAGGCCAATTACAATTTTACAACAGTAACAATGGAATTTGTAAAAGATTACGAGACGGTATTCATTTTAACTCCCGTTTTGTCTGAAGATCAGATGAAGGATGCTGTCGACAAATTCAAGCAAGTACTGTCGGATGCTGGGGCTGAGATTATCCACAGTGAAAACTGGGGACTTCGCAAGCTAGCCTACGAGATCCAACATAAGACCACTGGTTTTTACAACTTGTTTGAGTTCCGCGCGACACCGGAGGTAATCGCCAAACTCGAAACCGAGTATCGGCGTGATGAAAGAGTAATGCGCTATTTGACGGTATCGCTGGATAAGCACGCCGTAGAGTACAACAAACGTCGTCGCGACGGAGCATTCAACAAGAAAGACGAGAAAAAAGAGGAGGTGGCATCATGACATTGCAGAACGAGCCCATCAACCGTGGAGAGAAGCGCAAGAAGTACTGCCGCTTCAAGAAAAACGGCATCAAATACGTTGATTACAAAGACCCTAACTTCCTGTTGAAGTTTGTAAACGAGCAAGGTAAAATCTTGCCCGGTCGTATCACGGGTACTAGCGATAAGTACCAGAAAAAAGTAACCCAGGCCATTAAGCGCGCACGCCACTTGGCGTTGATGCCTTATGTAACCGACGGGTTGAAATAAGCCGTACCCCTTAACCTTTTTAGGACTGTCATGGAGATTATTCTGACTAAAGATATCAAAGGACTCGGCTACAAGAACGACATCGTGGACGTGAAGCCGGGTTATGGACGTAACTACCTCATTCCTAAGGGCATGGCTATCTTGGCCAATGCTTCTAACAAGAAAATGAAGGAAGAGGAAATTCGCCAGGCGTCTCACAAAGCTGAGAAACTCAAAGCAGATGCAGTAGAGCTTGCTGGTAAGATTGAGGCATTGAAATTGACGTTGAAAACCAAAGTAGGTGAGAGCGGCAAAATCTTCGGTGCTATCACTACTTTGCAGTTGGCAGATGCTATCAACGAGAACGGTTACGACATCGATCGTAAGCAAGTGAAAATCCAAGGTGACGTGAAAACCGTTGGGGAGTTCACCGCCAAAGTTGAATTGCACAAAGAAGTATTTGCTGAAGTTACTTTTATAGTAGAAGGCGAATAAGCTTACCGAAAGCATACAGTATGGAAGCGTCTCTGGTCTCAGGGACGCTTTTTTTGTGGTGCGCCCGGCATGGGCAGAT
>DMST01000502.1 GCA_003454975.1 Cytophagales bacterium | reverse complement strand
GGCCGCCAGCACGGTGGGGGCCGCCATGGATGATTTGGTGATCCCCAATGATGATCCCAAAACCATCATCTCCCTGCATACCTACTTCCCTTGGCCTTTTGCGGGTGAGGGGGCTATCCCCTGGGGGTCCGACCAGGATAAGCAGGACCTCATGGATGAATTTGAGCGGATTCGGCAGAAGTGGATTGTAGAAGCACAACGGCCCGTTATTCTGGGCGAATGGGGTACGGTGGACAGTAATCCCATTGAGTCTCGTCTGGAATACGCTGAGTTTTATGCCAGTGAGGCTGCCAAACGTGATTTGCTGACGGTAGTTTGGGACGATGGTGGCATGTTTGGCTTATATGATCGCCATAGCTTGAACTGGAACTTCAGCAACATTGCGGCGGCGATTGTGACGGCTTCTACCCCCTAATTACCAAGGCTTCTTCAACTGCGGAGGGGTACCTTACCTTTCTGGTTGTACCCTAGATTGCCTTTCTAATTCGTGAACAAAACAGAAGATGCAACATTGTTGCATCTTCTGTTTTTGGAGACTACCTTCCTATCGGTTGATCGGAAGACCTTACCAAGCACCCTTTTTACTTACAGATGCTCATAGTAGCAGTAGCATGCGGAGTGAAAGCCGAAGGGTAAGGTTGACGCGAATAAAGGATGTTGAACATGCAGACTGTAGAATCCTCTGGGCATGCCCCCCGCGGGGTGGAAAGGATAAAGAATGTAAACTTTTTGGTGGCTGTAGTTTTAGCCACTACAGCGTTGTTTAGCTGTAGCCAGCCCTCTGGTGGCGCAAGCAATACTGATGGTAGTGGAGCAGCAGAAAATGCCGCGGTGTTTTATGATTCGCTAGCCATCCCCGATTTTACCGTGGCCACCATTCAGGACAGCGCAGGCTATAGTAGTGAAAGCATACCCAAGGACGGGCTCCTTCTCATCAAGATCTTTAGCCCCGATTGCGATCATTGCCAAGAAGAAGCGACCACCTATTTGCTGAAAAAGGACAGCCTACTCAATATCAAAACGGTCTGGATTGCTGGTAGCTGGGTAGACCTAACAGCAGTACAGGAGTTTGCGGAGCTCTACCAGCTAGCCGATCTCGATCCCCTGGCGGTGGGTAAAGACTCGGACAACTACTTGGTGTCTTATTATGGCTTGTCCGGAATACCCTTTGCAGCGATCTATAAAGACAATCAATTGCTCAAGGAGTACAAAGGGTCAGTGGATTTTGCTGAGTTAATTGCCATAAACAACGGGACTTTCGTTCCCCAGCCAGTAGACTCAGTATCGGGGGGCGAATAAAAAGACAAAGAGCTCTGTCTTTTCCAGTAAGATAAGGGTTCGTTTTTTCCAGGTGGCAGTGTACCCTCCTGACCGGAGTGTATAATGAAAAACGCTCTCCGATATTCCGGAGTGGCAGTTGTGCCTTCGAGCAGATCTGAACCCTGAAGATCTAGTCTATTCCACAATGATCTTTCACGACTCAAGGCGCTCAATGATTGTGGTGCGTCCGTCTCCAATTGTTGGGTGGGTACGCTATCAAAAAATGAATGCTTTACTCCCTTCTAATTTTGATTAATGGTTCTTTCCATGCGGATTAGCTTTTTATGTTTGGCCTATTCAAAAAGTTTAACTGGCAACCCACATGAAAAAACTAGCATTCATTTTTATTGCCTTACTCATTGGTGTATCTGTGCAGGGTCAAGGTATATCCAGAAACTGGACCTCTTTTGCACAAACCATAGAGATACCCTCTGATGCCGGCACCAAGTTTAAAGTGATAGCGTCGGTAAAAGTAGAAACTACCGATGAAGAAGCACAAGCTGGTGTCTGGGCCAGGGTAGATAATAAACCCGGGACCGGCAGGGGATTTTTCGATAACATGGGTAACAGACCCATCACGTCCAACCAGTGGGAGTCCTACACCGTGCAAGGGACCCTCAATGAAAACTCCGAAAAACTGGTATTTGGTGGCATCTGCTACAACAACGGAAAGTTTTTCTTTGATGATTTTGAGGTGTTCATTGCCGATGAAAATGGAGACTACCAAGCCATTGACATTGAAAACCCTGGTTTTGAAACGGAAATTGTAGACAACGAAAACCCGGGTTGGAACCTAGGCATCAGACAGGGCGACAATGCGGTCATCAAAGAATTCTCCAACACCTCTAGCACCGACAAGGCGAATGGAAATTATTCCTACTTGATAGAAGGTTCGGGAGTCAAGGAAGAAGGCAGCCTCAGCGATACCTATCCCAATATTGGTACGTTGATCGGCCTCATTTATTTACTCGTTTTCGTGGTCATCATCATGACCTACACTTCCTCCTCGGATAGTGAGAAATGGTCTGCGCTGTCAAAGATTGGCTTCCGGTTCTCCTTTATCTACTTTCTATTCTTCATCTTTTTTCACAACAACGGTGCGTATCCGTTTTTCATGGAGATTTTTGGAAGCATCGTGGAGCGCATGCAGATGTTTGCTCCGTGGTTTGCTGACAAAGTATTGGGATTCCCTTACGCCATCAATACCGGTCCTAATGGCAGTGGGGATACCTCGTATGACTATCTAGTCTTGTTCATTGGCTTTTTTACCGCCACTTCCGGTGCCCTTGTATGGTCTTTGCTGGATAGAAAGCGCCAAAATTACGGGAAGCTATACTACTGGCTCACCACCGGTATGCGGTATTACGTAGGGCTCATGCTGATCAGCTATGGGATGGTGAAAGTGATCCAGTTGCAATTCCCCGAGCCGGGTTTCTACCGACTCATGGAGAACTACGGCGATTCATCCCCGATGGGGCTGGCTTGGACCTTCCTGGGCTTCTCTAAGGGGTATAACCTTTTCATGGGCATAGCCGAGGTGTTGGCCGGTTTGTTGTTGTTCAGACGAACCATGACCGCGGGTGCGATTATCACGCTGATGACCGCCATGAACGTAATGGCTGTCAATTACTTCTATGATGTGCCGGTCAAATTGCTTTCCACGCATTTGGTCTTGATGGCCGCCTTCCTCCTGGCCAGAGACTTCCGTAAACTTGTTCTGTTTTTATTCACCAAGCATTCGGTTGCTAATGTCTCTACCATCCAGCGCCCGGCGTTAGAGAAGCGTCCTAAGCTGAACAAAGGGATCAAGATTGGACTTTTGGTGCTGAAAATCGCGATCCTCGTCAATGCGCTGGGGGTGGGTACGTATGAGGTCTTGCAGTCTCAGAAGCAGTATGGCTCCAAAGCGCCTAAGCCCGTGTTGTACGGGGTGTATGAGGTGGAAAATGACCTCCTCGTAAACGGAGACACCCTCACCGACTACAGGAATGATTTGCTATGGAGGACGATGGTATTTGAAAGAGAAGGGCGGGCCACGGTGACCACGGTGAATAAAAACCAAGCCTATTACGGTGTACAGGTGGATACAGCCAACCAGCAAATCACCTTTACTGGTACGAGCAGCTTTGTGATGGACTATGAGCTGACCAATGAAAGGCTCGATTTCACATACATTCTTCAGGGGGATACCGTTTCGGCACAAACCAGAAGACTGGATCAGGATGATTTTCTGCTAACAAACCGAGGGTTTAATTGGATCAACGAAAGGCCCTTTAACCGTTAGAGGTTTTAGCGAATATTTTTCTCCGCCTCAGCGTCCTTTCTACGGGGCGCTGAAGCGAGAGATAGCTATGATCATGTTTGAAAAACGAAGAAAGCCCCGCATTCCTGCGAGGCTTTTTTTGATTTTTGGAGTAAAAATACCGTGTTCCAGATAGGGCGATTTTTGAACTCTGTAGACTTAGATGGGGGTCTAACTGGTTGATTTCTAAAAGCTTAAGCTGCTTCCAAAATGCGGATCCGTTTATAGTGTTTATATGGTTATTTTAGCCAGCCAACATCTCGGTTATAGTACATTAAAACACCGTTTAGCCCAGAGGTTAAGCTCAATCTATGCCCTCGTAGCACATGAAAAGTAACCAACTTCTAATATTTGATTTGGATGATACCATCTTCGAAACTAAGTCAATGGGTCAACTTCCTGTTGAGTCTATCCTTTCGAAATTTAAAGCGAGTATTCGTTCAGCTTTTAAGATGGAAGAAGTTGATTTGATCGTATCAGATTTGTGGAAATACCCTTTTGATTATGTGTCTGAAAAATACAACCTGAACGATTCCATAAAACAACAATTTTCTAACTCCATTAACGAACTGGATTACCAACTTGAGATTGCTCCGTTCAGCGATTATGAGCTAGTTCGGAATTACGCCGTTAGAAAAGTGCTGGTAACAACAGGTTTTAAAAAACTTCAACTGGCTAAAATCTCCGCTTTAAATTTAGAAAATGAATTCGAAGAGATTCACATAGATGAAATTGATGACACCCATAGGCTTTACAAAAAAGGCATTTTTGAACGCCTGGTAAATTCAATAAATAAAGATCTTCGAGATTTCTTGGTAATAGGAGACAACCCTGAATCCGAAATTAAGGCAGGTAATGAACTAGGACTAACGACCGTTCAAGTCGCAAAATTTGGTCAGCCTAAGTCTTCCCATGCCCACTACTACATTCAGCACTACCAAGAACTAATTCAAATTCTAGAAGAAAGGGCATAATACAGGCTAAAGTTTTAGATGACCACGAGCTTCCATCCCATTTTTGACCCAAGCAACCGCTGGCGTCACCCCTCGATGATTTCAATGGCATCTTCATGAGCGAGACCTTCACCGCGCTCAATAGCCGCATCGTTCTCTTCAAGCTCTTGATTGTATTCATCAAGGGTTTGACGGCTGAGTTGGTCTAGCTATGCTTCAGCTTGAGGAAGTGATTCTTCGTCTAATTGCATGATCTTTTCTATCAATGCGTATTTACGGGCTTGCAAGCCAGTAGTTGTATGGGGATTGATCGATTCCATATTCATTCAAAATACGACATTTTGGAAGAGGGTTGGGATTCTCTTGTGTTCGTGGTAATTCCCTTTGCTCACCTAAGGGTCAATATTCTTATTTCCGTCTCGGTCCTTAAACTTGATATTGAGCCCCCACAGTTTGAAAGAACTGACCTTAGATCGGAGAATGGAGAAAGCAATGGCGAAGACGAAAGCAGCGGCTGCTAACCCCAAGATGATCAGGATGGATATAATGGCAATGGAGATGGAATCAGGTAGGAGAGGTGTCATGGGCTTCCCAAGTTTTACTACTTCTTGGGTCACGCCGCATGTGCTATATGCGAGGTTGATCTGAGAAATGCAAATCGCTGCTCAGAGTTACTTTGTTGCTGTAATATGCTGGTTTACAGGGGTTTATTCTGTTTGACAGTACCCCGGTCTGGGGTCGAACCGTCATAAAAAAAAGAACTTAAGTGCTTGATTGTGAGATAGGATCAATTCCTGTTTTTACCCATGTTGCCTTTACCAATCGACACTAAAAAAATTTTTCCACATTCCAAAATAAATCTGGGTGAGGGATAGAGCCATTGTTTGAGCTCCTCCCGGCTTTTCGGTGGTGTGAGCGAGACGCTCACTCTGGTGGTGGTTCCGAGGGAGACCCTCGAAACAGGGTAGTGACAAGCCGGGAGAGCGAGTGGTGAAAGCCCGGTGCCTGTTGCCCAAAGTCGGCGGTAGCGGACGACGGCACAGGGACACGCCCAAGGTCGTTAGGATACGAGGTGACGGCCTCTGGGCCGATAGGTGTTTTAACCCTTTCCGCCCGTTGGGCATTGGGGGGACCTGCGCCTGATTTAGTTGTCTTATATATCATCTTGATTTTTCCATTAACATCTGATAACTAACCACTTACCATTAATGATCGTCTAGTTAATCTTGACCAACCCTCCTTTGACCTCGCACATGGCGCCGCCTTGTAGGGTTGCCTGGGCGCCACCCTTCAGTTCAAGCTGGGCTTTGCCTTCCACAGCCACTTGAGCAGCACTAGCTTCTAGCTTGGCCTTACCCTCAATGGCTACCTTTGCAGCACCCGCTGAAAGCTTGCTTTTTCCTTCTATCGCTACCTCAGCACCTTCTACCGCTACCTTGCTCTTGCCGGCAACAGAGACTTCTTTGCTATCGACGGCTACTTTGGAGTCGCCCGAGATTTTGATCTCCTTGCCGGTGATCTCGACCTCTTTCTCTCCCTTCAGGGTTAGCTTTTTACTTGTCTGGATGGTGATGCCGTCTTTGGTCATCTCAATCTTGTTCTCGTGCTGATCCTGAACGGTGATGCTCTCTTCGTCATCCGAAAAGACCATTTGGTTTTCGCCGGGTGTGATGATGGTGAGCACCTTGTTCTCGTCGTCGAAGGCAATCTTGAGCTTCTCCTTGGTCACAATCTGCTTCAGGGGATTCTCCTCAGCGGGTTCGTCGGTGGGCTTTTGGGCTTTGCTGTACATGCTGCCCAGGATGACCGGGTACCGGGGGTCGTTGCCGAAAAAGCCTACCACCACCTCGTCGTCTACTTCGGGGTAAAAAAGGGCTCCTACGCCGTTGGAAGCGTAAAAGGTGGGAAAGCGGGCCCACATTTCGGGGGCATCGGCTTTTAGCAGTGGTAGCTTTACCTTGACCCGAAAGTTGCCACTTTCGTCTTCGTGTATCTGCACCACCTTGCCAATGTGCAGGCCTGCAATGCCGGGCATCTGGCCGTTGCCACCGGTGGTATCCATGCCCAGGATTTCGCTCAGGGGGGTGGGGTCCAGCCCCAGGCTGACCACGGTCTTCCATTCGCCATCCTCTACCCGGTGTTCCACACCGCCTACCCAGGCTTCGCCTTCAAACCGGTCGCCAAAGCCCTTCAGCTTTACCTTGCCACCGGCCTTCAGGTCGGCGGTGCCTTGCATCTCAAAGGTACCCTGCATCTTGCCCTGGGCACTCTTGGTGGCCATGCCTTTGGTCCAGTTTTCCAGGTAGCTCTTGTCTACAAAGCCCGGGAAAGGCATGTGGTAGTCCTGCTTGCCGGTGGCCTTGGCTAGCTCGTCTGTTTTCAGGTTGCCGGTACCGTTGTCCGTTAGCTCAGCCGTGGCCTCTACCAGTTCTTGCTTGCCGGGGTCCCAGCCGGTAGCCGATACCTTGCCGTACTGCTGTTCGGCGTTGATCCGGGAGTCAATCTCGAAGGCGTTGGTTCCTTGCTCAATCAGCAGGGCCTCGTCGTCGGATTCGCCCGGGGCCTTCACCGTCACCTTACCGTCCGCTACCAGGGCCACCATACCGTTGGCTTCGGCCCGCAGCAGCACAAAATCCCAGTCGGTGGTATCGTACTGCACCATCTGGTCATGTTCCGGGGTGGTGTCCTCTACATCGGCCGTGAGACCCGCGTCGCCAATCAGCTTTTTGATGATGTCGCTGTCCTTTTTCTTCTCAGCAAACTTGACCGTCTTGCGGCCTACCGTCATGGCGGCCGCTTTGTCTTTGATGAGTAGTTCAAGCGCCAGCGAGTCGTCTGACTGCCGCCGCAGGTTCTGTTCCATGATGACGCCGGAGAAGATGGCCTTTTGCTCTTGCCCGTAGCCCGCTTCTATGACCAGGGGCTTACCGGGGGCCAGCTTTTCGTTGTTTACCAGATCCTCGTCGCAGGTGCACATCTGGCCGGCGTAGATGGTGACGCTGGCTTGCGGGATTTTATTCACCTGCTGGCTTACCTCCACCTTGGTGATCTGGAAGGTGCCGGGTAGGGCTTCTCCTTCGGCCTTCACCGTGATTTCGGCCACCCGGTCGGGCATTTCTACTTTGTCGGACATAGGGCGGTTAGGCTAGGGGTGGAAAGGTGAGGACGGTGCCGGGGGTGAGGTTGCGGAAGTTGTACACCCGGTTGTGCCGGGCCACCTGCACGAAGTATTTCCCATCGCCGTATACCTGCTCGGTGAGTGCGGGCAGGCTGTCGCCTTTCTTCACCGTGATCCGGTGGGTCATGTCGGGCGATTTCTTGTTCGCTTTTTGGGAAATCTTTTCGGCTGATGTGTAGGATACAAAGCTGGCCTGGGCCTTGGCCCGCAGCGGGGAGCCATCGGCCGAGAACAGGGTGTATTCGATGCTCAGGGATTCTAGCCGGCAGTTGAACTGGAGGGCCTTGCCCCAGGTGAGCTTCAGAAAATTGGGGCAGTGGATGTCGCCGTTGTAGTCGTACACCACCTTCTTGAAATCCTTGATTTCCTTGCTGATGTCGGTGCGGGTAAGGTCGATGACCCCGGTGCCGTCAAAGATCAGATCAAAAGAGACCTTGCCGGGCTCTGCTTTGTTGAACTTGGCCGGGGCATCGGGCGTGCCGGGGGCTTGCTCGGTGTTGTACTCGATGTTGAAGTTCTCGGTGAACTTCTCCGGGTTCAGCATTACCTCGTATTCCCCATCTTTAGAACCCAGGCCTTTGTCCTTGTATGCTTCTATCTTTAGGTAGGATAACGTTCCGTTCGTTGACATATCAGTCCAGATTTCAAATGTGCAATATTTACCTTGGCTAGCTGCCTTTTGTGGGGGATGTGTAGTGTGCCACACCTCCCCTACCCTTTCCCATGGTCCGGGCTCAGCGGGTGCTTTGGCGGCGAAGCTTGCGCAACACCTCCGCAATCACCTCGTCTATCAGTTTGCGACGTGCCTGGCGGTCCCACTCAGGCGCTGCCTG
>DMST01000356.1 GCA_003454975.1 Cytophagales bacterium | reverse complement strand
CTGGCCCCTACTGCACCTACGGGCAATCCTTGGGTGGACACCCTAGCCAACTTCCGAGACTATACCTACGAGGACCTCAGCATATGGTCGGGCAAGCCTGTATACGAACAGGCCGTAGCCACCGGGCAAACCACCTATGATTTTGTGTATTCACTGGACTCCCGCTACCACTTCGCCAAGCGGTTTTTTGCCTACGCCAGCCAGCACATAGAAGAAATCTCTGCGGCCTTCGGCCCACAGCAAGCCAAAGCGCGGAGAATACTATCGGTAGAACCCGGTATGGAACGCGAACCCTACCTCTTTGAAGAATTTGAGCGGCAGGCACTTCCCTTGCTAGCCGCAGGAGAAAAGGTGTACGCCAATTTTGGCTATTCGCACATTCATCAGGCCCCGGTAGGTGGCTATGATTATCTGGCGGGCCGGATCAAACAGGGACATCCAGAGCTGAAGCTAGCCAGCATTGTGGGCCTGCTAGCCCACTCCAAGGCCCTCAAGGAGCGCGTATTTCGGAAAAATGGAGAAGAAATTCATGAGCGCGGCGTGGTGTTCGAAGCCGCAGAATGCACGGGATATAAGCCTTCCTCCACGTGGGACGGGCATACCCTTTGGGAGCGCCCCATGGGCATAGCAACCATCACCCGGCGTGCGGGAAAAAGGCCCTATCTATGGCTGAATCTCACCCAAGAGGACTCTCCTTTCCACGAAGCGCCGTATTTGGCTCGCTACTCCCGCGGCACCAAAACCTGGCCCATTGCTGGGCATACCGTAGCCACAGAGTATTATCAGTACCTGCTGCTTATGCAGTATTCTGACAGCGGAATACCCTACGAATTGGATTGAGGAATTCTAGAAGACGGGTATTTAGATTTCATTTCTGTAAGCGGGGTAGCCTGCCATCCCGCTTGCATTAATGGAAATACCCGGATAGCTACAGCTGCTGAAACTGGCCCTATCGACCGTGCTATTCTATTTGAGCCGGAGGAAGAAGATTTGTTTAAGATTTAGGAGAAGGAATGGCTGCAGGAAGAGGCGTGGTACAGGCAAGCCTTGAGTGGCGCGTTGACTGGGTCAGAATTTCATAATAAGTGCCTCACGGCACTCATCGGACTAATCCTGTGGTCGGGTCGATACTAGCCCCAAAGTAAGTCAGTCCAGTGCGCCAGCCTTTGTTTCCCTTACGTTGGCAATTTTCAAAACGCCTATAGCCGCCAGACCGATTCAACCACCTTCCTTCTGGAATTAGGATTCCAAACCCCTTGCCCTTAGTATTGAAGGAATCCAAGGGAGCATGAAATCGGAAAACATTCAGCGCGTCAAATTTGACCGGACCAAACACCCGGGGATCGAGTTTGACCTCTTCCCCCTGGAACGCCTGAAAGACCGAACCGACCTCAACCCTCCCATTCACCTACTCCACCGGGTGGAGTTTTATAACCTACTGTTTATCCAATCCGGGCAAGGAGTCCACACCATCGATTTTGAGGACATTCCCTACGGCCCCCGATCGGTGCTTACCATTCGAAAAGATCAGATCCACCGATTCAAAGCGGTAGAAGCCCGCGGGTACATGCTGCTCTTTACCGAGGAATTCCTCATCAGCTATCTGGAACGTGACGGCGCTCAAATGATCTCGGAACTGTTCAACGAGCTCCTGTTTCCTCAACATACCGTTCTAAATACCACCCAAGCTACCCAGGTAGGCACCTTGGTACAGGATATGGAAGAGGAATTCCTCCAGCCCCTGGACGGGCATACCTCAGGTATCCTCCGCAACCTGTTGCAGGTATTGGTAAGCCGGCTGCACCGCATCCGTAGTGGGCAGGCACCCCAGCGCCACCACACCGCCTACTTACAAGACTTCTTGAAGCTGCAGGCCCTGGTAGAAGCCCAATGTGGACACACCCGGGCCGTGAAGGACTATGCCGACCTGATGGGCGTAACGCCAAAAACGCTCAGCAACATCACCCACCGAATCCTGAAGAAAGCACCCAAAACCTTCATCGATGAAGTAGCCACGCTACAAATCAAACGCTTGCTCATCAACTCTGCGCTGTCGGTCAAGGAAATAGCCTACCAAACCGGATTCGAAGAACCTACCAATCTCTTCAAGTTTTTCAAACGCTATACAGGGCTCACACCTCAGGAATTCCGCGAGCAACACTGACCGCCGCTTTACACCAACTTTCCGATTTCTACAGTCCATAGGTCATTTCCTACCTTCTCTGATCCACGCGCCAACCGCACCTTTGTATCGTTCAAACCAAACGAATGATACCGATGCTTCAAGCGACCTACTTGTACACCCTGGTTTTGGCCCTGATGGCCACAGCCCCTGGTGAAAGATTGACTACACCCACAGAAAATGATCTTACCATGGAACTAAGCAACAAAGAGAAGGCCATTGCCTTGATCGAAAGCCTGGAAAATGGCGACCCTACTCCGGTGAGCTACATCAACCCAAACAAGTACATCCAACACAACTTGTCTGTAGCCGATGGGTTAGCGGGATTTGGGGCCATCATGCAAATGAAACCCGAAGGCGGTTTCAAAGCCAAGGTAATCCGTGCCGTAGAGGATGGCCCCTTCGTATTTCTACATACCGAATATGACTTCTTTGGCCCCAAAGTAGGCTTTGACATCTTTCGGTTCGAAAACGGCCTGATTGTAGAGCACTGGGACAACCTTTCGGAGATCACCCCTCCCAACCCAAGCGGTCGCACCCAACTAGACGGCGCCACCGAGATTACCGACCTCAATAAGACTGCTGACAACAAGGCGTTGGTAGAGGGATTTGTGACCGACGTGCTGATGGGCGGCCAATCGGATAAAATCACGCAATACGTAAGTGCTACTCAATACCTACAGCACAACTCAGCGGTAGCCGATGGCCTGGACGGCTTGGGAGCAGCCCTGCAATACTTTGCCGATCATGGTCTGGTGATGGAATATGACAAACTACACCGGATACTGGGCGAGGGCAACTTTGTTCTCACGGTGAGCGAGGGTAAGTTTGGGAAAGGCGACCCCGTGGCCTACTACGACTTGTTCCGGGTAGAAAATGGCCTGATTGTAGAGCACTGGGACGTGATTGAGAACATCCCTCCTCAATCAGAGTGGAGAAACAGCAACGGTAAATTCTAAGCAAATGAATCTACAACAAAACAAGGAAAACGCCATTGCCTTCTACCGCACCGCCTACGAAGGAGCCCCCCGGGAGGCCATTGAGGCCTACGTAGGCAGCCAGTACATCCAGCACAACCCGGATGTGGCGGATGGCACCCAGGGGTTTATCGACTATTTCGAACGGATGCAACGGGAATACCCGGAAAAGA
>DMST01000032.1:8903-9845 GCA_003454975.1 Cytophagales bacterium | reverse complement strand
ATGGATGGTCCACCCCCTATGGATGATCCCTACCCCATGGACGGCCCGCCGCCCTTGGATGGGCCTCCTCCGATGGACGACCCGTCGCTCATGGAGGCTCCGCCTCTCATGGAAGGGGATGTGGTGGACATGGATCTGCTATTGGATCTGGAAGAAGCAGGCGTCTCACCAGCGAAACCCAGCCTCATCACGCTACAGGAGCGGGAAAGTGTTCGGCTACTGTTGTCCTATGGCCATCGCAACATAGAGGAAGAGTACCATCTGTGCCAATACATGCTGGAAGAGCTGGAGGGTATCAAATTTACCCATCCTGTGTACATCCGCATCTTCGAAGAATACCGCCGCAATCTGGAGCAGGGCCGGGTGATCGACGGCAAGTGGCTCGTTCAGAACGGACCGGAAGACCTGAAAAAGGATGTGGCGGACTTGATGATGGACAAGTACGAGGTGAGCAACAACTGGTTTGACCGCTACCAGATTTATGTGCCCCACGAAAAGGATCTGCTAGAAGATGTAGTGCTTACAAACATTCTCCGTTTCAAATTTAGAGCCGTTCAGGAGTTGATCAAGGTGAACATGAACGAGCTCAAAAAGACTCCTGATCCAGAAAAGCAGATGGAGCTAATGGGCATTCACCAGAGCCTGAAAAAATCTGAGATGGAGTTTGCCAAGCTGCTGGGTATTGTGATTTCGGGCTAAGCGGTCCACTCTCCTGGCTGCCTGGTTGGCACAGCCATTGCCTGGGAATGTGTATCTTATCAGGATATTGTCTTCATTCTCATGCGTACACTAACTATTTTGTTGGGGTTACTCTGTTTGGCTTCGCTCCCGGCGCTGGCCCAAAATGGAGGATCACGGCCGCCAAAACCTAAAACGGAAACTACTCCTACTAAGGAGGAATCTACCACCACTACCCCTCCACCCGTGGTGCCACCACCAGTA
>DMST01000032.1:1564-8839 GCA_003454975.1 Cytophagales bacterium | reverse complement strand
ACCAGTTCTGGTGGTGGTAAGCCCATTACTACCTTACAAAACCGCCCTTGGAAGGTACGCCCGGGCTTGTACGTGGGTCTGCGCGGTGACCTGGGTGGGGCCGCAGGCCTATCGGTGGATCCTATGGGAGGCCCTCAACTGCTGGAGGTAGACCTGCTGGATGAAGACGGGGAACCGTTCGTAGATGCGGAAGGCAATGAAGTAAGTAGCAGCGCGACCGTCAATTGGGGTGTGAATGTGGGCTACCACTTTGCTAGCCGCTGGGGTGTGCAGGCAGGGTATGACCTTAGCCGGATTACCTATACTGTAGTGAACAATGAGCCCTTTGCCAGTTCCCGCATTGGGGGCACGCTGAATGCTTGGGAGCTTCCCTATACCCAACAGTCGGCCCATTTCGGGATCGAGTACGCCTTTCGGGGTCCGTTGAAGCTCTCGCATTTGTTTGTACGTATGGCAGGTAGGGCTGAGTGGTACCGTAGCAACCAAAACAGCGTGGCACCGGGCACATCCGACTGGGTGGAGGAGGGCACAGGTGCAGTATGGGAGAACACTTTTGCTAGCGGTCCCACTTACGTAATTGCTCCGGAGTTTGGGTGGCACTTGGGTAAGCGCTTTCAGCTGAGTTTCGCGTATCATTTTCCTCTCAATGACCTGGCTACCCAAACCTATACGCACTATGTAAATGGAGAGGCATTGGCCACCAACCAAGTGAATGTAAGCAGCCAGCAGTTTGCCATGCGACTACAGTGGGATGTATTCCACATAGGCGCTCCCAAAAAACCAGCACCCAAGCCCCTAGATGTACCAAATCCACCACCACCTGCCCCTACTCTCCCGGCCGAAGAGGTGGTTACTACACCTCCTACGGAACCTGAACCCACAATCGCCTTTGATTGCTCCCAAACCAGTGCCTACGTGCTACAAAAGGTGCACTTCCGGGTATCAGAAGCGGTATTTCTAGACGATGCAGCCGCGGCAGAAGAACTAGATGCCTTGGTGCATATTTTGCAAAACTGTGAGGATATCAAAGTGGAAATAGCTGGCCATACGGACAGCCGAGGTTTGGAACGGAAAAACTTGGCCTTGTCGCATGACCGGGCAGAGGTGGTAAAAGACTATCTGGCCTCGCACGGTATTCGGCGGAGGCGCATCAAGGCTGAAGGTTACGGCTCACAATATCCGGTAGCCAGCAATAGTACCGAAGAAGGAAGGCAACAAAACCGCCGGGTGGAGCTTCGCATTATCAGATAATCCCCTGGATTATAACCGTAAGCCTACCACGGTAATATCATCTGTTTGGGCATATTTCTTACCCATCCAACGGTCAAGCCGGTCTTCCAATGTTTTCTCCTGGAAAGCCAGATCGCGCCAGTGAATATCACAGAGGAGGTTGCGGAAGTTTTTGACCAAAAACTTTCTGGATTCTTCTCCGCCAAACTGGTCAGGATATCCGTCGGTAAAGAGGTACAAGGTATCCCCTTTTTGCATGTGCAAGCGGTGAGTGGAGAAGTGCTTCTTCTTTATCAGCTTGTGATTGCCGATAGAGAATTTATCTCCTTTCACTTGCCGTAGTGCATCCCCTTGAAACAAGTAAAGGTTGCTTTTGGCTCCGCCAAACTCCAGGGTGTTGTCCAGCACGTTGAGGGTTACAATACTCATGTCCATGCCTTCAGCCCGGTCGTTTCCACCTTGGTTGAGAATGCGCGAAAGCAACATATCCAGCTCATGCAAGATCTCCGCCGGATCGTCAATGCCCTTTTCGATGACCACCTGGTTTAGTAGCGCATTGGCCAGCACCGTCATAAAAGCACCCGGTACCCCATGGCCGGTACAATCTACCACCGCTACCACTACTTTCTCATCCTTGTGCGCAAACCAGTAGAAGTCACCGCTCACGATATCTCGCGGTCGATAAATAATCAGGGATTCCGAAAAAATATCCGTCACGTACTGAGCATGAGACAGAATTCCCTGCTGAATGCGTCTTGCATAATTGATACTAGCCGTAATATTCTCATGGCTCTTTTCCAGGTCTTTGTTTTTCAGGTGGATGATGTCCTCCTGGCGCAGATTCTTCAGCGTGCGGTATATGAGCAAGGCGGTGCTGATGAAGAACAAAATGGCTATGGCCAGTACCAGGTTTTGTGTGACGCTTTTTACCCGGCGGTCCAGGAAAAAGATGGTACGCTCCACACTTTGGGCAATGATACCAGCGGATATGTTCATCCGCCCCTTGATGCCCTCACTGTTTTGTAGCCCAATTTCTTCCTCAATAGCCACAATACGGTAGAACAGTGACTCATAGTGCAGCAGGGTATCGATCAGCTGTTTTAACTCTGATCGGTTGTTGGAAGTACCTATCCCTTCTAAGTGCTTTCGGAAATCCCAAATTCCGTCCTGGAATTTCTTTTCGTAGCTGAGATCCCGTCGCAGCAGAAAGTCCTTCTCGTGCCTGCGCAGCATGAGCATATATTCCAGATCCAGGGGTACGGGTGAATCTTCTATATGATGGATGGCCGCACGCATTTCCCCTTCCAAACCCCAGTCCCGGAATCCTTTTTCTTGATAGAGAGTGACAATACGGTCGAAGGCTACCCGGTAAATGACCATTTGGGTACGGATGGAATCCAGCTCATCACGTAGTTCTTCCCGGTCTATCAGGGCTGAGTTCATCAGCACATTCAAGGTCTCCAGGTTGGCGTCGATGTTTTGGTGTGCCAATTGGATCTCCGGATCTTCGCCCGTGGTAATAAACTTCTCCGTAATGGCACTGTTGAGAAGAAAATTACGCTCCGAAAGCCGGGCCAGCTCCGTTCGGATGAGTACCTCGTCCAGAGTGCTCCTTAACTCCTGATAGCGGTTGATTTGCCGTATGGAGGTAAGCACGAAAATGCATAGGCCAATGTTGAGAATAAGTATAATACCCACCCGCCATATTGCTTTGGCAGTAAATACTGGAGGAACCACACGTTTAGTAGGTATAGACATGGGTTTGTTTTGGGTGCATCCGTGGTATTATGCCTTTAAGATGCACGGTTTTTTGCGAATCCAAAAGAATCCTCCCCTTCATGGTTTTAGATGGTACGATAAAGGGATCATGGAATTCCTCGGCTTGCCTGGTGATGGATTTCATTTTGACCCCAATTGGTGTATTTTTGGCACGCAAATCAGCAATCTGGAATATCTAATCATTCCCCATATGCCTTATCTTTTTACTTCCGAATCCGTTTCGGAAGGACACCCCGATAAAATCTCGGATCAGATTTCGGATGCCATCTTGGACGCCATGCTGGCGCAAGATCCTAACTCCCGTGTGGCTTGTGAAACCTTCTGTACTACCGGTTTGGTAGTAGTGGGGGGCGAAGTGACCACCAACGCTTATGTAGAGGTACCCGATGTGGTGCGCGATACCATTACTCGCATTGGATACGACAGTGACTCGTATCAGTTTGCCGCAGATAGCTGCGGGGTTATGGTAACCCTGCACAGCCAATCACCGGATATCGCACAAGGGGTAGATGAATCGGAAAACCACGAGCAAGGAGCTGGTGACCAGGGAATGATGTTTGGCTATGCTACTACCGAAACGGAAGAGTTTATGCCCATGGCATTGGCTTTCTCACACCGTTTGATGAAAGAGCTGGCCAGAATCCGCAAGGAAGAAAGCAGCCTGATGTCCTACCTACGTCCCGACAGCAAGGCGCAGGTGACCATCGAATACAACGATGATGATACCCCGGTGCGCGTACATACGGTGGTAATCTCCACCCAGCACGACGACTTCATCCAGCCCGACGGTGACGATCCTCGCTCTCAGAAAGTAGCCGATGACGCTATGCTGAAAAAGATCAAGGAGGATGTAATCGAGCATGTGATTAAGAAGATCATTCCGGCAGAACTGTTGGACGACAACACCATTTACCACGTAAACCCTACCGGTAAATTCGTGATTGGTGGCCCTCACGGTGATGCAGGTCTTACTGGCCGTAAAATCATTGTAGATACGTATGGTGGTAAAGGAGCCCATGGTGGTGGTGCTTTCTCAGGCAAAGACCCTTCTAAGGTAGACCGATCAGCGGCATATGCAGCCAGACACATTGCCAAAAACCTGGTGGCGGCTGGAGTTTCCGATGAGGCGCTGGTACAAGTAGCTTATGCCATTGGGGTAGCCAATCCTGTTTCGCTCAATGTGAATACCTATGGCAAGGCCAAGGTGAACCTGAGCGATAGTGAAATTGCTGAGAAGGTTTCTGCCATTTTTGACATGCGTCCTAAGGCCCTGATCGACCGATTGGGATTGAAGAATCCAATTTTCTCCGAAACAGCTGCCTATGGTCACATGGGACGTGAGCCGTTTACCAAAGCGGTAGAAATGAACGTGGTGGAGATAAAAGACGTAGACGGTGTGAAGACGGAGATTCGCCGCAAAGAAATGCGCGATCTGGAGTTTTTCACCTGGGAAAAAACGGACTACGTAGACCAAGTAAAAGAAGCTTTCGGGCTGTAAAAAAACCTCGAATTCTAATACCGGACCCAAGCCTAACAGCTTGGGTTTTTTGATGCTCATACTTTTTTAGGCAAAGAAATATAGGCATCTCGGCCCTGCAATAGATACCAAAAAAGAACCCCTGAGCCGCAAGACTCAGGGGTTTAATATTTCCAGGAGATCTAATCTATTTCAATTAGAAGATATTCTCATCACGGTTACCCGTACCATAATCTATATCGCGTACCACGGTTTCACCGGCTGAGATATAGAAGTTAACACTACCGTTGCTGGTCCAGCTTTGGCCAGTGTTGCCTAAGTATTCCAAGGCTTGGTTAGCGTATACTTGATAGCCCGATCCGGCATTGCTAATGAGGTATTCACCTTGCCACTGGTACTCATCTCCACTTTGGAATCCGCCAAACAAAGTGATCTCGGCACCAGAACCGCCCATAGTAGACAACAAAGGCTCGATGATAACGGAGAAGCGCTCGTTGTACCCATTACCAGAGGAGACTATCGCCAAGAAGTCAAGGCTACCGTCAGAGTCTAACTGTGGTACTGCTGAGGCTGGGGTAGGGTTTTCATTGATTACGAAGAAGGTGGGCTCTTCAAACGAGAAGAAAGCAGTCTGCAAGCTTTCCTCACCATCAAAGGTAACGCTGCCGTTATTTACGTAGGTCAATACATCAAAATTACCCGTTGTGCCGGTGTTAGGATCATACACATCATAAGTAGTGGCATAATCAGTGAAGTTGGCACTAGAAGTGATGGCTTCATATTCCCAAAGAATATCAGGCGAAATCACGTAGGTACCTGTAATGCCAGAGTTGTTCAGACCGAAGGTCCAGCGCGTACCGAAACTAGCCACAGAAAGAGTGGCTGCTGTGCTGGCGCCACCACCGGTCAAGGTGATGGTAGGATTTGTATAATTCTCTCCCGTACTAAAAATATCATAGGTATGTACAGAACCTTCGTTGTTGATGGTACCTGCCAGGGTATTGAATTCGGCCGTCGACCAGTTGTACACTTCAAAGTACATGTCAATAATTTGAGCATTCCAATCACGAGGATTGTTCGCAAAATAAGTGGTAAAGTTATTGACAGCGGATTCGATGGCGGCATCTACCTGATCCTGTCCGATTACACCATTGTTATCCGAAGAAATGTTGATCGTTCTTAGATTCGAAGTGAGGGTATCATCACCGCTGAGGTAGTCAATGTACAGATACAGGTTGTAATTGGAATTAGAGAAATATCCAGAATCAGGTTCTGTCATGTCAAAACCAGCAACGCCAACATTAATGTATGCTCTGATGTCAGCACCTTCGCCGGTAGGATCCGTGATGTTCACTACAGGAGATGTTTCATAACCCTCTCCCAGGGAGAATTCATAGGAAACATTGCTGGTAGTGAATGGGCTCGTATACCATTCGAAAATGTCAGACGAAGGAAAAGCCCGTCCTGCCTTAGTAAGGTTATTCACCGTGAATCCTTCACCACCGGTAGGAGGGTTGGGGAAAATCGCTTTTATTCCTGAGTTGGTAGGAATATTGGAATCACGGGTGATGTTAGGACCAAATGAGGTGTTCACGGTGATAGCCTGAGGCTCGTCAAATACCGTGGTACCACGCCCGTTGGCAATAACAACTTGGTCGGTTTCTACCTCAGGGAAATACAGGCTGATGTAGGTTCCGTTCTCAGAGGCAGGTACTACCATGCTATAGTCACCGTTAGCATCGGTAGTAGTAGAGCCAAAGCCTTGGCCTTCGTTGATAGAATAACCCCGAACGGCCAATCCATCACTTACAATAGCCGTCAGGCTAGAAAGGTCAGCGGTGACCACGGTATTAGCCAATACCTCAGGAGTAAGGTTGGTCACATCCGTTTCAATGGTCAATTTGCCCTCAATGGTAGCCGTATTAGCTCCAGAAGCTGCTGCAGTTGGAAATAAGGGAAGAATGGCAGATTCTACCACGGCGGTAGGTACCAAAAATCCATCCGCAATGGTGTAGTTGTAGCCTTCGATGAAGTCGAAGTCCGCAACAGCGCGTACAGAATAATAACCTTCGGCGGCTACCTCCATAATGTGTCCGCCAGGTTGTACAGCGGCAAATACAGCACGGCCATCAGCATCTGAAGTAGCAGTAAGGGAGATGATTTCACCAGCTCCGCCACCAGTACTATCGGTACCACCACCGCCAGCAGTATCTACGGATACGGTAGTGAGCGTTACAGTAGCGCCTTCCAACGGCTCCCCGTTGTCTTCAATCACCGCAATGAAGCTGATGTATTGACTAGCGTCTAGTTCTACAAGTTGTTGTTGGAGTTGTTGAGCAGGAGAAAGCTCCTCGGTACAGGCATAGGTCAGCAATGCTGCTACCGCAAGCATGGCTGAGATTCGTAATTTTGATAACATTATTGTCAGTTGAAATTGGTTGCTAGCTGAATTGGGGCGCAATATAGGAAAATCCCGCAACCAAAATGAAGACAATAAATACTAATTGTAGTACAATTCTGTTAAACGAGCGATATGAATCGATGAAAGAAGGCCAGAGCGTTATCAAACGCCACTTTTTTCGCTACACTTTCAGAAAATCGAGAAGATAATTCCCCCAAAATAGTGGGGTAGAAGGTGGCATCTTCGTGCTCTTTTAAATAAAAAGGTTCTCGCTGGGCACGCGCAGCTTCGGGCATATCTTGGGTAAAGAAATAATCGGCCCCGAAAACTACCGAATTCTCCAGACCCAGCATTTGTGCATGCGCTACATGTTGGTAAAGACCTTCAG
>DMST01000032.1:0-1545 GCA_003454975.1 Cytophagales bacterium | reverse complement strand
TTCAGGGTCTGTAGGGTGCATAAATTTCCGCAACACATTGAGCCCAATGATGCCGCCACGTTCGGCAATAGCTTTGGCCAAATGATCGGGCAGATTGCGCGCCTCTTGGCATATTTCCCGGTAGTTGCTGTGGCTGGCCAGGATGGGTAGGTCATGCTCTTGGGTATCCAAATGCGCCAGAATGGTTTCTGCCAGCTCGTCACTAGTATGGCTAAAACAGATAGGAATGTTCCGCTCTGCCATGGCATCCACCAAGTATTTGCCGTCAGCCGTCAGCGGGCCCGGTTCATAGTTACCCCCACCAAAACGGTTGCGCTTGTGGTGGGTCAGGCTAATGTAAGCCAGGGAGCCGGTCAGCTCCAGAATCCGGTCCAGATTGGCTACCGTATCGCTCAGGGGTTGTGTTTCATTGCAAAGCCCGGCGGCACTTTCTATGCTAGCGATGAGGGTGATTTCGTCTCGCTCTGTGGCCTCCTCCCAGTTGCCCAACTCGTTGGCTAGCACTACTTCTCCAGGATAGTGTTGTGGTAGCTGCTGGAAGATTTGCGCCTGCTTCAAAGCCTGCCCTGGGCTTTCGGGCACCACATCTGTGAAGATTGCACATACCTGTACCTTCACCCCGCCAGCATGCATATGGGGTAGGGAGCAGCCCAGAGCCGGGTTGTTGAGGCTTCGCTCAGGATCACGCAGCAAATAGGCCAATAGGTCGCAATGAAGGTCAATAACAGGCTGCATAATGCAGAAGGGTTTGGAGAGCGATAAAAGGCCATCCCTGAAAATAGAGATGGCCTACTATGTTCAGTGGAAATATTAGTCTTTGTTCACAAAGAAGGTTGCATTGGCTACCATGAGGTGACCGCTGCGCCAGAAAGCCCGGAAAAGCGGATTGTCTACAAAATAGACCACCGCTCCGCCGCCCATGGGCTCTACCCCTAGTACCAAGGATTCGCTGAGTTGGTCGTGCAATTTTTCACCCACATAACCAGCCCTCGGCTTGCCGTCGCCTTCGATATACCCTACGTTCCAGCCATTTTCCATGTATTCGAACGCTTGACTCCCGGTTTTAAGGGTGAAATACTTGTCTCCATAGCCAAAGGCCAAGGGATGCGTGTTGTCCAGGGTTACTTCATAAATAGATCCTGGATTAAAACCCTTCACAAATTCTGATTCTTGATCTGCATAGCGGCGTAGTCGGTCGCGATAGGCTTCGTCTTCATCCTCCTCCTCATCGCTATCAGAATCCTTACGCTCTAGGCCAAACCCGTCTTGTCTAGCCAGCGCACCAGCGGCCCGGCCCATGGCAATGGCAGTTCCCCCTTGGCGAATCCAAGTTTTGAGTGCGTCCGCACCACCGTCAGAGAACAGACCCCAATAGCCACCTTCGGGCAGAATCACTACATCATAGGTAGACCAATCTACACCGCCAGCATCGTCGGTATTGATCCGGGTAATGGGGTAGCCCAACACTTGCTCGAAAAAGTACCAGGTCTCGCCATGGCTGAGAGAGGCTGTACCGTCACCGCCCAATATGGCAATGCGAGGGGG
>DMST01000477.1:402-3287 GCA_003454975.1 Cytophagales bacterium | reverse complement strand
GGTCGGGTTGCTTGTAGATGAAGCCGCGCTCTTCCATGGTCTTCAGGATGCGCGTGAGGCTGCGGGCCTCCAGCCCCATTTGCGGAGCAATTTTGGTAGCGGGGGTGCCTTCCTCGGGGTGGATGGTGAGCAAGGCGAAACCGAGCGACATGGTGATTTCATACTTGGCAGCTTCCTGGTTGTACATGCGCGAGATGGCATGCCAGGTGGCCTTGATGTGGTAGTCAACGGTTTCCTGTGCTTTCATTAAAATTTCCGCGATTTAGGTGGCTTTGTAATCGTTTGTGTCTCGAAGGTACACAAATTTAGTATGCATGCATACTACTTCACGGAAAATTAACGCCCGGGTTGTCTGAGGGGGGAGAAAATTTGGGATTCTTCTGAAGATACAAAATTCAGAAGCTGGATGCTAGACCGCTGCGCGGCTAGAGGCTGGATTTTTAGGGTGAGCTCATGATTTGATGGCGCGGTGCGCCAATGTTGAATTTTGAATTTTAAATGGGTGTGAATTGTAGCGGGTGGTGAGCTAAACCTTGATAGTCGTAAAGTGGCGGGGCATCGCACAAATGGGAATAACAATTTTAGTGGTAGGGTAGTAGGGAAGGCCAGGCGGTGCGAACCTACAGTTTCTCCAAGGCCTTCAGTGCCAGCTCGGGTACGGGGGTAAGGCCTAGGTTGGTGGCCAAGGAATTGTAGGTACGGGCTAGGCCAACGCCATAGTCGCGGCCCTTACGGATCGCCTGTAAGGCCTTGCGCAGGGGCGCCTCTTCCTCCTGTAGGGAATTCCAAAATCCTTCCAGCCTACTCTTGGTACCCTCCGAAACGTCTGCGCCTTGCTCCTTGTCTTGCTGGGCTTCTTGTAGGGTGCTTTCAAACTCTTCCACATCCTCCAGTGCATATTCCAAGTCTTCCGCAGTAGCCCCCTTGTTACTTAGGTCCTTTTGTTGCGCTTTGGTTAGCACCTCTTTTACCTTCCCTGCTTCCCGAATCACCTGTGATATTTGAATCTCAATACTCACTTCGTTTTTGGCTTTGGCTTTGGAACTCGATGAAGAAGTGGCACTCGATTGGTTGTTGTTGGTATTGTTGATTTGGTTGATGCTCATGCCCATTTCTTTTAAGGTGTGAAAAATAGCCTCAAACTGAGTGCCCTTGGCCGCTTCTTCTTTGTACACGTCTTGTAGGATTTGGCCGATACTGACATCCTGATGGCTTTTCTGGCACTCTACGGTGTATTTCCTATTCGCCAGCCGCCCATTAATATTGTCTAGGGAATGGTAAAACGGACGGTTGCCTGCTTTCACTTCTGCCTTACAAACATCGCATACACAAGCTACTTTCCGGGTCACTTTCAGGTTGCGGAAGTCCCGGTGCAGGTTTTCCAGCTCATGGTCGATAAACTGAAGCATCTCCTGGCTGCCCGCAGGCTCCCCACAGATGCGGAGCTCAAAGGCTGCTTCCGGGTGCTGCACGTATTCTACCTCGGCACGGGTGGTTTGCCCTTGGGCGGTATGGCTAAGCCAAACGCCTGTTTTCCAGCGTTTTTCGTCCTCAATGCGCGCATTGAGGCGCACAATGAGGCGGGAGAAAAGCCCGTGGGGCACAAAGGGGTACCTATACTGGTAGGTGAGGCTGGGGGTGTGGGGCCATATTCCGGGCTTTCCAGCCGGGAGTAACAAGGGGGTGATAAACTCGTCTTTTTGGCTGGGGGTTTCATAGCAGATATCGTATTGATCCTTGAGTAACAGCTGGATCAGCATACCTTTCTCCACCTCCGAATATTCCTTTGCGTCCCATTTAGCATAGGCTTGTGCCCGGGTAAACCGACCAGAACTATCTTTTATTTCTCCATCGGACAGGATGTAGTATAAGCCATCGGTCAACCAATTATGATCCAGGAAAATGAGGTGGGCCAACTCGCGGTCTTCAAAATAGGTGAGGTCGCCCAAGCTTTTGAGATAAGCCAAGCACTGTTGACCTTCTTCCCGGGTCATTTTTCGGGTATCGGGAGGCAAGGCTAAGCCCTCTACCAGAGCATAATAATCATCCAGCGTAATGTATTTGGCTTTCATGGCCTGGAGCCCATCCCGGATTTGCCTCCATACCCTAGGCACCTCCCGGTTGACTATCTCAAGCCCCGAAAGATGCTGCGCGAGCTCGTTCGTGAAGGCCTTCCAATCTGCTTGAGCACGTTGATTTATATATTTCAGGTTTACCTCACGAGCACTGATTTGCAGACGTTGATATTGTCCTCGGAAGGAATAGAGATCAAAATCTTCATTTACGTGCTTGGTCTCCATAGGATTCTCCAACACCACCACCGGGCAGTTTGGCCCCAGTAGCTCGATGATCTGGAACCAATAGTGGAAGTTGGTGTTCTCAGAGCGTTTGTCGGAGACAATGACGTAGAGGCAGTCCTGCGTGATAAAGAACTGGTGCAGCATCTTTTGCACCTCTTGCCCGCCAAAATCCCAGAGGTGGGCCTGGATGTTGACGCCCTCCTGCGCCTGGTGAGCAAAGGGGCGGTTTTTGTGCACCACCACCCCCAGGGTAGATTCGTCCTGCCGTTTTTTCACCTCCCATGTTGGGTCCAAAAGCAATTGGGCCAGCGTGGTTTTCCCCGCCCCGCCCTGGCCCAAAATCATCACTTTGCTCTCGTAGAGCGGGGCCGTACCAAATACGTCCGCTTGCTCAAAGTAAAGCAACACCGCCTCACGCCCTTTCTCCACCACCTCCAGGGGTGGGGTGGTGATGGGGTTTCCGAAAAGCATTATCCCGGATCCTCCATAATCTTCTAAGTTGAGAGCTAAGCCCTTCTGCAATAGGGGAAGCAGTGCTGAAAAGTCCTGGATGTGATTATTCCTCAGGTCGAGCGACGTCAAACC
>DMST01000477.1:0-214 GCA_003454975.1 Cytophagales bacterium | reverse complement strand
GTCAAACCCGGCAGGGATTCTAAAAAGGAAAGGTCCTGGATTTGATTACTCCTCAACTGTAGCAAGGTCAAGCCCCTCAGGGATTCTAAAAAGGAAAGGTCCTGGATTTGATTATAACTCAGGTCGAGCGAGGTTAAACCCGGCAGGGATGGTAAAAAGGAAATGTCCTGGATTTTATTATCACTCAGGTAGAGCGACGTCAAACCCGTCAGGG
>DMST01000045.1 GCA_003454975.1 Cytophagales bacterium | reverse complement strand
CCTCCGGATGTAGATGACTTCACCGTAACAACCGACGAGGATACTCCTGCTGAGCTAGATAAAGAGGACTTTACGGATAACTTCACCGACGCTGATAACGATACACTAGCCTCTATTAAGATCCTCGTGATCCCTACCGACGGGGTGCTGACTATTGGTGACGATACTTTATCTGTAGGCGACGTGATAGAACCGAATCGTTTGGATAGCCTGGTGTACCATCCTACGGATGGCTTTACGGGCAGCGACAGCTTCGACTGGACCGGTTCTGATGGCGAAGACGATAGTGATGCAGCCACGGTAACCATCGACGTGAATCCGGTAGTGGTGGTGAACAACCCTCCGGATGTAGATGACTTCACCGTAACAACCGATGAGGATACTCCCGCTGAGCTAGATAAAGACGATTTTACGGACAACTTCACTGACAGTGATAACGATACGCTTAACTCGATCCGAATCATTGTGATTCCGACGGACGGTGTGCTGACCATCGGTGAGGATACCCTGCAAGCAGGCGACGAGATTGTGCCCAATCGTTTAGACAGCTTAGTGTACACCCCTACAGATGGCTTCTCCGGAAGTGATTCGTTTGATTGGACCGGCTCGGATGGTACCGACGATAGCGATACGGCCACCGTAACTATCGACGTGAATCCGGTAGTGGTTGTGAATAATCCTCCGGTAGGCCCCGGTGATACGCTGAATGTAAACGAAGACGAGGTACTGGTGATCGGGACGGATGACTTAAACTACTCTGACGATGATACCGATCCGCTGGACTTTGTAGAGATTATCCAGCCCCCAGTTGACGGTATTTTGTATCTGGATGAGGATGGAGATAACACCTACGATCCGGGTGAGGAAATAGAGGCAGGTGATACCATTGGCAAGGATCGTTGGGATGCCGGCGATGTGCAGTTCATCCCGGGTGATGATGAAAATGGCGATGGCTATGCAGAGATCGGCATACGGGTGAACGATGGCACCGATGATGCAGATACAGACGGTGTTTTCGTGATCAATGTTCTACCAGTGAACGATCCACCCATGGCCTCAGATAATACGCTGACGGTAGCTGAGGACAGCATTTTGACCATCACTACAGACGATTTGGGCTACTCGGATCCCGAAGGCGATGCCTTGGTGCACGTAACCATCGAAAGTCTACCCACTGACGGTACCCTATTCCTAGACCTGAATGTGGACGGAGACTTTGATGCGGGCGAGGAAGTAGCGGTAGGCGATACGGTAGTGGTTGTGGATATGGATTTCAACAACCTCAACTTCCTACCCGATCCTGATGAGAACGGTTCGCCCTTCGGTAGTTTCGATTTCAACGTATTTGATGGAACCGATGCTGCTACCGAGGACAATACCATTACTATCAACGTAACCCCGGTAAACGACAAGCCCGCAGTAGAAGACATTGTTTTTGATGTAGATGCTGGCGATACGCTTCACCTGACCAAAGAAGACTTCACGGATAACTTTGATGATCCTGATGGTGATACCCTGGTGGAAGTAGAAATCACCGGCGGCCCGGACGGCGGAGTGCTGATTCTAGATGGCGATACCCTTTCCGTGGGTGACATAATCCCTGTGGATCGCCTAGACGATATCATTTTCGTGCCTACAGATGGTTTCGAGGGAACTGGTGGTTTCGATTGGAACGGCAGCGACGGCAGTGAATATGCCGAAGACGATGCCCGTGGTGACATCACCGTGAATCCGGTGGATTCGGACGGTGATGGAATTCCAGATGATATTGAGATCGGTGACGATCCTGATAACCCCATTGATACGGACGGCGACGGTGATCCCGACTACCTGGATGATGACTCGGATAATGACGGCATCAAGGACGGCGATGAGGCCGGCGATGATCCTGAGAATCCGGTAGATTCTGATGGAGATGGCGACCCTGATTTCCAAGATGAAGATTCGGACGGTGATGGTCTGCCTGACGATGAGGAAGCCGGTGACGATCCTGAAAATCCGGTGGATTCCGATGGAGATGGTGACCCTGATTTCCGTGATGAAGACTCGGACGGTGATGGCCTGCCGGATGATGAAGAGGCCGGCGACGATCCTGAGAACCCGGTGGACTCGGATGGTGACGGTACTCCTGATCACCTGGACGATGACTCCGACAATGACGGTATCCCTGATGATGAAGAGGCGGGGGATGATCCCGAAAATCCCAATGATTCGGATGGTGATGGTATTCCTGACCACCTGGATGATGACTCCGATAACGACGGCACTCCGGATAGCGAAGATGATCAGCCCACCATACCAGAAGAGGTGCTACCCAACCAAGGCATTTCGCCCAACGGCGACGGTAACAATGACTTCTGGGTGATCGAAGGCATTGAAGCCCACCCTGATAATATCGTGGCCATCTTCAACCGCTGGGGAAATAAAGTATTTGAAATAGAAAACTATGACAACGATACCCGGGTGTGGTCTGGCGAGTCCTTGGAGGGCGTAGTGGCCGGATCGCGCAACGGACCGGACGGTGTGTACTTCTACGTGATTGAGTTCGCGGACGGAGCCGAACCGTTGAGCGGGTATGTAGTGATAAAACGATAATTCCTGAACCCATGAAACATATTTATCGACACCTAGTCCTGGCATTGGTGCTCTCCTTGGGAGCGTCCTCCGCGCTGCAGGCACAGCAGCAGCAGATGTTTACCCAGTACATGTTTAACCAGTTGGCCCTCAACCCGGCCTACGCCGGTACCGACAAGGCCGCAAACATTACGGCCCTTACCCGGCATCAGTGGTTGGGTATAGAGGGAGCGCCTACTACCCAAACGTTGAGCATGCATGCCCCCTTTCCCAAGCGCAAAATTGGGTTGGGCTTGCAGCTAATCAATGACCGGGTAGGTCCCATCAACCAATTCGGCCTATACGCCAGCTATGCCTACCTCATCCCCATGTCCATTGGTACCCTGTCGGCTGGTTTGCAGGCAGGATTTAACACCTATCGGGAGGATCTTACCAGCCTCCGCACCGGAGACATCGATGATGCCTTTGGCACGGTAGTGAGCGAGTTCCTACCCAATGCTGGAGTCGGGGTTTGGTTCACTGCCGAAAACTGGTATGCCGGTGCTTCCTTGCCGCAAATGCTCAACCACGACGTGGGTAATTCTGATGGAGGCGTTACCTCCACCCAAATCAGGCACTGGTTTGTGACCGGAGGTTATGTATTTCCTATCTCTACCGATATAAAACTGAAGCCGAATGTGCTAATGAAGGTCGTACAGGGGGCACCTGTCCAGTTCGATCTCAACATGAATGTTCTGTTTCAAGAAGTGATCTGGGCTGGGGTTTCTTGGCGATCATTGGATTCCTTCGACTTCCTGGTGGAGTTTATGGCCACCCCCCAATTACGATTCGGGTATGCCTATGATACTTCCACATCTCGGTTGCGGTTAGTAAATACCGGCACCCACGAAATTATGTTGAACTACCGCCTGGCTTTCGAGAAAGATCGATTGCTCACGCCACGCTACTTCTAATCCTATAAAGTATCATCAAGATGAAAAGAATTAGCATCCTAGCCGCACTGCTCACTGTTACCATTGGGGTTCAGGCACAGATGAGCATTTTTGAAGTCGGTAGTAAAGAAGACCGAGCTGATCGGTTGTATTACCAGTTTAGTTATGCCGGTGCCATCAACTTGTACCAGGCCGTATTAGATGAGCAACCAGGCAATCCACGAGTTCAGCTACGCATAGCCGAAAGCTACCGCAAGCTGAACCAGCCTGCACAATCTGCAGAATGGTACAGCAAGGTGATTGACAACGATACCCTGATCTCTGATGAGGATGTACTCAACTATGCAGAAATGTTGAGTGGAGCAGGAGAATATCGGGAAGCCAAGAAATGGTTCGAGGAATTCGAAAAGAGATCTGCCGGTAAGGACAGTCGTGCCGAGCATTACCTCAATTCCCTCAACAACCTGGAAGTATATTTCAAAGACTCCGCTATCTACGACATTGGTCCGGTCAACTTTAATTCTGAGGGCGCCGATTTTAGCCCCATGTTCTATGAGGACGGTTTAGTCTTTGTTACCGGGCGGGAAACAGCCGAGGTGAGACTAGTACAGAACGTTTTCAACTGGGACAAAGAGCCTTTCCTGGATCTGTTCTACGTAGGTCCGGATTCTTCCGGTTTATTCAGTGCTCCGCGTCCCTGGAGTGAGAAGATCAACACCCAGTATCACGAAGGTCCTCTTGCCTTCTTTGAAAACGAAGAGCGGGTAGTATTTACCCGGAACAACTATTACAAAGGTCGTTTCAAGATTAGCTCCGATAAAATCAATAAACTTCAGCTGTATAGTGCCAAGCGTGGGGTAGGAGAAACCTGGGAGCATATCCAACCACTACCCTTCAATAGCAACGAATATAGCGTTGGCCATCCCACCTTTATGTCGGATGGCACCACCATGATTTTCGTCTCCGATATGCCCGGTAGCTTGGGGGGTACCGATCTTTGGCAAACCGAATGGAACGGTGATGATTGGAGTACACCTTTAAATTTAGGCCCCCAAATCAATACCGAGGGTAACGAAATGTTTCCCTTCATGCACAAAGACGGTATCCTCTACTTTGCCAGCGACGGACAAGGTGGATTGGGCGGGTTGGACCTGTACACTTCCGAACTGGAGGATGGGAAATGGGAAACCCCCAAGAATATGGGTTACCCGGTGAATACTCATCACGATGATTTTGGCCTCATCATGGAGCCCAACGGAGTGCAAGGTTGGTTCAGTAGCAACCGCGATAGCCTGGAAGGGGATAATATCTACCGGATTGCCATTACGCGTGATCCCTATTTGCGCATTGATGGCATCGTGATCGATGATGTGACCGAAGAACCCTTAGCTAATGCAATGGTGACGATGCGCGGTACGGATGGAAATGAGATGACCGTGGAGACCGATGACCAAGCAAGGTTCTCATTCAACCTGAACTGGGACGTGATGTACCGTTTCAATGCTGAGCTTCGGTTGTACGATCAAATGAATGCCCCTTTGCGCAAGGCAGAGGATACTCCCGAAGCGCGTGAGCCCTTGGTGATCCGTATGAAAAACCGTTGCTGGGTGTACGATTGGGAACTCAATAACAAGGATACTGGGGAACCTGTACTCGGTGCAAACGTGACCATGTACAAAAAAGGATCGGCAGATTCCATTGTGTTGGAGTCTGACAATGGAACCTACATTCTGCCTTTGGAATGCGAAACCAACTATGATTTACGGATTGAGAAGCCTGGTTTCTTTACGCAGGTAATAGAGCTTACTCCAGGTAACATCCCTGAGCCCGAATTCGAAGAAATTGTAGTAGGTAAGGCCATTGAGGTGGAGAACATCTACTATGACCTGGACAAGGCGGATATTCGCGCTGACGCTGCGATAGAATTAGATAAACTGGTGAAGCTACTGGTGGACAACCCTCAGATTGTAATCGAACTCGGTTCACATACTGACTCCAGAGGTAGTGATAGCTACAACCTTAGCCTAAGTCAACGCCGGGCAGAATCCGCTGTGGAGTACATCATCGATCAGGGCATTGATGCTGACCGCATTTCCGCCAAGGGATACGGTGAAACCAAGTTGAACAACGAATGTGCCAACGGTGTACCCTGTTCTGACGAGCAGCATCAGGCCAACCGCCGTACAGAATTCGCTGTAACAGATATTCGAACAGAATAAAGAACGGATAGAGCTGATAAAATGCCCATTTGCTTACTGCGATGGGCATTTTTTGTAAGCACCATTTCTCTGTTATAGTTAATTATTCTCTATACGGATTTCTACGGAGTTATAGGTCATCAATATCGATACATGCCGATAAAGAAAAATTGTTCGCCTTAATTAAAAATTAGGCTTCCAAGTCGCCGCAGAAAAACCGATTTTCGTCATGCATACTTCCTGATTCATCGATGGGATATGGATAATTTTGGCTTATCGGAAGGATTTTTTGAACATTGCCGCCATTAAATCCTAGCGGCTTGATTTTTCAGACTACATCTCACTAAACACCCCTGGTAATCTTAGTCATGAGGAGACTGATTGCTCTTTTACTCGTATTAGTCCTGATCGGTATTGTGTATACCAACGTCATCAGATCAAGAAGATTTACTGCACCTTCTGCCTATGATTATCCTATGGCAGACTCCTTGGATTTGTATTACTACAATCCTGAAGATGTACAAATCTACTTGCAATCGTGCACCGATTTGGGCCAGCTGGCCAGGTTCTTATGGACAGAATACCGGGTGGATGTTCGGTTTCCTCAGCAAGCCACGTTAGAAGACCAGGAGAAGGCCAAAGCGTACTGGGCACTATTTAATCAGGCCCAATATTTAGAAGCCAAACTAAAGCAATCTAGGGTTTGGAAGGATCAAGGTTTCAATAATTCGGACATCCGCAGGTTGGAAGAAGAAGGTTTGTCCCCTCAAGTGATTGCTTTTGAAAATGCCTATGGACCTCTGCTGAGCCTCTCGTGGACACTGGGTAGTCGCGGAGACCACATTTCTATGATCCAGGAATACTTGGTAGCACAAGGCTTTGCTATTCCTATAGATGGTTCCTACGGCAGCCAGACCCGCGATGCGGTAAAAGAAATTCAACGTCGAAATGGGGGCCTCATGACAGGAGTGCCCACATTACACACCCTTGCTTATATTTTTGAACCATCAAATTGACACACCCATGGCTGTTTTTAAGAAATCCAGAGAAGAGAATACTGAAGAGCCTGCAGCGGCGGAGCAGGTGCCACAAACTGAAGAACAACAACCAAAGGCTGAGGAGCAAGCTCCACAAGCCAACGGCTCCAACGGTGGGGCGGATCCTTTGGACAAACTGGGTGTCATTCGCGACATCATCTTTGGCCAGAACATGGAAGAATACAACCAACAGTTCAATGAACTGAAACGGTTGGTAGATGAGAAAAAGGCCGAGCTAGATAACTACATACAGGACGTGAAGGGCGACCTTCAGGAAAAGATCCAGGAGCTGGATAAAATGATGAAAGATCAGGTCCACGATCTGGAGGATAATTTTGCTGCCAAGGCGGCTCGCTTGGAAGATGAGAAGATGAACCGGGCAACGCTGGGTGATTTACTCATTGATATTGGCACAAAGATTAAGAGCTAACCTTTGTAAAATCCTCTAATGGCGTCTGAAGCTCAAAAGCTTGATGAACTGAAAAAAGCCCTTTTCCATGAAGAACTGGAAAAGCAACAGGCGCTTATTCAAAAAATTGACTCCCTTAGCAAAGATCTGGCGGAGGAACGTAAGAAGAATCAAGGCAAGCAAGACCCGTTTGTTGAAGAGGTAGTGGACCGCGTTGCAGAGGTAATGCCCGAGCGGCTTGGGCCTTCCATTACTGAGACCTTAAAGGTGCAAATTCGGGAGTCTCGGCACGAGGTGGTAGATGCGCTATATCCCATTCTGGGTAAGCTCATCCGGAAATACGTTCAGCAGGAGATCCAAACGCTTTCTGAAAGATTGGATGAGCAGATGGAGAAGATGTTCAGCTGGGAAAATCTTTGGGAATACATACGGGTCCAACTGTTGGGTTTCAAACCCAGTGTGGTAGCCTTGCGCAAAGCTACCGAACCTGAGATTCAGGAAATCTTCGTTATTGAAAAGGATTCTGGCCTGCTCATCGGTAGCTATAGCCGTGAATCTACTGTAGACCAGGACTTGATCTCTGGAATGCTTACGGCGATCAAAGCTTTTTTGGAAGATGCGTTTTCCAAACAGGCCGAGGAGGTAGAGGTGATACAATACGAGTCCTACCGAATCCAGATCCGTACTTTTCAGCGATTCTATATTGCCGTGGTTTTTACGGGAATTTTCACCCACGAATTCCAGAAAAAGATAGATTTACTCATTGAACAGTTTTTGGAAAAAGCACTTGCCGAAACTACCCAAGATGCCAATCCGCAAGAGCTGTATTCAGACCAACTGAAGTCCATTATAGAAGTACATGACCTCTAAAAAAATTATTCTTCTGGGGTTTTACGGAGTAGGAAAAACTTCGCTGGTGAGCCAGTTTGTTTACAAAAAGTTCTCGGATCGGTACCTCACTACCATCGGAGTTTCCATTGAAAAGAAAGTGGTAGAGGTAGCGGGTAGAACCCTCAATATGATCATTTGGGATGTGGCTGGCGAAAGTTCACTAGCCAAGGTTTTCCAACCCTATCTTGCTGGTTCTCATGGAGGGCTATATGTATTTGACCTTTCTCGCCGAGAAACCTATGAGAATATCAAGGAAGAACTGGAACTCGTCCAAAAGGCCATTGGCAAACAAGTCCCCATCAAGGTGATCGGGAACAAGGCAGACCTCATGACGGAAGAGGAAATCTATTCCATCGTCAATTTTCTGCCTATTACTTGTGATTTCGTAACCAGTGCCAAAACCAGCCACAATGTAGAACTTGCCTTCCAATCGATTGGCCAAGCGGTACTAGCTCATGAATTTTAACCGCTTACGTAGTCAGTACCATGCCCTTTCTAGCCAATTTATCGTGGCGGATGCCACCGGGCTTATCCTGGAATCTGACGAACGTATCGTGCCTGCGCAAAAAGGTCAATCCATCAAAGACATCCACGGAGTTATCGAAAGCAGTTGGGATACCATATCCGAACTACTCATCGATGAAGAATACTACTTGCCTTGTGTTTCGGCTCATGTAGATGACGAATTACTGTACTTCGATTTTGTATTCAGGCCTGTATCTGAGAATGAACAGCGGTACCTCACGGTTACCGTGATGGATCTCACGCCCCAATACCTACAAATATTGGCCGTCGTGCAGGAGAAAAACCAGTCCAATATTCTCAATGAGTTACTACGGAGCCAGAGCAAAATGGAAGCCTTGGAACGGGAGTTACTCGCCAAGCAGAACGAAGAGTTGGAGCGGATTCAGGAGTTGAAAAACGAATTTCTGGCTACCATGACCCACGAAATTCGCACCCCGCTCAATGCCATTCTGGGTCTCACACATATCATGATTGATGAGGGCCCACGGACCGATCAACTAGATACCCTGGAGACCATCCGATTTTCTGGCGAAAACCTCTTAGGGCTAATCAGCGACATACTCGATTTTTCTAAAATCGAGGCTAATAAAATTGAGCTGGAAAATGTAGTGTTCGACCTCAATAAATTATGTCATGCCTTAGTGCAAGGAGCGGCCATAAGAGCAGAAGCCAAGGGAATAACCTGTGATCTTCAACTGCATCAGGTTCCTGACTTTATTGAGGCAGATTCCGTGAGGATATCCCAGATCATCAACAACCTCCTTACCAATGCCGTGAAATTTACCGAGAGCGGTGGAGTTACGCTGGCCGTTGAGTTAGTAAGCCAAGAAGCGAAGGTTGCTCGACTACTATTTCAAGTGACGGATACAGGAATTGGAATTCCGTACGATCGGCAAGAGGATATCTTCAATAAATTTACGCAGGCGGAAGTAAGTACCACCAGAAAATATGGCGGTACGGGGCTAGGCTTGGCTATCTCAAAACGTTTGGTGGAACTAATGGGGAGCAGCATCCAGCTAGAGAGTCATCCTGGTAAAGGTTCTACGTTCAGTTTCACCCTTACGGTTCCCGTACATCAGTCTCCGGCCTCTACAAAAATGAAGGACAACCGGGTTAAGATAGAAGACCTTAACCTGAAAATCTTAGTCGTAGAAGATAATACCGTAAATCAGCTGGTAGCCCGAAAAATCTTGGAGCGTTGGAATATCCAAGTGCAAATGGCCTCCAACGGAAGCGAGGCGCTGGAGCTTCTCCAAACTGCTACCTACAACATTGTGCTGATGGACCTGCTTATGCCTGAGATGGATGGGTATGAGACTACGCGCAAGATTAGGCAAGAATTAAAAAATCAGACGCCCATCATCGCACTTACGGCTAGTTCTACCAGTAGTGTCAGGAAAGCAACTGAAGAAGCGGGAATGAACGGTTTTGTAAGCAAACCCTTTAAGCCCAAGGCCTTGCAAGAGGCTATTTTGAACCAAATTCCCCTGTGAGAGAGTAGCCTCATAAAAAAAGAAACCACCCCGTAAGGCGGAGTGGCTTCTCGCTGTAATAATTTTATCAAATCCCTAATTGGCGGCAGTATACGCCGCACTTTTTAATTAGGCAAGTACGATTGTTTAACTTTTGCGATAGAAGCAATTCGATCCTCAGCCAACATGATGGCTGCCTCCTGACTGTTGATTCCTTCCTCCTCGGCGCGATTCAAAATGGCTAGCGTTGTGCCGTAAATACCTTCGGCTTGTGCCATGGTTGCGTCCTTGTTCACTTGGCCCCGCTGCTCGCTGGCCACGTTCATCAATCCTCCAGCATTAATTACAAAATCAGGTGCATACACGATACCCCGGTCGATCAGGTCGTACCCGTGTTTACGCTCATCTAGCAACTGATTATTGGCCGCGCCGGCCACTACCTGACACTTTAGGCGGCTGATGGTATCATCATTTAAAGTAGCTCCCAAAGCACAGGGTGCGTAGATATCCATGTCCAGATCATAAATCTCATCCATGCCTACTACGTGTGCTCCATGTTCTTTGGAGACCAGCTCCAATTTCCCTTCGTTTATATCCGTGATAAACACCTCAGCACCCTCTTTGCGCAGGTGACCTACCAGGTACATGCCCACTTGGCCTACGCCTTGTACAGCTACTCTTTTGCCGGAAAGATCATCACTTCCGAAAGCCTTCTTGGCAGCGGCTTTCATACCTACGTATGTACCGTAGGCAGTTACTGGAGAAGGGTCACCACTGCCACCCATCCATTCGGGTAGGCCGGTCACAAACTTGGTCTCCTCAGCAATATGCACCATATCGCTGGTCTTCATATTCACATCCTCAGCTGTAATGTACCTGCCGTATAGGCTTTGTACAAAGCGACCAAACCGCCGCAGGTAGGCTTCGTTTTTTTGTTTGGTTGCATCCCCAATAATTACGGCCTTACCACCTCCTAAATGCAAACCTGAAATGGCGGCTTTATAAGTCATACCGCGCGAAAGGCGCAGCACATCGGTGAGTGCTTCCTGGTCAGAAGCATATTGCCACATGCGGGTACCCCCCAGTGCTGGTCCTAATACCGTATTATGAATAGCGATGATCGCGCGGAGACCTGTAGCCTCATCATGGCAAAGCACTACTTGCTCATGCCCAAGGCGAGAAATTTCTCCAAAGAAGGAGGAGCTGACCCCGGTCTCGAAATCTTCCAAAACACTCATCACAATAGCTTTATAGTTAGCAAAAATTGAATCTTATTTCACTGCACACGGTTGCGGAGGCCTCAAAAGTATCACTTTTTAGTGGTCCTGCCAATGCGTACCTTAGTCTCTGAACTATTTGCACTTCAAAACGTTCTTTCTTGCAGTGAAAGACTTAGCCCACCTCAATAAATACCTCCTCAAGTACAAGTTTCACTTGATTCTAGGTATTGTCTTTATAGCCATTTCCAACGTCTTTGCGATCGTACCTGCCCAGGTAGTACGCCATGCATTTGATCTGGTAGCAGAAAATATCCGCTTGTATCAGCTGTTTGGCGAAGGTGATCTGCAAGACCGAATGTACGGTCAGTTTGCCAGTGCTATTCTTATATACGGAGGATTAATACTGGCCCTGGCCTTGCTGAGGGGTGTGTTTTTGTTCTTTACGCGACAAACCATCATCGTTATGTCGCGCCTCATTGAGTACGATCTCAAAAACGAGATCTACCAGCACTACCAATCACTTCCCCTGGGCTTCTATCGTCGGAATAATACAGGTGACCTCATGAACCGGATATCGGAGGATGTAAGCAAGGTTCGTATGTACTTAGGCCCCGCCATTATGTATGGGCTCAACCTGATCACTCTATTCTTGATGGTGATCCCTTTTATGTTTTCAGTCAACTCCCGACTGACCCTGTTTGCCCTTCTACCTTTGCCGGTGCTTTCGCTGAGCATATACTTCGTGAATAATATCATCAACAAACGTTCCATCGCCATTCAGGAGAAACTTTCCGGGCTTAGCACTTTCGTGCAAGAGAGCTTCTCGGGGATTCGGGTACTCAAGGCGTTTGTCAGAGAAGAAGATTCAGGAGAGAAATTCAGCGAAGCTAGCAACGAGTACAAGAACCGGTACATGAAACTCGTTTCTGTCCAGTCCTTATTCTTCCCCCTTATCATGCTTCTGATCGGCCTCAGCGTGATCCTCACCATTTACGTAGGAGGCACGGAGGTAATGAAAGGAGCCATTACCACCGGTAATATTGCCGAATTCATCATTTATGTGAACCTGTTGGTTTGGCCGGTTACATCCCTGGGTTGGATCTCCAGCATCATCCAACAGGCAGCAGCGTCGCAAAAGCGTATCAATGAATTCCTGGAGGAGCAAACAAACATCGTTTCTCAGAAGGAGCTGGAAAAAGACCTCAAAGGCCACCTAATCTTTGACGGGGTTGGCTTTGTTTACCCCGACTCTGGCATCCAAGCCTTGGATAACATTTCTTTTGAGGTGAAGCCGGGCGAATCCCTGGCTATCATCGGAACCACCGGTTCGGGAAAAACCACGATTGCTAACCTCATTCTTCGCCTCTATGATGTGGCTGAAGGGCAGATTCAAGTAGATGGCGAACCCATTCAGGATTATTCCTTGGAAAACCTACGCAGCCAAGTGGGTTACGTACCCCAAGATGTCTTCCTATTCTCAGATTCTATCCGAAACAACATTGCTTTTGGAAAGGCTGACCTTACAGAAGAGCAAATGATTCAAGCCGCCAAAGATGCGGATGTTTATGAGAACATAATCGAATTCCCGGAGAGCTTTGCCACCCGGGTAGGCGAGCGGGGCATTACGCTATCTGGGGGTCAGAAGCAACGGGTTTCCATTGCTAGGGCCATTGTGAAGAACCCGTCCATCATGATTTTGGATGACAGCCTGAGTGCGGTGGACACCAAAACAGAGAATGCCATCCTGAATAGCCTCAAGCGGATCATGGAAAACCGTACCAGCATCATTATCTCTCACCGGGTTTCCTCTGCTAAGCTTGCTGATAAAATTCTGGTTCTAGACGATGGCAAGATTGTAGAACAAGGCACCAATGAAAGCTTATTGGCTGCCAACGGGGTGTATAAAGAGCTGTACGAGAAGCAGTTGAAGGCGGAAGAATCTGATGAAACAACTGCTGTTTCGGATCAAGCCTAGCCTAGGAAGGAATAATATGAGCGTGTTATTGCCAAGTTCAAAGCCCGACTTTCACCGGGCTTTTTTCGTCTCTTACACCTTGTTCAGTTGAGGGGTAGTGGTCACCCTACGTTGATTGTTAAATCTAAACTTACCACTCAATCAAAGCTTTTTCAGTACAAAGTTATCCAGGCGAATAGAGGTATCTTTATGTCCAAAGGAAGGTTCATACTCCTCAATTACATCACCTGCATAGCGATAAAGCCTAAATGTAAGCAGGTCGTAATCATCTCCCTGGACCGTAAAAGGCACACTAATTTGTTGCCATTCTCCAGAAGAAAGATCGAGGTCTAAGGCAGCGATGGTCGGATATACATCCCAGGAGTTTAAGGCATTATAATCAGGGATTTTCCGGGCACCGATGCCAAAGGTTACCCCCAGGGTATCGGAATATTGCTCAAGCCCATGTACCCAAAACGTTAACTCATATTCCTCTCCGGGTACCAAGTCTTCATAGAGGCGCGTACCAAAATAGGTGTCGTAGTAATACAAACTATTTCCGTTGTTCATGGAGATGAAGCGTTCACCACTGTGCGCACCAATTAGCAAGCTACTTATTCTTACATTATTATGTGCAAAATCCCGGTATTTCCATACCGGGAATATGGTATTTTCTCCGCTTTGTCCTGCATTGCTACCGTAGGTGACGGTGCAATATTCTCCTTCAGGCGCATTTTCTGTTGGATCAGATACTTCAAAATCACCGTCAATGATGAGGTTTTCTGGAGCCTCTGTGCGCACAATCAAGGTGTCTTTCCCAATTTTACCGTCCGAAGATTGGTAGGATAAGATAAATTCCTGCTCTCTGTTTAATGGTAATCCTAGTACCAATACTGCTTGGGCATTGGTGCATTGTGATACTCCTCCTACCCGAAGGTCATTACCACTTACATATAGCTTATATTGTGTATTGGCCTTGCCATATACATCTATACCTGATGTCCATCTTACCAAAGCCGTAGTGGAGGAAACGTATTCTAGGGAAAGAATGGGTATTGAAAAGTCGGGGGAGGCTGGGAGCGTTCGAAATTCGAAGGGGCTATGTGTCGTTAGCCCCAATTCATCTTCCGCAATGATTACTCCCAGGTACTCTGTATCGTAGGTAAGCCCCGTCAAACGGAATGTACTATCTGTGAGATCACTAGCTATTCTTTCCCCATCCAGATCTATATGAAACTTCACTGTGTGTCCGTCCGGATCACTAGCTCCACTCCAATTTAGTGATGCATTAGTAATGGATACTTCCGACATAGCTACTTGAAACGCAACGGGTGGTTGATTTTCCACCGTAGTAAAAGTAAAATCACTGGAACGGCCTACACCCTCAACATCGAATGCCACAACGTACCCGGAATACTCCGTATTAGGAGCCAGATCCGATAAGGTGTACCATCGGTCCGTATAATTATCTACTAACAATTGCCCTTCAAAGTATACCTTGTAATTCACCGTAGTCCCCTCTGGGTCTTGCGGTTCGGGCCATTTAATCAGGGCTGAAAAGAAGGTAACTTCACTGACCTCCACGTTGAAATCCTTGGGTGGCTGGTTTATGAAGGGAATTTCACAACCTATGGTTGTAAAGAATAAAAGCAGGAATATAATGTGGAATCGGCCCTTGGAAAAAGAAGTCATGAGAATGCTGGATTAAGTTGTATTTAAAAATATCTAATCTAAATACAATAGAGAAATCAACCTCCAGAAACCTTCCGTGCCTTATGTTTTTACTCAACTTCTAACCCTGCTCAATTGGGAGGTTTTAACTCTTATCTCACGCTCCAGGCCGTGTGTTTCTAGTCATATTCATACCCTCACCTACTACCCCTTCAGAGCTTGGTTGGGCAAATTTACCCGTGTTCCCTCTACTGGTTCCCTTGCACCTTGAGCCAAAAAAAGCCGGACCAAAAGGCCCGGCTTTCGCACTAGAAAGAGGATAGAACTTATTGAATATTGTAGCTCAGCTTCACTGAGAAATCAGTGCCTGCACGGTAGCTGTAGAATACGAATTCGTCATTTCCTTGGTACGGATAGTTCGCCCAATAGCGAGCATTCAAAATGTTGCTTACCTGGAACTTCGCTTCCAAATTCTCAGATAACTGACGTGTCAAGTTGAAGTTCAAATCAGCACGAGGTTGCTCGAAAATATTCGGCGTTCCTCCTTGCGATACCGCAATCAAGCGGGGACCTTGAATGTTGAAGCTTAGGTTGCTTTCCCACTTGTCGAAGTCGTTGTAGCCTACGTAGGCATTGATAATGTAAGGAGACTGCCCAAACATTACACGCGTTTCAGGCCAATCGGGAACTACCTGACGGATAGCTGCAAGAACATCAGGATCCTCTGCGGTTACGGAATAAACCAGCGAGACGTTACCCCCGATGGAGAGGTTCTCAAGGGCAGGAGATATAAAGGCCATGTTCTTGCGGGCTTCCATTTCTATTCCTGCAACCTGAGCTTGCTCCACATTTCGGAAAGAAATGGTCTGGTTGCTGAATTCAGGAAGGATGATCCGCTCGATCGGGTTCGTGAAGTCCTTTGCAAATACTGAGAAGCTAAACAGCTCAGTAGGGCTAGGAAAATACTCCCAACGCAAATCGATATTGGTGATCAAGGTGCGCTCCAAGTCGGCATTACCAATGATGGGGCCGCCAGAGAAGAATTCAAAGCTTGCGTACTCTGCTTTCTCACGGAACGTAGGACGGGCGAGAGTACGGAAGGCTCCGAAACGGAGATTCATCTTGTCATTCAAGAAGAAGGTTCCAGTAAGAGAAGGCAGGATGTCAAGGTTATCCAAGATACCTAGAGGAGCTGTAGAGTCAGCATTGGTTACCAGCATGTTAGTGATTTCCATGCGGGCTCCACCTACCACTTTCAAGCGTTCTACTATGGGGAGTTCTACCATAGCGTAAGCCGAAGTAACGGACTGTTCGCCGCGGTAGGTATTCCGAACAACCGACTTATCTACGATGTATACCTTTTCTGAAGAGAAGAGGGTAGATAGGTCAAAGTCATCCAGGATGTTGTCACGGTCAGTGTACAAGTTAGGATCGTCTCCACAGCAGCGTGTCAGGTTTCCTGCATTCTCCAAAGGAGTATTGAATTCGTAACGACGCTCGAAGAAGTCACGGTTACTGAAGGTATAACCACCACCTACTTTAGCCTTGGCGTCCAATCCACTCCACTGTTGGAAAGGTATTTCTACATCAACTTTGTTATCCCAAGTAAGCTGGGTCATACCCCGCCAGTAGTGTGAAGGAGGGAAAAGATTGGCTGCACGAATTTCAGATGTAGATACGTTGCCTTGTTCATCACGATTCAATCCGTAGGCAAAAAAGCGGAGGTCAGGTTGATCTAGAGAAGTGTTTGCTCTGGAACTAATCCAGTTCACTTTTATTCCTTGGCCGCCGTTGAAAGCGTGCTCACCCCGTAGCTGTACCGATTGCAGAGCACGCTCGGTCCACCAGATGGTGCTAGAATTGAACAGGTCGTTGTTACCATTTACCGTCTCAGGGCCTTCCAAAATCCGGCCTTGCTGAGTACCTGATTGGTTTCTCAAGTAAGTAACAGAAACCTTATTGGTGTTATTCAGCTTAAGAGCAGCAGCAAACATACCACCCCAAAGTACACTCTCATTGCTATTGTGGTCTCCCAGCAAATAGTCGAACTGAAGGTTCTCGTCATCTAGAATACCGGTAAACCGATACAAGTTACGCTCACCCATGGTGTAGTTATCCAAATCCCGCTTGTAGGTAAGGCTACCGATGAAGCCCAATGGAAAACTGCCAATATTGATTTGATTTCCGACAGAGATGGAATAACTCTGATCCAGAAATTTGCTGGTAGTATTAGGGGAGAACTGAGGATCAAATACGGAAGAAGCAGCCAGTAAGTCCTGACCAAGAGAAGGGTCAGAAATAACATCAGTAAATTCGGGAATGTCGTTCAGCAATACATCTGGGATATCGCGAGATCCGTTATCAAAACCCAACCAGTCTGTGGGGCTACCTCCATCAAAAGAAAGAAAATCATCAGTGAAGTGAACCTGAGGGTTATAACCCACTGAAGCAGAAGCCTTCAGTGTGAAGGTCTCAGGAAAGTCTTTGGTCTCTACTACCACATACCCTCCCACAAAGTCAGCAGGTAGGTCAGGAGTAAAGGTTTTAAATACTAGAATATTATCAATCAGGTTGGTGGGAAAAAGGTCCATTTCCACCGTGTTTCTGTTAGGATCCAAACCTGGGATGGTGGCGCCGTTCAGACCTGTTTTGCTATAGCGGTCACCTAACCCGCGTACGTAAACGTACTTACCACCCTGCACGGAAACACCAGTTACCCGTTTGATAGCACTACCCACATCTGAATCACCAGCACGGCTAAACATCTCAGAAGAAATACCGTCCAGTACATTGGATGATTTACGCTGTAGCGTAAGCATGGCCGACTCCGAGTCACGAATTACCTCAGCAGTTACTACCACTTCTTGCAGTTGCTCAGTGGCTTCATAAAGTGTTAAAGTAGGGACCACGGTTACATCTCCGGCCGTTACTACCACACCCTCTATGGTCCTTGATTCAAAACCAACTGAGGAAACATTTAGGTTGTAGGTACCTGCGGCTAGATTTCCAATGGTATAGTTCCCGTCCAGATCAGTAGTAGAACCCTTAGAGGCATCACTTTGGAGGCGTACAGTGGCACCAATCATTGGCTCACCGAAAGTGCCATCCATGATTTTACCCCGGATGGTTCCATTTTGAGCCCATACTGATCCTACCAGGAACAGACAAGCCAATAGTGTGAAAAGTTTATTCATGATTGTTTGATAGTATGCAGAGATACAAGTGATTTCCTCACAGGTTGATAAAGAAAAAGCACCCCCAAGGAGGTGCTTTAGTCTTATATCAATCGAACAGATTACAGTTCAGTAACTGCCCACAAAGTCCAGCCAGCGTGCCATGCACCACCTACGAAAGCGCCAGGCTCAGTAGTGTTGGTGAAGAAGGCGTCCAGGCTCAAAGTGCTCAAGTCAACACCAGCAGCACGTGAAGTAGCAGTGTAAGTTGCATCGTAAGCAGGATCCATCTCGTTGATGTTACCAAATGCAGCGTTGTCAGCGATAGCAACGTCGCTTCCGCGAGGATCATCAGAAGGATAATCTTGCTCGATGATAGCGTCGTCTACGTTGAACCACTGAATACCGTTGAATACCAAGTTACCAGCAGCAATTTGGTTGAAAGAGTCACCGTCAGTTTCGTTCAAGTCTTCGATGTCGATACCGCCGTCGAAGTCAGTGATGATACCGTTGTAGAAGAAACCACCAGCGTTATCGCGAATCTCGATTGCGTTGGTTTCAGCAGCGATGCCTTGACCAGCGTACGTGAAGTTTGCGAAAGTAGGAGTAGCGAAAGGCTCACCAGTCTCGTTGTCAGAAGGACCACCGTCATGCTCACCAGCGCGGTCACCAGCTCCGTCTTGGAATACGAAAGCGTACTGTACGTTACCGTGCCATCCTTCGTCGTAGTCGAATGAGTCGTCACCACAGTTGGCAACCAAAGCCCACTTCAAGTTAGCAGCTCCACCGAACCACTCAACACCGTCATCTTTGTTAGCGATAACCTCGATGTACTCGAAAGTACCACCGTTACCTACTGAACCCAAAGTCAGACCGTTGATCTCGTTACCACTACCGATGTCAGTACCACCGTGACGGATAGACACATATTTCATGTCACCAGAATCGTCAGAATCATCGGTACCACCGTACTGAGAGCGAGTGTCAGTTTCAGGCAGACCTTCGATGAAGTTGTCGTTAGTAGTGTTGTTGCTGGTAGCTCTACCCAATACAATTACACCACCCCACAGGCCGCGAGCGTTGTTAGGCAATGAACCTTCTACACCGTCAGTAGGCAAGATAGCGTCAGCCTCAGCAGTAAAGATGATAGGCTCTTCAGCAGTACCTACAGCGTCAATCATGCCACCACGAGCAACGATCAAAGCAGAAGCGTTTTCACCTTGACCAGAAGCACCTTTGATGATAGTTCCAGGCTCGATAGTCAAAGTTTGACTTTCGTTAACGAATACGAAACCGTTCAATACGTAGATGCGGTTAGCACCACCTTCGTCACTATCCAAAGTTACAGAACCGATACCGTCGCCAGTGTCAGTGATGTTGATGATTTCGAAGTCAGTGTCTACATCGTCAACCTCTACAGTGATGATAGTAGTGTCAAACTGAGCTACAGGAGCTTCAACGGTTACCGTGTCAACAACAACTACAGTGTCAGCAGCGAATTCCAAAGAGATAGCAGCAGTAGCAGCACCAGTTTCGCCATCAGCATCAGTTACTGTCAAAGTAGCAACTACAGTAGTGGCAGTAGCGTCACCACGGTCATATGCTACAGTCAATGTACCAGTAGTAGCACCAGCATCAGGCTCGGCAGTGATGGAAGCAGTACCAGCAGTTACGGAAACAGTAGAGCTAGCATAACCACCAGGCACATCCAGAGTGAAGGAGATGTCAGCGGCGTCTGTGTCTTGGTCCAGGGTTGTAATACCAGGGGCGGAAACGGTAACTACATTGGGTACCTCAACACAAGCCCAAACCAAAGCTGCGATCAGACCGAAAGCAGCAAGGAACTTGAAATTTTTCATGGTTGGCAAAAGTTTTGCGAGTTTGAATTCGGGTGCAATTGTAGGCAAAACCTTTTCTTTCTAGCTCGGCAATTCAATTATGAAATAATTAATACATCATATGCCGCATGAATGGCCTTTTAATGGGGTTTAATCGTGTTATATGGATACCATATACGTCACAACATATAATATTTTCAAGATGGGTTTTTCTTAAACAAAGGAAACTGTGAATTTCATTGTAATCTAGCGAGGTTGACTTTCGATTTTCTTCATTTAATACTGCATTTTGTGCACTATTTTTTAATCCTTGATTAACCTATGCTTAACACAAAAAAAGGCCCCTCCGTGAATCACGGTAGGAGCCTTTTACCTATTCTGACTTTTCAAATTTTGTCAATCCACCTTGATCTCTTCCCCCATCCCATTGTAAAATTTGCATTCATTAATGCCTAAGGATGAGTCCTTTTCAAGCTTGATCCACCGCTGATACTTTAAGAACCATTTGGTTCTTCGGCTCATCACACCTTTTGTGAAATAAGATTCTAAGAACGGATGCACCGCAATGGTAACCTTCTTTTCGTTTTGTTTTGTAAGGATGAAGTCTAGGTTACTATCAATCTGATCCGGAATGCCCACCGTAGGAGCAATTTTACCGGTGCCATTGCAAGTAGGGCAAACCTCCTTGGTTTGGAGCTCAAGTTCTGGTCTTACCCGTTGCCGGGTGATTTGCATCAAACCAAACTTGGTGAGGGGCAGGATGGTGTATTTCGACCGATCAATGGACATGGCGTCCTTCATCTTCTGATAGACCTCTTTCTTGTGTTCGGCCTTTTTCATATCAATGAAGTCGATCACGATAATCCCCCCCATATCGCGTAGGCGGAGTTGACGAGCTACTTCTTCAGCAGCTTGCATGTTTACCGTAACGGCGGTGGTTTCCTGGTCTGTCTGGGCATTGGATTTATTGCCGCTGTTCACATCAATAACGTGAAGGGCTTCCGTATGCTCAATAACCAAATAGCCTCCGCCAGGAAGAGACACTGATTGACCAAACAGCATTTTGAGCTGTTTCTCAATCCCAAATTGCTCGAATACTTTGCTCTTACCGTTGTGCAGTTTTACGATCTTCTCTTTCTCCGGCACAATGGAGGCAATGTAGTGGCGAATCTCATGATACATCTTGTTGTCATCCACAATGATGCTATCAAAAGATTCGTTTAGCATGTCGCGTAGCATAGAAGACGCACGGCTCATCTCGCCAATCACCTTGTCACGGGTTTTTGCGTCCTTCAAAGCCTTCATGCCCTCATCCCATCGTTCTAGCAAACTTCGCAGGTCCTTATCCAGCTCTGCTACGTCTTTTCCTTCAGCAACCGTCCGGATAATGATTCCGAAGTTCTCCGGCTTAATGGAGCTCATTAAGCGCGAAAGGCGTTTCCGTTCGTTAGAATTGGTAATCTTTTTGGAGATGTTGACGGCATTAGAAAACGGTACCAATACCATGTACCTGCCCGCCAGCGACAACTCACAGGATAATCGGGGCCCCTTGGTGGAAATCGGTTCTTTTACTACCTGGACCAGGATCTGTTGATTCTTGGTCAAAACTTGGTTGATCTTACCAAGCTTATTAATGTCGGGTTCCTTTTTGAAGGTGCCTAACTTCTGAGGTGCACCTTTCGATTTCTGAACGAGTTTACTGTATTTGTTCAGTGTGCGAATTTGAGGACCCAAGTCCAGATAATGCAGAAATGCATCTTTTTCGTACCCAATATCTATAAAGGCCGCATTGAGGCCGGGTACCACTTTTTTAACCGTTCCTAGATAAATATCACCTACCTGAAATTGAGTTTCATCCTTGTCAATCTGGTATTCGGATAGGCGCTTATCTTTAAGTAAGGCAATACGATTTCCCTGCTGAGTAGAATTAATAATCAGTTCGCTACTCAAAGCACAGAAAGTTTAAAATGAAAAAGAAATATGTACTCCCTAATGTAAAGAGCACCCAAGCCGAAAGTCGGGGTGGGTGCACTTAGGGATAAGTCTAAAAACAGACTATTTTTTCTTGTGACGATTCTTTCTCAGTCTTTTTTTCCGTTTGTGAGTAGCGATCTTATGACGCTTTCTTTTCTTACCACAAGGCATAACCTAAATGTTTTTTGTTGAACAAGTTTTTCTATTCCATTTCTGACATCATACCTTCTACTGTTTCCACAATAGCCGGATCAGTTGTCATATCCAATAGCTCTTCGTATGTCTGCCGGGCACGCTCTTGATCGCCGATCTCCTGATAGGAAACCCCGAGGAAGAACATGGCTTGCAGATTGTCTGGCTCAATTTCTAATACCGCCTCAAATCGCTCTACGGCTTTCTCCGTTTGGCCAGACTGGCGGCTTAGCATACCCAAATTGAATAGGGCCATTACGTTTGTAGGATCTTCCTCCACTACATCGCGCATCAGCAATATCCCTTGCATTGGGTTTTCACCCACCACGTAGGTCATGCCTAGCTTGGCCTTAATATCCAGATTGGAAGGTTCCGCTTCCAATACCAAGTTTAGGTATTTGGCTGCAAGTTGAGCTTCCGCCGCTTGCGAAAGGCCATCCATTGCAAAGCTGAATGCTTCGTAATGATAATTGGCAGCTTTTGTCCAGGTTTCTACACCTGGATTAGCTTCAGCTGCTATGGCGGCATAGTGTCCAGCACTATCATACCACGCTGCTGAGAAATACACGTCTGCTAAAGAATCCGCAAATTTAGGAAAATCTCCCGTATTTTCCGAAGCCATTAAATCTGCCTTCAGAGCCTCTATTTTAGGGCGTAATTCCTGCGGAAGGGGTTGGGAATGGTTCACGGTACCGGCTTCACTAGAAGAAGGTGGGGTATTAACCGTGGAATTATCCACTAGTACCTCATCTCCATCGTCCACTACCGACTTAGGTAATTGAAACATGAATACGGCCACAATAATTCCGCCTACAGCCAACAACAAAGGTCCTTTATTCATGTCTAATCCCCGGATCTAGATCGAATTACTTCTCTATGATTTTGCTATTCTTGATCTTATCTACGAATACCTTACTAGGTTTGAAGCTGGGTACATAATGTTCATCGATCACGATAGCGGTATTTTTGGAGATGTTACGTGCAATTTTCTTTGCACGTTTCTTATTTACAAAGCTACCAAACCCACGGACGTAGATATTTTCACCTTCGGCCATTGAATTTTTGACTACCGAGAAGAAAGCTTCAATGGTGGTTGTCACGTCGGCTTTATCGATACCCGTCTTATCCGCGATCTCCGAAATTACTTCTGCTTTGGTCACGTTAGCTTAACGTTTAGTTTGGGAATATCATTTAACCCTCACAAAATGAGGGGGTTATCTCTTTTGAGGGGCACAAATTTACACGCTCAATTTTATTTATAAAAACAATTCATGATAAATAACCCCACACAATCAGGCAGTTAAGTCTCTGAACGCACATATTTGCGGCCATTATGGATGCAAAAATCTTTCGGGAACGCTTGTTGGGATGGTATCAGGAGCATCAGCGTGACCTCCCATGGCGGCATACGCGTGATCCTTATCCTATCTGGCTCTCTGAAATAATTTTGCAGCAAACGAGGGTTGCCCAAGGCTTGCCGTATTGGGAAAAATTTATGCAAGCCTTTCCCACCCTACCTGATTTAGCTTCGGCTGAAGAACAGCAGGTGCTTCGGTTATGGCAAGGACTTGGATATTACTCACGAGCAAGGAATTTGCACGCATGCGCCAAGCAAGTCATGGAGGAATATAATGGGCAATTCCCCCGAACCTATGACGAGCTACTTAAACTGAAAGGAGTGGGTAAATATACGGCGGCGGCTATCGCCTACTTTGCCTTCGGTGAAGCCGTGCCGGTAGTAGATGGCAATGTGTATCGGCTATTCTCGCGCGTGTTTGGTATCGAGACAGATATAGCGAGCAGCAAGGCATTCAATGAGTTTTTCAACTTGGGGCTTGAATTGATTGACACCCAACGCGCGGGGGCATTTAACCAAGCATCCATGGAGTTTGGCGCTACCTATTGCAAACCACAGAACCCACCATGCCTCACTTGTACTTTTGCTTCTGGCTGTCATGCACTAGCTACCGGTCAGCAGGCTAAACTGCCCGTGAAAATCAAAAAGACGAAAGTGAAGGATCGGTACTTCCATTACTTGGTATTCGTGCATGCAGACCAAGTGCTGGTCCGTACACGACCGGTGGGTGATATTTGGACGGGGCTGCATGATTTTCATTTAGTAGAAACAACAAAACCAGCTACACCCGATGAATGGCCTACTGACTTGGGAAAACTGTTGATGGGACATAGCCTGAAAGGAGGCGATGTAGAATACAAACACTTGCTTAGTCATCGCAGATTGCATGCTCGGTTTTATGAGGTGAACGTGCCAGAAAAGGACGCCTTTGAAGGGCTGGCAACTCAGCTGGAAATGCAGGCTGTAACTTGGGGAAACCTGGAAAATTTGGCCAAACCCGTTTTAATACTCCGCTTTTTGAATGACCGGGAGATTTAGGTACATTTATTTTTATCAGTCCATTTTTTCACTTTAACATTGCAGCGATGGCAGGAATAAACAAAGTAATCTTAATTGGCAACCTAGGGGCAGATCCTGAGGTGCGCCACCTGGAAAGCGGCTCATCGGTAGCCAACTTTAACATCGCAACTACTGAACGCTACACTGACCGAAATGGGCAGCGTCAGGAAGCAACGGAGTGGCACCGCTGTGAGCTTTGGAACCAGCAAGCAAAAGTAGCAGAGCAGTATCTGCGGAAAGGCAGCAAAATATATTTGGAAGGTAAACTTCGTACGGAGCAATGGACTGACCAAAATGGGCAAACCCGGTATACGACTAAGATTCGTGGGCTTAGCATGCAGATGCTGGATGGCAGACCAGAAGGTGGAGGTGGTAATTTCCAAGGCGGAGGCGGAGGAGGTTATCAACAAGCACCACCGGCTGCACCTCCCGCAGGAAACCCTGTACCGTCAGCACCTCCTGCACAGAACTTCCAGGTACCCGAACAGGAAGTAGACGACCTTCCTTTCTGATACCTATTCACTAACGAATCTCCACCTTGAACCCCGACGATCCCTACCCGAGTTCCTTGCTAGCGGTTATCGATATGAGCCCTGGCTATATGATAAGTATTAGCATCGCCTTACTTATCTTACTCGTAGCTTCTGCACTAGTCTCAGGGTCCGAGGTGGCGTTTTTTTCTTTAAGAAAGGATGAACTAGAAAGCCAGCCCAACCAACCTAGTGTTTCACGTGTACAGTGGTTGCTTAAGAAGCCACAGCGTCTGCTTGCTACCATCCTTATCCTGAACAACTTCATCAACGTGGCCATCGTCACGTTATCCACCTTCCTTACCTGGTCCATCACCGGTGCCGAATCCGCCAGTGGTTGGGCGGCTGTCATCCTGGTTTTCGCCACCACATTTGCCATTGTCTTTTTTGGGGAAGTAGTGCCCAAGGTATTTGCTACGCAGTACAACCTCAGGTTTGCCAAATTCATGAGTCAGCCACTCATGTTCGCCAATCAGTTGTTTCGACCCCTGTCCTGGATATTAATGTCCCTAAGCCGAATTATTGAGAAGCGGATTGAGCGGAAGGGCTACGAGATTTCTGTGAATGAGCTACAGCAGGCAGTGGAGTTAACGGCTGAAGGAGAGGCCTCAGAGGAGGAGAAGGACATCCTAAAGGGTATCGTAAATTTCGGCACCATCACGGTAAAGCAGATCATGCGTTCTCGGATGGATATTGTGGCCTTTGACGTGGAGTTGAACTTTCACGAATTGATGGATAAGGTGAACAAAAACAGCTATTCACGGATCCCTGTTTTCGAGGAAACCATTGACCATTTGGAAGGCATTTTATACATAAAAGATTTGCTTCCGCACCTTGATCATCAAGAAGATTTTAAGTGGCAGACGCTTCTTCGCCCCACCTATTTTGTTCCAGAAAACAAGAAAATTGACTCTTTACTTAGGGATTTTCAAGAGAAACGCGTGCACATGGCGATTGTAGTGGATGAGTATGGGGGCACTTCAGGGTTGATTACTTTGGAGGATATTATTGAAGAAATCGTAGGTGAAATCAATGATGAGTTTGACGAAGAAGATATTGCTTACAATCGGTTGGATGAGAATACCTTTGTCTTTGAAGGTAAGACATCTCTGAACGACTTTACCAAAGTGGTTAACATTGATCCCACTACCTTTGATGAAGTGAAAGGGGATTCTGAATCTTTGGGTGGTCTACTTCTTGAGTTGAACTCTACTTTGCCCCGTTCTGGAGAGAAGATAACTTATGAGCGATTTGTTTTTACGGTGGTAGCAGTGGACCCCAAAAGAATTAAGAAAATTAGGGTATTCATAAACCGATCTCAAGTAGCTGAATAACAGCTGGTTAATTATGGGAATTCCTTACGTGAAACCTATCCCGTTTCCATTCCCAAAGTTTGTTTTTGCATTTTTCTTTTGTTTTGTTGAAATCCTTTCACCTACCTTTGTAGCACAAACGATAATAGTCATGCGTCTCATCAGAACATATAGCCAAACAAGTGACCGTCCTATTGGGGCTGGTACTCGGGGTATGTTCTAGAACGTCATAACTGATAAAGACATTCGCAAACCCTGAGAAATATCTCGGGGTTTTTTATTTGGCAAAAGTTCCAAAACCCCGGGGTCCAACACCTCGGGGTTTTGTGTTTTCTGGCCTTTCCGTAATGATGGACGCATCTGGACTGGCCTTAGCTGCAGCGATTACGCCCCCCAATCCTTCGTCACCAAAAGGTGGCCAACTAAACAAGACAATGGGAAAGATAAAAATCAAAGACCTTCGGGCACTAGGATACGATCAAGGTCCGGCCATAGGGCTTGCGCTGCATGCGATGAACCGCGATGCGAAGGCCCTAACGAAGGCAGACAAATTGGCTCTACTAGGGCAAGTGCTGGCCTCGCCAGAAGATTTTATTGAACATGAGCTACTGAACCGTGTAGCCGAAAAGCTGATACATGCTGAGGTAGCCGTTGTGAAACCCAAACTCCGCAGAGAACCTGGGTTGTACTCGGTTTACGGTGCGGAGAATATTGAGCAGGGTGCTAAACTTCAGATGGCAACGGCAATGAAATTGCCAGTCACCGTAGCGGGTGCACTAATGCCGGATGCACACGCGGGGTATGGCTTACCCATCGGTGGGGTACTGGCTACGGAAAATGCGGTGATCCCCTACGGTGTGGGGGTGGATATTGGCTGCCGCATGGCGCTTTCCGTATTCGATATGGACCCGAGCAGGCTACGTGGGCAGCTGGATCGGTTTAAGAACCTGCTGGGAGAACACTCATGTTTTGGCCCGAAGGAGGTTTTTGAAGACCCGGGAGAACATGCTGTGATGGACAGGCCGGAGTTTCAGGAGGTAGAAACCGTGAAAGCCTTGAAAGACAAGGCCTGGAAACAGCTGGGTACCTCGGGTGGAGGAAATCACTTTGTGGAGTTTGGTGAGGTTACCCTACCCCAAGATGATGAGCCTACCGGACTGAAGGCGGGTACCTATGTGGGCCTTTTGACCCATTCGGGTTCCAGAGGGTTGGGGGCTATCCTGGCGAAACACTATACCAGGATAGCCATGCAGCACACGGTATTGCCCAAAGAGGCGCGCTCCTTGGCGTGGTTGGATTTGGATTCGGAGGCTGGGCAGGAGTACTGGTTGGCGATGAATTTAGCGGGCGATTATGCTGCGGCCTGTCATGAGGTAATCCACCGAAGAATAGCCAAAGCACTGGGACGGAAGCCGCTAGCCAAGGTGGAGAACCACCACAATTTCGCCTGGAAGGAAGTACAGGATGACGGTCGTGAATGGGTTGTGCATCGGAAAGGAGCTACCCCGGCAGGAAAAGGGGTAATGGGCATCATTCCTGGGTCGATGACCGCTCCTGGTTACATAGTTCGGGGCAAAGGCATCGCAGATTCGTTGGCCTCTGCCTCTCATGGTGCAGGTCGGGTGCTGAGCCGGTCCGGTGCTAAGAACAGCTTGGTGTCGAGTAAGGTACGGAAATACCTGCGAGACCACGGTGTGGAACTAATTGGGGGAGGCCTCGATGAGGCTCCTATGGCCTACAAAGACATTGAGTTGGTGATGGCAGCCCAAACCGGTTTGGTGGATGTAGTGGGTTCCTTTCAGCCTCGCATTGTTCGCATGGACGAAAGTAAGGAGAAGGGTAACCGACTGTAAAACAGTTTATTATTAGTCGATTGACCTCCTAGAAGGTATTAAATCAGTGAAAAAATGGGGGCTGGTTTTCCAGCTCTCAGAAACTAAAATGGAGATAGAAATGCGAAGACAATCCAAAACACCTCGATCTCAATCCTTAGTGCAGAAGCTGCCATGGATTGACTACGACGGCGGTTAACCGATTGGGAATCCATCGGTAACGGCGGTCGAGAAAATCAATTTTCAATATCCGATGGATCATGGAAAAATCACAAGTGGACGAAGTGCTCGCCGTGCTGGGCACAGGTGCCAAACCCTGGAATTACTACCAGGACCAATTTATTATGCATCATTTGGCTCGATTAGTAAAAGAGGAGCCCATGACGGTGAAGCGTTTCAAGCAAAGCCGGTATAGTGGATGGTTGAGGAAGCAAATTCTCCAAGAGTTTTTGGCCAAGCAGCTACAAGGTTTGATTACCACAGAATCAATCCTAATGTCGCCACAGGTTCCTCAACTATTCTTGACCTATTCCTTGGGCAAATGGGGTGGTATGGGAGTTCTCAACCGGAGTCACTTTCAAACCACCCGGGTGGGGTTCAATCTGGTACTACAGGTCAACCTATGCAAAGGTCTGGTAAACACCTTCAAGCGGTATGTGAGTAAGAAGGCGGAAATGCCCAAGTTTTGGGGGCACCCGGTTTCAGATGTACATGCTACGCTGGGTTGGGTTCGGCTCGATTTTGATTTGGGAACCGATAGTATCCTGATTGAGGAAATCCAATCCGACTTGGTACGCCAACTGCCAAAAATGATGCAGCGGATGAAACCGCGAAACCCAAAAGGTGATGAAACGGTATCAAACGGCATTCGGAAGTTTTTGCGGAGAGAGTTCGAGCCATATAACCGGATGTGGTCAGAAGCGCTTTTGGCATGCGCCCTGCAGTTCATTGACCAAGAATTGGGTTTTCGGCAAGTATATATGCACACCTGGGAAAGTGGATGCGTGCTGAAAGGAATCAGTCAGCGCCATGGCCCTCCTCGGTCATTATATACCCAATTGCCAAAAAAGTTTGGGTTTGTAAAGCAGGACAAACCACCAGTGCATTTGTACAACCATCACCAACTACTGAATAGGCGGGAGGAGCTTCAGATTAGCGAAGCAAAATGGTGGAAGTTGGAATGGTAAGGCATTAAAAAAGAATGAGTTATGATTTTCTTGATAAAACATAGCAAACGATAGATGACAAAGAATCCAGGTGAATTGGAGTCTGCGGCCCAGGTGCTGTGGGCTCCCATCACCCCTTTCTTTTGACCTGACACAGTGGGTACTGATCGGGTAAAGGAAAGAGGGTGCCTTTCAATTTCTACTTTCTTTTTACCTGATGTTACCATGAACAAGGAACAACGGGATACCCTGTTGGCACTATTGCCCAACTACGCGGTGCCCTGCGGATATTTCCGCGATAAATATGCCTTGGATCAGCTGGCAAGGCTGACCCAAAAGCAACCACAAAAGGTGCAATCTCTGAAGACTAGCTCAGGTTCAATGTTTCTCCAAAAGCCAGCAGTCAGGAAGGTTTTAGCTACTTTTTCCGATGGAATCGTTTTGCCGGAAAGACTCTTAGGCAAATGGCCTGAAAACACCCTACCGTTTAACTGGACGGTAGGCAGTTGGGGTACGGATGATCCTTCGGATTATAAGTGGCACCAGACTACTCGTTTTGGCCACAACCTGGTGTTACAGCTCAACCTAGACCCATCGGTAGTGGATGAATACTATCGCCTGACGGGGAATAATGATATTAGTTGGTTCAGCGATTTCGATCATCCTTCCGCAAAAAAACAGGTGACCTTGGCATGGGCCAGGTTGGATTTTGATTTGGAAGGAGATACGGTGCTGATTGAGGAGGTTCAATCGGACTTTGTGAAGGAGGTTAAGTACTGGGCTGAAAAGTATGAAAAGCGAAGGTCTGAGGGGAAAACGCTTGGTTACCCGTACGGCTATGGCTTAATACAATTTTGGGAAAAAGCACTGTTGCCATCTGCCAAATTATGGGAGGAGGCTATGCTGGCTACCACCCTCGATTTCATAGAGTATGAGCTGGGTTACCGCAAGGTGTACATGCACACCTGGGAGAGTGGTTGCCGATTGAAGCACATCGATGGTAGTTGGCTTCCCCCCAAGTCCTTGTACACGAAGCTGCCCAAGAAGTTCGGTTTTCAACTCACTTGTGAGCATCCTGATTTTCTTAAGGACCACAAACCCTTGAAACGCAGAAAGAAAAAGGATGAAAATACTGAGTGGTGGAGATGGGAGTGGTGATCCCCCTCTCTCTCCTCTCATTATCGCCCTATTAGGAATACTGTAGGTCGCTTGTGCAGTTTAGGCTTTTGCTTGGCCCATTTGTGCAGCGGCTTAGTGCGGATAAACTCTGAATCAGTCGTAAGGTCTGCGGCAATGCAGAGCAGCGTATTGGATTTTCCTGTACTGATGATGTCGGCCAGTAGCTGATCGTTTCGGTACGGGGTTTCCATAAACATTTGGGTTTGCCCACTATGCTCCAGGTCCTTTTCCAGTCTTCTAATGGCATTTTGCCGAGCTCCCTTGTCTATTGGCAGGTAGCCATGAAAGGCGAAAGATTGGCCGTTGAAGCCACTGCTCATAAGGGCTAAGAGGAAAGAAGAAGGCCCCACCAATGGCGCTACCTTGGCACCCATTTTATGAGCCGCCGCTACTGCTTTTGCACCCGGATCGGCCACCCCTGGGGCACCGGCTTCGCTCATCACGCCAATGTCCACCCCATCATTGAGCGGACCTACGAGTTCTGAAACTTGCTCAGGACGTGTTTTTTTGTCGAGGACGGAAAAGTGTAGCTCCTCTATGGAGCGTTGAATAC
>DMST01000286.1:10253-10803 GCA_003454975.1 Cytophagales bacterium | reverse complement strand
CGGCCGCACGCGCATCTCGCTCGCGGGCCACCGCCAGAAGCCGTTGCTCCTCTGCCTTCCTGGCTTCCCCATCTGCCCGCTCTTTTTCTTCCTGGGCCTGCTGTGCGTTCTGTACGGCCTCGTTTCTAGCCACTTCCAGGTCACGATTAGCGGCCTCAGCGCGTAAATGGTCTCGATGGGCTTTCAGATAAAAAATACCCGCTACTACCGAGAGGGAACCAAACACGATAATGAGAATGCCGGCCAGGATAAGTTTTCTTCTTCGCGATCGGCGTTCCCTTTCTGCAATCTGTGCGCGACGTTCTTCACTCACCCGCAGGTAAACCATGGCCGTCTCATACTGCAAATCACGGAAACGCCGAGCCCAAGCCTCTGAAGGATTGGTACTGTTGCGCCAGTTGATCATCAACTGCAGCTCCGGATCTTGCAGAAAACCTACTTGCCCGTAGCTATGCCATTTCTCTGCGCGTTCGGCCAAATCGCGATAGCGCTCCGCGCTGATCATTTCTTCGTCTACCCAGGCTATGCAACGGCGCCACACCCGCATCAG
>DMST01000286.1:8531-10223 GCA_003454975.1 Cytophagales bacterium | reverse complement strand
ATCAGGCTCTCGTGTGAGATGTCCAGGATGGTATCTTCGTATAGTGGTTCATCAGGAGGGGGCATTAAAAACCGACACCCGTGCTGCCGAAAGGCCTCCGCAATGATGACAATATCCTTGAGCGGTACTCCGGTAATTTCCACCAGCTCAGATATTCGGGTAGGCCTACGGATGCCTCGCCCGCCTTCACTTTTTTCGGTGATCGCCTTAAACACGAGCTCGCAATGTTGCTTTAGTTCTTCTGTTTTCAGGCTATCGTAGATTTCATCGGCATGCTGGCTCAAAGCCTCACTCATGGTGCCAATGGCCTCATAATGTCTTAGGTCCAGTCCCTCTCCGTCCTCATGGTCGTTTTCCCACTTTTCCCAGGTTCGCATGAGAGCGTGCTGAAGCACGGGTAGCTGGTCCATTCGGTCGCCCACGTCATTGAGCAAGCGGGTAAGTAAGATGTTGGAAATATCACTACCGCCTACTGCAACCGGCCCGGTAATGGCATCCTTCATCTCCTCCCGTGTCATCCGTGGGATGAGGTATTGCCCATCATTGATTGCTTCAGGCAAACCCCGAAACTGTGTGCAGTCCCCCAGAAAGTCAGACCGCATGGTGATCACGATGAAAATGTTTTGCTCTCGCTGCTCGGCAGCGTCTAGCAGTAACTTGACAAATGCATGCGACTTGCGCTCTTCGTTGGCCTGATTCCGTTCTTCGCGGTTGAATCGAAAGAGCTCTTCAAACTGGTCTACTACCAACAGCAGGTTTTCATCCTCGGGCAACCGTGCTTCCGCTACAGCATCCACAACCCCCCGCTTGCTTCGGTTGAGCGTGGCCGCCAACATAGCGGTGTGCATTTGGATGGAATCCGTATCCTCTGGGTCTAAGTGATCATAAAGGACACTAGGGGTTGCCAACGCTTCTGCAAGGTTGAGTAAGGGATCACTGCCCGGGCGGAAGGTGGCAATGCGCCAGCTGCTACTAGTACCGGCCATAAATCCGCCGTATAGTCCGGGAAGTAGCCCACACTTCACCAAGGAAGATTTACCGCTACCACTCGTGCCAACTACGGCTAAAAACCGAGAAGTACGGAGCTTGGTGAGCAGTTCGTCAATCTGCTTTTCGCGTCCAAAAAAGAGATAATCCTCATCCTCTTCGAAAGGCCGCAGGCCCGGAAACGGATTGAATCGTACGTCTTCGCCCACCATGATTAGCCTTGCGTTTCTCTAATGAAATCCGCCCAATCACTGTCTTCAATCACCCCATTCATTCCGTTGATCACGATGGAGTCGTGCGAACGAAAACGTTTCTTTGAGGGGGTTTCAGGTCCAGCCAGGTAGATTGCTTTTGATAATATAGGTTTAGTGCGGCCATAGCCCTTCGCCTTCAGTAGTTCACGGGTCTTCGCCCGCATCCAGAGGTCGTTGGCATGGCCATAGTATATCACGACTGAGTCGCACAGTTTTAGATTCTCAATATGGTCTTCCCTAATCTGGGTTTCATCCCCCTCAAACACCGGCAGAATGACCTCGAAACCCTGATCGTACAGGTAATTATATAGGTTGTCGATCTCGGCTTCATCCCGCTGATCGCAAATCAAGTACACATATTTTGGCCCATCGTCATCCTCATCATCCATGGTCGCACCTGCAGCAGCTGCGGCCTCCTTTGCCTTCTTGGCCTCTTCGGCAGCACGCCGCC
>DMST01000286.1:6136-8482 GCA_003454975.1 Cytophagales bacterium | reverse complement strand
GCACGCCGCTCCTCCTCCATTTTGGCCAGCGTATCAAAGATGGTATCCTTAAAATCCTCCAAAGGACTTTCTACCAACTCGGCTCCGGTTTGAGCCACAGGATCCCGTCGCAGCCGCTCTATAAAGTCCTCCTGGTCTACATCCTCCACCTTCAGGTTGGGCATAATCCAAATGAGCCGCTTCATGGCATTGGACTGGCAATACTCCGCCGCCAAGTCATTGGTAAGCTCAGTCATTGACCGCTTCATACCCTCAGATACGTTTCCGTAGTCCGGGGTAATACCTGAACTAGCTCCTATCAGATGTATGGACATGTCCACCTCGGTAAACATGCTATTTACTTCCTCTACCAGCTCATCAGCATAAAACGGCAGTTGCCCCTTGGGCACCACCTCAAAGCCAGCATTCTCCAGCTCACGGCGCACCTTGGCGCGGTGTTCACGAAGGTCGTAGCCGGTTTCGGCCAAAAAGATTTTGCCTTTGCCGGTGGGCTTATGGGTAGCTGGGGTATCCGAGGTGGAAATTTCAGGACCGTCTTCAGGTCCGCTAGAGTCTTCAATTTCTTTAAGCAGATCGGCAATATCGTAGGCCAGATCGTTCAGCTTTTGGTAAAAAGCCAGTTCCCCCTCCTTACCATACAACCGGCTAAACTCAATAGGTCGGCCCCGGTCATCCCGCTTGAAAAACTCGTACCCCAATAGGTTTTGCATATCCTCGGGGTGCTTATCTAACTCTACCGGAGTCTTCACTACTTTGAAAATCCGGGAGCGGTTATTGATCGTAAGACCTACGCCACTATTAGATGCGGCACGTTTAAACTCTTCTACCTCCTTAACACACCATTCGCTCTGCACATACCTTGGCGTAAGAATGGAGATGATAGCCCTAAGTTTTGCAAATTGGGATACAATTTCCGGATCGAAATCACTATTTCCCTGCAGCTCTTTATCACGCCAAATTACTGGTTGCTTGCCTAAAATTTGAGACAGTCTAATCTGTAAGGATTTGTGAAATTCAGAGACCCACCCGTCCTCATCACCCAACGCCTCGTTGTCTAGGTGAGCATAACTGATAAACAAATCTTTTTCGAACCTCATAGAATCCACTTTGGTACCTGAAAAGGTCCCACTTGGGTTGCCACCTACTTAAATCAATACTTTAACTCCTCGCCAAAATATACACGAAAAGTATCGATTTCTATCTATCTAGCCACATTTTGTAGGCAAATGAAGGTTTTCTATAGACGAAACTTCATCCCAATGGGTACACTCTACTATAACGTCTCAATGTCCAAGAAAGCAGATAAACCTGTCTAGAAAAATTTCAGTGTATTTCAATTCCCTGCTAGGTGATGGATACGGTGCCGAAATGAGAAGGTCGTTTCACAAAAATTATACTTTCAGGGGGTAGTGTACCTACAAACCGCAATCCGGCCTGTCCATCCCCCGTAGGTTCGAAGTGACCGATGGCCCGGGCCATGTCTACCTTCACAAACCAGCTACCCATGGGTGGTTCTTGTCCTACCTGTTGGGCTGACATCCAAGACCATCCTTCTGCAGGAGTTTTTAAGGGTTCATCCTGAGGAAAATCCAAAGGGGCGTACGGAACGTAAAGCCACCATTGCCGGCCATTATCCGTGTGCACCAACACCTGATTTACCAAAGTGGCAAATGCTTTATGATGCCCCTGTACTTCGCGCAGGCGTACGTCGTAAGGTGCGGTATCCTGCTCAATGGCCATTACCGGGTGGCCGTTTACTCCAAAATAGAACAGAAAAAAGGCCCCAAAAAAGAAGAGTAGGAGCAGAAAAGGGTCTAATCGCCCTTGATAAATGGCTAGTCCCGCAAAAGCCAAAAGGGCTCCGCCGCCAATCATCGGCAGCAGAGGTCGTCTATGCTGGAAGGTAATCTGCCGGATCTGAGAAAGCAGGATTTTCTCCTCTAAGGCCCCTCGCATTACCCCTACTGCACGGTGCGAAAGCCACACCTGATTGCCTGGCTGGGCTTCAGAGTTGACTAGTACCTGGGCAATGGCTTTTTCGTTAACCGTAAGGGAGGGCTGGGGTGTATGGCTCATGTGGGCGAATCAGGGGTCTTACCAAGCATGCGGAGCATGGATAGCTCTGCCACTTCTTCTCGTATTTGGGCTGCCGAAACCCAGGCCAGGGCATGGGACTCTTCCGATACCTGCCAGGCTTCCTGGTCGTCAGCTTCTATTAGAAACCGTACATCGAGGTGTAAATGTTCCGGGTCTTGCTTTCTGGCAGGAATTGTATGGATATCTAAGTCAAAAACAGCATCAGATACCAGCCGTACGGAGGATAACCCACTCTCCTCCAGCGCCTCA
>DMST01000286.1:0-6076 GCA_003454975.1 Cytophagales bacterium | reverse complement strand
CCAACGGTTGAGTTTTGCATGGTGAGTCAACAAATACTTTGTGCGTGCTGGGTTCACAATCCAGGCGGACGCCGTCAGGTGCCCCTCCAAGGTGGTACGGCAATGGAAATCCTCCGGATATTTCTCCACAAAGGCAATCATGTCTTTTTGAAACTGGGCATCCTCTGCATGGCTAGGTTGGTAGGCTTTCAGAGTAGCAAGGGTATCTACAAGTTGCATAGAGTTGTGGGGCTTGGCCTTTTTGAGCGACAACAAACCTAGTACATTATGTCTACATAAGACAGGCAACATCTTTGACGATTCTGTACCGAAGGGATGAAATTCTATAATTGTCTCACAGACTCTATGTATTTTCAGCCTTGTAAATGGAATTCAATACACTCATTGATCGGCTGTCAGATCGACTTGCTCAGCCCCTACCCGGCCTGGGTGTGCACCAGCGCATGGTCCCTAAAATTTACCGCAACCAACGTTTTGCTTACCCCGATGAGAACGAAGGAAAGCAAAGTGGTGTGTTGGTGCTGCTCTACGAGAAAGAGGGGCAGGTTCACTTACCCTTGATACAGCGCCCCGAATACGAAAAAGGCGCGCACAGCGGGCAGGTATCTTTCCCGGGCGGTAAGCTGGAGCCCCAGGATGCTAACCTGACCGAAACGGCCTTGCGCGAAGCGCACGAAGAGGTAGGTGTGCTGCCCCAAACGGTCACGGTAATTGGTTCCCTTTCCAAACTTTATATTCAGCCCAGTGGCTTTTGGGTGCTACCCACCGTAGGCTACGTATCGGCGCCACCCTCTTTTGTGCCAGACCAACACGAGGTGGCGGAGGTACTCACCACCACCTTGGAGCACCTCAACCACCCAGATACCATCAAAGAGGTAGAGCCCAGATCCGACATGCCCAAGTTCCCCTACTTCGACGTAGACGGCCGGGTAGTATGGGGCGCCACCGCCATGATGCTGGCCGAGCTCATGCATTTATACCAAGAAATCCGATAAACGGCTTTTTCTGGCCTCCCGCCTTTTGTTTATTAGGGGGTTAAATAAAAACCACTACCGATACTTTTTATAACATGGGAGAAGAACAACACCACTCGGCCCTCATCACCAATGATGCCGTAGTACTGGGCATATTGATGGTCGTTTTGGCCTTGGTTTTCAAAACCTCTTCGGCCAAAGAAGGCTTCTGGAAAAAATTCTACACCTACGTACCAGCCATTCTACTTTGCTATTTCATCCCCGGCCTGCTCAACACCATGGGGGTAATTGATGGCGAGGAGTCCCGCTTGTACTTCGTTTCTTCTCGCTATCTGTTGCCCGCGTCTTTGGTGCTGTTCACTATCAGCATCGACCTCAAAGAAATTAAGCGACTAGGCGGAAAAGCCATTATGATGTTTCTGGCGGGCACCGTAGGCATTGTATTGGGAGGGCCATTGGCTATTCTCATCGTTTCCATCTTCGCGCCCGAGGTAGTGGGTGGCGCAGGCCCCGACGCTGTTTGGAGGGGGCTAGCTACCATTGCGGGGAGCTGGATCGGTGGCGGTGCCAACCAGACAGCAATGAAGGAGGTTTTTGGAGCTAGTAACGACCTATTCAGTAAAACGGTAGCCGTAGATGTTATTGTCGCCAATATTTGGATGGGTTTCTTGCTGTATGGTGCGGGACGCTCCAAAGCCATTGACCGCTTCTTCAAAGCAGATGCATCGGCCATCGATGATGTGAAAGCCAAGATTGAGGCCTACCGGGCCAGCGTAACCCGCATTCCTACCCTTACCGATTCCATGGTGGTATTGGGGGTGGCCTTTGGCTTTGTGGCCGTAGCACATTTCCTAGCCGACATCATTGCTCCATTTATTTCAGAGAATTATCCTGGGCTGGCCAAATACAGCCTTACCAGTTCATTCTTCTGGTTGGTGGTGTTCGCCACCACCTTTGGGCTCATCGCATCCTTCAACCCCAAAGTACGAGCATTGGAAGGCGTAGGAGCTAGCCGGATGGCTAGTGTATTGCTTTACATTTTGGTGGCTTCCGTGGGTATGCACATGAACTTGCTAGCCATCTTCGAGAATCCAGGTCTCTTTCTGGTGGGCATAGTTTGGATGATCTTCCACGTTACCATCCTCTTTGTAGTAGGCAAAGTCATCAAAGCTCCCTTCTTCTTCATTGCCGTGGGTAGCCAGGCCAACGTGGGAGGAGCAGCTAGTGCACCCGTGGTAGCAGCCGCCTTCCATCCCGCACTAGCCCCTGTTGGAGTATTACTCGCCGTATTGGGCTATGCTTTAGGCACGTACGGTGCGTGGCTCTGCGGTATTCTGATGCAAATTGCAGCTCCTGCCTAAGTCCAAAATAAAATTAAAACGCCGGACGAGTCCTTCTACAAGGCCTGCGTCCGGCGTTTCTATTTTCAAACTATCTAGCCTGGATTACATAGAAGCTGTAGCGGCTTCCGCCCCTTTCAGGTGCTGATTTAGGAATTCCAGAATGCCTTTATATCCGGTAATCTGATTTTCCTTCTTAACAAAGCCATGTCCTTCATCGGGGAAGACGATATATTTTACAGGCACCCCGTTAGCCTCTACAGCCTGCACAATCTCGTCAGATTCTATTTGCAGCACGCGAGGGTCATTGGCTCCTTGCAATACCATCACAGGATTCTTCACTTGGTGCGCATGGAACAGCGGTGAGTTCCCGTACAGGCGGGTAGAATCCTCTGTATTGGGGTCACCCATCTCACGGTACAATGCCTGGCGAGCAGCTTCCCAATAGGGGGGAATGCTACGCAAGGTGCGAATCCAGTTGGTTACTCCAAACAAGTTCACCCCTACCTTAAATTCATCAGGTGTGAACGTCATAGCCGCCATGGTCATGTAGCCGCCGTAGCTACCACCAATGATGCCAATCTTGTCCGCATCTATATAGTCTAACGACTGCAGGTACTTCTTGCCGTAGATGCAGTCTTGCAAGTCCTTGTCTCCGTGGTTGCGGTCGTCGCCCGCAAAGAAAGTTTTGCCATAGCCGCTGCTACCGCGGTTGTTTACCGCCAATACCGCATAGCCGTGATTCACCAAATACTGAATCAGCTGATTGAATCCTACGCGAGACTGACCGCCAGGACCTCCGTGTACCCAAACCAGGGCAGGCACTTTATTATCAGCGGTAGCCTGCTGGGGCTTATAGTAGATAGCGGGAATATCCAGACCGTCAAAAGAAGGATAACGCACTACCTCAGCCGCTACCAGATGGTCTCCATTAATTTCGGCATTGAGTGTATTGGTAAGCTGCTTTACTTCCTTGGTTTCGAAGTTGTAGAGAAACAGATTACTAGGCGATTTGGAAGAACTCACCGTGAGGCGAGCCAAGTTTTCGCTATCCGATATATTAATGCTGGCAATAGAGCCGTCACCCATGTCAGGGAAGGCCACTGGGTTGCCCTCAGCATCTGTGATTTTAAGGGTAGTTTTTCCATCCTCGTTGATGCCCACTACCTGATACTTGCCCGTTTCTGATTCTGCGGTGTACATCACATCCCAATCCGTAGCAAAGTGCGTGGTACTCTCTCCAGATTCCAGATCATAGCGCATCACGTAACTGAATTCTGCTCCCGCATCGCTCATATACAAGAAGGCCTTACCGTCTCTGGTAAAAGAAGCCGCACTATACACCGCTGGCTCTGCCGGATCAGATATTTCGGTCATCTCCTTAGAGGCTAGATCATACAGGAAGACCTTAGTCTCTTCACGGGTGATGGATTTGGACAAGGCCAAGGTTTGCTCGTCCCAAGACATCTGACTTACCGAAAGGTTCTCGTTGTTCTGATAGACCATCTCAGAAGACCAATCAGCAATATTCATGCGGTACAAGTCGAAGAATCGAGGATCACGCACATTCGAGATGTAGTAGAACGCCGACTTATCTTCCGACCAACGGAAAAAACCTGATTTCTCTTGTTCGCCAGGAGTCAAATCTTCCGTGGTGCCATCAGCTTTGCGCAAATAAATATGGTCGTTCTCGTCACCACCCTTGTCAGCCGAATACAGAATGTCTCCTTCCGTTCCAGGCACATAGTCTATGGAAAAGAAGCTCTCTTCTTCACTGTTGGTCACCTGAGTTTTTTCTCCGGTAGTCAGGTCGATTTCGTATACATTATAAATACCGGAGACATTGCTAGTCACCAGCAATTTGGTCTCGTCTGCATTGAAGACGCCACCACCAATGGCCTCATTGTCGTAGAACTGCTCGATGGTGTAGCCAGGAATCTCTACCACTTCCTTGGTAGCTTCCCCACCGCATCCTGCCAAGGTCAGCACCAATAAGGTACCTAACCCGCAAAAAAATCTGTTTTTCATCACAATCCAGGTTTAAAATTTGTGACAAAAAGGTAGTTAGGACGACATCGAATGTAAAACCGTTGGTATAAGGTAATGAAAGGACCTTTTTGGCGGTGTTTAGCACCTGACTAGTGGAAATTAGCTAGGGTTCATCGGTGGGGCACTTCAATCAAACACGGATGGGGTAAGAACCATCAAGACCATACAAAGGTCAATCTACCCAATACAATAAATACGCACCAACAGTATGCGTGCACAACAATATCGCACGATCCACCCACAGAATAATCCTACTTTCTCTTCTGAATGAAATGTGGTACCAGAATAAAAAAGAAATAGCAACGCGAAACGCGCAACATTGTTGCAATTTCCAGAGCAAATTCCTAAAATAGTTCTGGGATACTTTTAGAAGTAGGGAATCATTTTTAGAAACCCGGCATAAAGGAGGTTTTTTGGAGATTTATCCCATGGTCGCTACCACTCATTGGCAGTGAGCTGACTAAACCCATTTTCTAAACTAACCCGAAAGGGAACCTGTAAACTGAATTATTTCTTAGCAAGACCCCCTTATCACCCCTGAATACTCATTTCATTTTTATACCAAACATTTTTTAAAAACCTAAAAATTACAAAACATGAAAAAAGTTTTATTAAGCGCCTTGGTGTGTTTGATAGCTTGTATGTCTGTACAAGCCCAGACCACTTATGACCCCCGCGTGTTGCGTATTGGTAAGGATGTGCAAGTCAATGTAAAGACCACTCACCCCTACAATACAGCTACCACTGCAGGGTATGTGTTTTCACAAACATTTACCAATCTTAACTCGGCTTACGTACGGATTCACTTCAAAAACTTCGACTTGGCTCCTGGAGATTATGTGGAAGTTCTGAATCCTAAAACTGACGAGCGCCACATTTATGCCGGTGGTGGTAAGGTAGTTTGGGCAGAGTCTCGCAAAGAAATTAGCGACTTCTGGGCCAACCCTATTTATGGTGAAACTGCCATCGTTCGTCTATACTCTAGCAAGCCTAGCGATGCTTATGGTTTCGAAATCGACGAAGTAGGATACGGTTTCTCTGAGCAAGAAATCGCTGCTCTTTATGCAAAAGGTGAGACCATCTGTGGATCTAACGACATGGATGAGGCCATTTGCCACGTAGGTACTGACAGGTACACCAACGCCCGTGCGGTTTGCCGTCTGCTGATGAACGGTTCTGGCCTGTGTACTGGCTGGCTTGTGGGTAGCGAAGGTCACGTAATGACCAACAATCACTGTATTGGCAACAGCAGCACCGCCAATAACACTACTTTCTTGTTCGACTACGAGTACAGTAACTGTAACGGATCGGGTGCGCAAAGCGGCACCGTGGTAGCTAATAGCTCTACTTTGATCAAAACTAGCGGTGCTTATGACTACGCCTTGGTAAAGCTACCTAGCAACCCTACCGGCACTTACGGGTACTTGACTATGAGCAGCACTGCTGCCTCTAACGGCGACCGTATCTATATTCCTCAGCACCCCGGCGGTGTACGCAAGCGTATTGCCGTAGTAGATGACCAGAGCCCTTACAGCGGCGACATCGCTGCCATTCGCAACGCAGGAAGCACTCGTACTTCTTACTATGCTGACACTGAGGGTGGTAGCTCAGGTTCTCCTGTACTAGACTACAGCACCAACCGCGTAGTGGTACTGCACAACACCGGTAGCTGCTCTTCAGGCAACGGTGGTATCCCCATCGGCAACGTAATCA